>JAYTMT010000160.1:0-28888 GCA_043728315.1 Polaromonas sp. | reverse complement strand
CCACCCAAAACGTGCGCTGGCGCACGGCCACTGGCAAGATGCCTGCCGACGTGTTTGGCGCGCAAGATGACCGCTTTGTATTGGTGGGGCTCACTGCGTCTGACAGCGTGCAGGTGTTTGACGTGTCGGGCAAAGAACCCAAGCTGCACAAAACCATCAAAACAGGCGAAGGTGCCCACGCTTTCAGAGCCATGGGCGACAAACGCCACGTGTTTGTGAGCAACCGCGTGGCCAATACGGTGTCTAAAATTGACCTGCAAAGCCTAGAAGTGGTGGCCAGCTACAAAGTGCCCGGTGGACCCGATTGCATGGAAGTCTCAGCCGATGGAAAATCACTGTATGTGACCGCGCGCTGGGCCAAACGCCTCACCGTGGTTGACCTAGAGGGCAAAAAACCGCTTCGCCACATCAACGTAGGACGCTCCCCCCATGGTGTATGGACGCTTGACCACGCCGCCCGCCAGTAGCACCGCGCTGCATGCCAAGCGCCCGCAGCTGCGCTTGGTTGTGCGGGCAAGCAAATGGCTTATCGCTGTAATTTTAATAGCATCATATGACCATATGACGCTGACATCAGCACAAAATTCTGTAAAAAGATGTGACAAACCTGTGTACCTGACCTTGGACACTGGCCACATGGAAGTTGCGCCCCTGATGGCGCAAATTTTGAACAAACACCAAGTCAAAGCCACCTTTTTTGTGGCCAATGAGAAAACCAAAGACGGCGGCACCAGCCTTGACAAAAACTGGGGAGAGTTCTGGGCTGCAAGGGGCAAAGAAGGCCACGAGTTTGCGTCCCACACCTATGACCACACCTACTGGAAGGCCGATTTGGCCGAACCAAGTGCGGCAGGTTTGGCGCGTTTTGCAGTATCGCCCAGCGCCGGGCCACGCACTGGCCAGCGCCTTAACTGGGACAGCGCCCAATACTGCGCCAATATCGACCAAGCGCGCACCGCCATTGAGCAATACACCGGCAAAACCGCCCTGCCCCTGTACCGCGCGCCCGGCGGCAAAACCTCGCCCAAGCTGCTGGCCGCTGCCAAAAGCTGCGGCTATGCGCATGTGGGCTGGGCCGATGCGGGGTTTTTGGGTGATGAGCTATCCAGTGAAGCTTTTCCCAATGAAGTTTTGCTTAAAAAAGCGCTCAAAAACATCCAGTCTGGCGATATTTTGATGGCGCATCTGGGCATTTGGTCGCGCAAAGACCCATGGGCTCCGGCGGTGCTTGAGCCGCTGATTGTGGGGCTCAAAGCGCGCGGCCTGTGCTTTGCCACGCTGCGCGAGCACCCTGCGTATGCGGCGTGGATTGCGCAGCAGACGGCGGCATCTAAGCCGAAGTCTTAAGCCATGCTAGACATTCTGACCAACGCTTTTGCCGCTGCCCAGCAGTGGCTCTTTGAAGCGGCTGTGCAGCCCCTGATGTATGCACTGGGCATGGGTGGCATTGTAGAAGACGGCTTCACCGCCACGGGCTGGCTGCTGGTGGGCATGCTGCAAATACTGGTGATTGCTTGCGTGTTTGTGCCCTTGCAGCGCTGGCGGCCCGTAGAGGCCGTGACTGACCGCGCCACGGTGCGCACTGATATTTTGTACACCTTTATTCACCGTTTGGGGCTGTTTCGTTTGGGGCTTTTCTTTGCAGTTGACCCGCTGTTTGACGAACTATTTGGCCTGCTGCGTGGGCAGGGCTTGGGCGGCTTTCATCTTGACGCAGCGCTGGGCATCAGCCAGTGGGCGCTGCTCAGTTTTGTGGTTTACCTGATCGCCTTTGACTTTGTAGATTATTGGATTCACCGCGCCCAGCACCACTTTAACTGGTGGTGGCAGCTGCACAGCCTGCACCACGCCCAGCGCCAAATGACCGCGTGGAGCGACAACCGCAACCACCTGCTCGACGACCTGCTGCGCGACAGCATCTTGGTGCTGGCCGCCCAGCTGATTGGCGTAGCGCCGGGCCAGTTCATGGCCATTGTGGCAGTCACCCAGCTGTCTGAGAGCTTCCAGCACGCCAACCTGCGCATATGGTTCGGCCACTGGGGCGAGCGCCTGTGGGTCAGTCCGCGTTTTCACCGCTTGCACCACGCGGTAGGGATTGGGCATGAGTCAGTTAAAAGCATCGCAGCACACGAAGTGGCAAACGTGGGAGCCATGGGCAAGCGCAGAGCCGCCTCAAGCGCAGACCGCACCCCCTCGGGGGGCAGCGCAGCACACGAAGTGGCAAGCGTGGGGGCCATTACCCTCGGTGGACACAATTTTGGCGTGCTGTTGCCTTGGTGGGATACACTGTTTGGCACAGCCAATTACGAGAAGCGCTTTGACGCTACAGGTG
This sequence comes from Polaromonas sp., assembly GCA_043728315.1. Taxonomy (GTDB): domain Bacteria; phylum Pseudomonadota; class Gammaproteobacteria; order Burkholderiales; family Burkholderiaceae_C; genus JAAFIP01. Next base: position 26,556 of record JAYTMT010000160.1, on the reverse strand, counting down.
TGCGCGATCAAATTGAGCAAGGCAAAAACTATGGGCATGGTTTTATGTCGCAGCAGTGGCTAGGTTTAAGGCGGCTTTTTAACTTATAGGCGTGCACGCCCTTGTGCTCACCAAGTATGCAGGATCAGGTCGGTGGTGTTGCCTCAGTGCAGCGGCATAAAGGGGGAGCCCGCAGGGCGGAGGACAGCCGCGGAACTGAGGCAACGCCGCCGACCTGATCCAGTACAAAAGCCGTTCGCATCGCTTTATAAACCTTGTTAAACAAAAAAATGGTATCGTGCACAAAACGTACTCAAAACCAAGGAAAAAACATGATTCGACTGCTGATTGTGTGGCTGGCGTTGCTGGGTGCGCTTGGGCTGCATGCGCAAAGCCAACAGCCCAAGCCTGTAGCCAGCTTCGACTTGCAAGGCCACCGCGGCGCGCGCGGCCTAGCACCAGAGAACACGCTGGCCGCCTTCAGCAAAGCGCTGGATATTGGCGTAACCACCTTAGAGCTGGACATTGGCCTGACTGCCGACGGGGTGGTGGTGATCAGCCATGACCGCTCGCTCAACCCGGCCTTCACCCGCGATGCCAGTGGCGCGTGGATCACGCAAACCCCCACCATCGCATCGCTGAGCCTCGCCCAGCTGCAAAGCTACGACGTGGGCCGCATCAACCCTGCCAGCGCCTATGCGGCAAGCTTTGCCCAGCAAATTCCTGCAGACGGGCAACGTATTCCCACACTCGCAGCGCTGTTTGAACTGGTTAAACAACGCAACGCCAGCGAAGTGCGCTTTAACATCGAAACCAAACTGCACCCTGCGTTCCTAGAGCAAACCGCCTCCCCCGAGCGCATGGTCGCGGCGCTGCTGGCAGTCATAGCCAAGCACGGCATGGCGCATCGCACCACCGTGCAAAGTTTTGACTGGCGCACCCTGCGCTTGGTGCAGGCGGCCAATGCCAAGGCGATTACCAACCAAGTGCTGCTACCCAGAAAACGCACTGTTCGCATACGTACCGTGTATTTAAGCGCCCAGCGCCAGGGTGGCGAGACGATTTCAAACCTCACAAACCCAGTTCTGGCAAGCATATGGACCGCTGGCATCAAGTTGGCCGAACACAGCAGCGTGCCGCGCATGGTTAAAGCTGCGGGCGGGGATGTTTGGTCACCCCACTACTTGGATGTGACACAAGGCTTGGTGAAAGCCAGCCACACCCTAAGCCTACCAGTGATTCCATGGACTGTGAATGCCCCCGCCGACATGCAGCGCCTCCTTGACTGGGGCGTAGACGGCATCATCACAGATTACCCCGACCGCTTACGCGCAGTGATGCAAAGCAGGGGCATGGATCTGCCTGCTGGTGCAGCGACTCAATGACGACTCGTATCGTCATCTGTTGCACAAACCTCTTTATGGCCTTTAGGAAAGGGGCAGATGGCGATAGTCAGGTGTTCAGGCGCAGCTTGAAGAATTCCAATATTTCGTCCCGTGCAGCACGGGTAGGCTCGCCCTCCTTGTCAATCAAATGCAGCGTTACCACGCTGTGCGGATTGGACATTGGGGTATCGGGGTTTGCGGCGCTGTCAGGCAATACACGGGGACAAAAACTGTTCCCCAGTGCCTTTTCATACGCTGCAAAACGCTCTGCTTTGCAATACTTATCGCCCGCAAAGCGGTAGGCGAGTACGGTCAAATCCTGCGCTTGCATGCGGGCTTTGACCGTGGCCAACTCCTCGGGGGAAATATGCAGCCCGGCCGCGTCATGAAGGGGCAGTGAGGGCTGCATCAACACAGGTGCAATCACCGCCTCTTCTAGCAACATGCTCAATGCAAAGTTACCGGTAAAACACATGCCAATCGCCCCTACGCCCTTACCGCCACACTCGGAATGCGCCAAGGCCGCCAATGCACGCAACCATTGGGTTACAGGGCTGGAGGCATTGGCAGAGAATGCACGAAATTCTGCCCCGATACAGGCCCGCGCAAGCGCAGTGACGGTGCTCAGCGCGTTGGGCACAGCACCATCGTCACCAAACAGGTGGGGCATGTACACCGTAAAACCAGCGTCTCTGACCCAGCGGGCGAAGCGCGCGACATGCGGGCTAATTCCGGGCATTTCGGTCATCACCACCACAGCAGGACCTGATCCAGCCACATACACTTTTTTGGTTTTTACTTGCAGGGTAATGGTGCGAGCCTGGAAATCATCGAGCGAATCGCTTTGGTTCAGGGGTCGTTGTTGCATCATGTTGACATCCATTAGGGCTACCTAAAGCCAGCCAGCAGTAGCGAGCGCTTTGGCCGCGAATTGAGCGAGTAATTGGTGACCGTATGGCGCAGGATGCACGTCGTCGGCAAAACCGTATCGGGAAATATCACCAGCGATTACATTGGAGGGGCTGCACACCAAAGAAACACCACCCAAAATATTGCTGGAATCAGTTTTACAACTACGCAGCGTGACATTGCTCAGGCCATAGGCACTGGGGTTATTGTATTGGTCGGTACTGGTGGTGAACGCATCAGCCAACACGACCCCTGCAGTGCCAGCCAAACCTGCAGCGAGTGTCTGGTTGAAGGCTTGTGCCATGGCGGTAGAAATGGCTGCGGTTTGTGGACCACCAGCAAATCCCATGGGTGTAGCGCCTGCGTTTGGTAGATTAACTACCAGTACGTATTTAGCACCCTTGGCGACCATTTGGGTTTTGACCAAATTGGCCTGCTCAGCACCCGCCTTGGCCATATTGGCCAGCAAACCTGCTAGTAAAGCGGCTTGGCCAGCAGCTTCAGAAGTGGCTGTCAATACGGCTACCTGCTCAGCTGAAGACCACCCACCGATATTGGTTGCCGTCGCTGTGAATGCAGCGATATTGGAGGCGGTCGGTGTGGTGGCCATAGTAGCCGCGGCTGAGGCAACAGCACCTTGTATAAAAATATCGTTGCCACCCGCCATGACCGTGACCAAGGCCTTGGGGTTGAATGCGTCAGCGTTGCGCCCCAAGTTGTCTGCAACTTGGGTGGTAAGTGGGTGGGTGAGCTGGCCAAGCGCTGCACTGGCTGGGATGTTTTTGTTGCCAGGACCTATCGGATGCGTCACGCGCGAACCGCCTTGCGCATAGTTCGTGCAACTGGTTTGGCTGGTGGGCGGCACAGAAAAACCTTGCGCAGCGATGCCATCAAGCCCTTTGACTGCGGCGCAGGGCGCAGGTAAGGCCGGCTGTGCGGACAAAAAATCGAGCCAAATTTTTGTAGGTGTTGCCCCGCCTGAATTGACCGTGTAGCGCCCACCTCCCACTGCGGCTACCGTGCCCACCGCATACGTTCCCGCATCGCTGAGGCTGTCTCCAAAAGACACCACAGAGGTAAAACCTATTGAATTGCTGGTGGTTGAACCACCCCCGCCCCCGCAAGCGACCAGCGTTAGCGCCAAAATGCTCGCGCAGATAATGTGATTGACTTGTTTCATGTGTACTCCAATTGGTTGAAAAAATCGGGTGTTGACCACGATGGCGGTATTATTGCCACCCTAATAACAAATGGCAATCGGCTAATTTCAGATGTAATCATCCATAATTGGATATGCACTTACCTTCACCATTTAAATGGATACAGCCCGTATGAACACCCAGTGGGACGATTTGCGACTTTTTCTTTGCGTTGCCGAGCAAGGCAGCTTGAGTGCGGCTGCACGTATGCTCAGGCTGGGGCAGGCCACGCTGAGTCGGCGCATTGCTGCACTGGAAAGCCAGTTGGGCGAACCCCTGTTTACCCGTGCCAGCCAAGGTGTAAGCCTGACCCCACTAGGCCTGCGCCTGCTGCCCTCAGCCCAACACATGGCCGAGTGGGCCGCCGAGGCCACGGTGCAACAAGGAAAGGGTATGCAGGGCAAGGTGCGCATCGCCGCACCACCTGTTGCAGCCTATGATTTTGTCGCTCCCATGGCAGCTGATATTCGCCGTGTCCATCCTGGCTTGCATATTGAGCTGTTGTCTGGCGTGCGCGTGCTCAACCTAGGCCGCGGCGAGGCCGATTTATCGCTAAGAACCATTGCCCCGCAAGACCCAGACTTGGTATGCCTAGACCAGATCAGTGTCCCCATCAAAGCTTATGCAAGCGAGCGTTATGTGCAAAGTCTGCCAGCACACTACACCGTCAAAGATTTGGACTGGATTTGCTGGGCACCACCCTATGACGATGTTCGATCCAATAGAGTCTTGCATGCGCTTATTCCAAACTTCAAGCCAGCATTTACATCGGACGATTACAACGTGCAATTTGCCGCCTGCCGAGCGGGCGCGGGCGCTATGTTGATGCCCGCTGTACAGCATCGGTACACGCACATTCACGCTCTGCGAGCGCTGCCCTTGGAGATTGACCGCGCTTTCGTGGGACACCTTTACATGGTGTGCCACAAGCGCACAGCAGAGCTCTCTTCGGTGATGGCAGTGCAGCGTTTTATGTCGGCAGAGTTTGCATATATGCGCGATCAGCAGACAAGTGCTTCAACGAGTCAAAAGGCATCTTGAATCCATGGTCGCTGGGCCGGATTTACCACTTCATCGAAGTACGATTAATAAAGACGGCCTGCGCATGCTGCTGCCGACCAATAGGCCGGATAGCCCATGGACATCTTGCTAAAGGTGCGAAGCCCCGCGCTTGAGTGGTTTGTTGGTCACGGCGGCATCGGCCTGCTGGTGCAGTGCTTCAATGATGTGGCATTGCATGCCGGTGCCGTCGCAGCGCGCGCGCAGGCTGGCTAGCTCTTTTTCTAGTCCGCGCAGTTCTTTTAACCGCTCTTGCACATGGGCAATATGCCCGTCCAAAGTATCCCGTGCCGTCTGGCAGTCGGCCTTGTTACGCAGGTCTAAATGCAGCAGGCTGCGCACCTCATCGAGTGACATGTCCAAGCTGCGCAGCCGCCGTATAAAACGCAGTTGGGCAATATCGGCATCGCTGTAGCTGCGGTATAGGTTGTCGCCCATGCCCCGCGCCGGAACCAGGCCTTCTTTTTCGTAATACCGAATATTGGCCGCCGAAATGCCGCTGCGCTGCGCCGCCGCACCGATGCGATACCCATACAAATCCTGTGGATTTACAGTGTCCATGCTTGACCTTCAAGTAACTTTAAGCTTTCTAATCATGCCATAGATCCATTTTTACCCAGAAAGCCCTGTATGTCCGCCCATTGCAAGCACGCCCATTCCCCAAACGCGGGGCACAACAGCCCAAGCTATCGCCGTATCTTGTGGATCGCTTTGCTGCTTAACTTTGCCATGTTTGGCATAGAAATTGTGGCCGGTGCAGCCTCGGGATCCGTGTCCCTGTTGGCTGACTCGATTGACTTTTTGGGAGATGGTTTCAACTACGCACTGTCCTTGCTGGTATTGGGCATGGCGGTGACATGGCGCGCCCGCGCAGCGGTGTTTAAAAGCCTGTGCATGCTGGCATTTGGCTTGGGTGTCTTGGCCAAAGCCCTGTGGGCATGGCAATATGGCGCAGCGCCCGATGCGCTGACGATGGGCGTGGTGGGCACGCTGGCATTGCTGGTCAATCTGGCAGTGGCGGCCATGCTGTATGCCTACCGCGAAGGCGATGCCAATATGCGCAGCGTTTGGCTGTGCACCCGCAACGACGCGATTGGCAATTTAGCCGTTGTTGCAGCAGCGCTGGGGGTGTTTGGCACGGCCAGCGCATGGCCTGATCTGGCAGTGGCTTTTGTCATGGCGTGGCTTAGCATCACATCTGGATGGACAATCCTTAAAATGGCCAGGCAAGAAATACGCGCCGAGCTAGGGGCTTTGGCCACGCCAAGCATTCCCCCCAGGCCTGCGCTAGAGTCGGCACACCAGCACTCGCAGCCCAATATTCACAAGCACTGACACTACCGAGTCAAATGACACCAACAAGGATAGCCCCATGGATTTAGCAGAACTCTTAGCTCTGATTGCCCAATACGACACATGGGTGTATGGCATTTTGCTGGCCTATTGTTTAGGAAAAACTGGGCCTTTGCCTATGTTGGCTGGATTTGCGGCCGCGCAAGGCGCGCTGCGTCTGGATGCACTGTTTGCAGCCACGTTATTGGGCAGCATTGCAGGCGGGCAATTGCGCTTTGCAGTTGGCAGATTTGCAGCGCCTTGGCTGTACAGGCGTTTTTCTACATTTGCGCCATGGCTTGCGCTGGCCAGCGCAGGCGTGGAGCGCTACAGTTTGCGTGTGCTGCTGCTCTACAGGTTTGTCAAAGGTACATTTTCATTGGTTGGCTTAGGTGCAGGCGCATCGCTACTGCCGTGGAAAAAATTTGTATTTACCGACAGCTTAGGTGCTGCTGCTTGGATAAGCATCTTCATCGGATTTGGCTGGCTGTTAGGGCGGCTTGGGGCAAACCTTGACCCGCGCTGGGCCGCCTACATAGGCTTAGCGCTCTTACTGGGTTCAATAGTCGTTTTGACCCTGCTTGGCAAATCCATCAAAACCCGCCTCTTACCACTTGCAGAAAAAATACTGCTAGAGCGCACTGCAGCGCGCAGCCAATTTGGTCCGACATGACTGTGACTACCCCTCAACAAACCCACAGCTACGCCCTGTCTGGCCTGCACTGCGGCGCCTGTGTGCGCAAAGTTACCACTGCATTGCAGCCTTTTGCAAGCGACGTGCAAGTGAGCCTAGCGCCCATGCAAGCCACGCTCAGCCATGCGCCCAGCGCACAAACATTGGCTGACATGCAAGCCGCTGTGCAGGCAGTGGGTAACTACACATTGACAGAAAATAAGCCTAATGTCAACACCATAGCGTCATATGCAGCTGCACAAATAATAGCGAATACTGCGCCGCCTAGTTGGCTGGCCACTTACTATCCGCTGCTGCTGATTGCGGGCTACATTTTGCTGTGCAGTGTGCTGCTGCAAGTGGGCTTGCACGCAGCGGCTATGGGCGAACCCATGGGATTGTTCATGCATCTGGGCATGGGCTTGGCTACGGTTACAGCGGGCGAGACCATGCGCTACTTCATGGCGGGGTTCTTTTTGGTATTTTCGTTTTTCAAGCTGCTCGACTTGCGCGCATTTGCCAATGCCTATGCAGGCTACGACCTGCTGGCCGCGCGCTGGCAGGGCTGGGGCTTGGTTTATCCCTTTGTGGAGCTGGCTTTGGGCATGGCCTATTTGTCAAACTTCAATCCAGTATTCACCAATTGGGCCACCGTGGCCATCATGGGCTTTTCGGCCATTGGCGTGGTGCGCGCAGTGCGCAGCAACACGCAGATCCAGTGCGCCTGCCTTGGCACGGTGTTCAAGCTGCCCATGAGCACGGTAACCATAGTCGAGGACGTGGGCATGGTGCTGATGGCAGCGGTGATGCTATTTATGCTGTGATTTGAACTTTTAGTGAACTTTTCTCGATTAGGTTTATCATTAGCCCATGCGCCGTTTTATCTTCATCCTCATGATAGCCCTGCTGCCCCTGCGCGGCTGGATGGGTGATGCCATGGCCTATGGCATGGTTCAGGCCATGGCGCAACAAGGCTTGCAAGCGGCCCAAGCCATAAGCAGTGATGCTACATTTACAGAAGCAAACAATGACCATATGGCGCTGACATCTGGTTCAAATTCTGTAAATATTGAAAATATGGCTACTCCAGCCCTTGCTGCGCACCCTTGCCACAGCGCAGATACGCCCTCCGCCACGTCCAGCACTGATGCCCCAGTGTCCAACGCTTGCACCGTGTGCCAAGTCTGCCATTTAACCGCCTCCCTCCCCCAGCCGCTGTGCACTTTGCTGCAGGCGCGCTCCAGCACGCTCGCCGCGCAGCCGCCTCTGCTGTGGGCCAGCGCCGACCTGTCTGTTCTGACAAAACCACCCGTTCTTTGAGTTTTCTGTCCAGTAGTCCGTCTGCAATTTGAAGTTTGCAGCACGGATCGGTGGATTCGCCCTGCCCGCAGGCTTGCCAGATTGGCAAGAAGTTTAGGAAAACCATATGAAACACAGCATTATTTTTATCGCACTATCCTTCAGCGCAACTGCATTTGCCCAGCAAATGCCACATAAAAGCATGGCCAATGCGGCCACCGCCACCGCCACCGCCACACCGCAAGCGCCGCAGCCATTGGCCAGTGACCCGGCAGCGCATGTGCCCGCCGTGGTCTACCGCTCGGTATTCAAGGAAACCTCGCTAGGCGTAGAAAAAGACAGCGAGAACTGGCGCAAGGCCAATGACGATGTAGGCAAATTTTTACGTGGGCATGTGGATATTTTGAAATGGGAGGCACTAGAAAAAGCCAAAGCCGCTAAAGCCGACATGCCCGAACCAGCCATGCCCGCCAAAACCCATGCCAGCCCGAACTTGTCCGCGCCAGACGCGCGGCAAGTACCCAAACCCGCGCCTGCACCTGCGCACAAACACTAGGCCGCTATGACTTTTTCTTTTAAATTTTCCCTCATAGCAGCAGCCATTGCGCTGGCTGGCTGCGCCAGCGTATCTCCCGATGGTGGCGCTGCTGATCTCAATACCCAAATCTTAGGCAAAACCGCTGGCGTGGCTGCACAAGTAGCCGTGGCCGATACCGCCGACACGCGCGCGGCCGTGGCCAAGCTGCTGAGCGCACCCATCAGTGCAGAATCAGCCGTGCGCATAGCCCTACTCAACAACCCGGGCTTGCATGCATCACTGGCCACGCTTGGCATCAGCGATGCTGACCGCGCGCAAGCGGGTAGCCTGCCCAATCCGCATTTTTCAATCGGTCGTTTTGTAGAAGGCGACAAGCTTGAAATTGAACGCGCATTGAAATTCAACATCATTGGCCTGCTGAGCCTGCCTTGGCGCGCCAAGTGGCAAAGCCAGCAACACGAATTGGCCAAATTAAACGCGGCGCAAGAGGTGATCAAACTCGCAGCCGACACCCGCAAGGCTTGGATCAATGCAGTAGCAGCGCAACAAACTGCCGCCTACATGGCCAATGCTAAGCTAGCGGCCGAGGCCAGCGGCGAGCTGGCGCGGCGCTTGGCTCGGGTGGGTAATTTCAGCCGATTAACACAAGCACGCGAGCAAGTTTTTTTAGCCGATGCCGCCACGCAACTGGCCAAGTCCCAGCAAGCGGCATTTGCAGAGCGCGAAAAACTGGTGCGCTTGATGGGGCTTTGGGGCGCGCAAACCCAATTTACCTTGGTTGAGCGCCTGCCAGATATTCCCAAAATGCCGCAAGACATTCAAAACATAGAAGAGCGCGCCCTGCGTGACAGGCTTGACGTGCGCTCCAGCGTGGCCGAATCTGGCTATGTGGCAGATGCGCTGGGCTTGGTCAAAGCCAGTGGTTTTATCAACGCGCTGGAGCTGGGCTACAAAAGTAGCAGCACGCTTGACAACACCTCGGGCACATCGGAGACCAAGCGCGGCTGGGAGCTGGAGCTGCCTTTGCCTCTGTTTGACTGGGGCAGTGCAAGCAATGCGCGTGCGCAAGCGGTGTACATGCAGTCGGTAGCCAAGGTGCGGCAAACAGCCATCAACGCCCGCAGCGAGGCCCGCGAGGCCTACCATGGCTACCGCACCGCCTACGACGTGGCGGTGCACTACCGCGATGAAGTCGTGCCACTGCGCAAATTCATCAGCGACGAAGTGCTGCTGCGCTACAACGGCATGCTGCTAAGCGTATTTGACCTGCTGTCTGACATGCGCGCACAAATCATGGCGGTCAATGGCGCCATTGAAGCGCAGCGCGATTTTTGGCTGGCCGATGCAGACTTGCAAACCACCCTGACTGGCACCGCAGCGGGCGCATTGTCTGGCATGAGAGCAGGCGCAAGCGCAGGCTCTGAGGCCAAAGCGGCGCATTAGGCCATGGTCACCACGCACACCCCAAAAATCCCCCCTTCACACAAAGAATCCTATGAACAGACGCAATTTTTTCAGCGGTGCAGCCATGGGCGCAGTAGCCGCCGCCAGTGTCAGCAAAGTGGCGATGGCCGCACTGCCCGAACCCGTGCTGATGGCCAAGCCCGACACCGCTCCTCCACTACTTCCCCAAACAGGCCAACCCTACAACCCCGTAGTCACGCTCAACGGCTGGACGCTGCCTTGGCGCATGAACAACGGCGTGAAGGAGTTTCACCTTGTAGCCGAACCGGTCGTGCGCGAAATGTCACCGGGCTTTAAGGTCAACATGTGGGGCTACAACGGCCAGTCACCAGGGCCGACCATTGAAGTGGTGGAAGGCGACCGCGTGCGCTTGTTTGTCACCAACAAACTGCCCGAGCACACCACCATCCACTGGCATGGCCAGCGCCTGCCCAATGGCATGGACGGTGTGGGCGGTATGAACCAAAAACAAATACCCGTGGGCAAAACCTTTGTCTACGAATTCATCGCCCGCCGCCCCGGCACATTCATGTACCACCCGCATGCCGATGAGCAAACCCAAATGGCCATGGGCATGATGGGCTTTTGGGTCACGCACCCCAAAGCCAAACATCCGCTGATTGACGAAGTAAACCGCGATTTTTGCTTTTTACTCAACGCCTTTGATGTTGACCCCGGCAGCATGACCCCCAAAACCAACACCATGCTGGACTTCAATATTTGGTCATGGAACAGCCGCGTATTTCCGGGCATTGAGTCACTCAACGTGCGCCTGCATGACAAGGTGCGCATCCGCATTGGTAACTTGACCATGACCAACCATCCCATCCACTTGCACGGCCATGAGTTTTTGGTAACCGGTACCGACGGCGGCCCCACACCTAAATCGACCAGATGGTATGAAGTGACCACCGATGTGGCCGTGGGTCAAATGCGGCAAATTGAGTTTGTGGCCGATGAGGAAGGCGACTGGGCCTTCCACTGCCACAAAAGCCACCACACCATGAACGCCATGGGCCACAGCGTGCCCAACATGATTGGGGTAGACCACCGAGGCTTGGTAAACACAATTCAAAAACTTATCCCCGACTATATGGTCATGGGCGAGCGCGGCATGGCCGACATGGGCGAGATGGAAATGGAGCTGCCTGACAACACCGCCCCCATGATGACTGGCACTGGCCCTTATGGCCCCGTAGAGATGGGCGGCATGTTCACCAGCGTGAAGGTGCGCAAAGACCAAAAACCAGGCGATTACAAAGACCCCGGCTGGTACAAACAGCCCGCTGGCACACAGGCTTTTGAATGGGCTGGTGCACTGCCTGAACCTGCGCGCTTCCAGTCTGAGATTCTGTCCAACAACGGCTTGGTGGTGGGCTTGAACAACCCCGATACCGGCAAGCCAATGGCCACGCCCATGCAACTCAAAGCCAAGAAGCCCGGCGCGGGCTCAGCACAGCACCAGCATTGAAATTCAAGCAAAAGGAAAAACCATGCACACCAAACGCCAACTCATCATCAGCGCTGCCCTTGCAAGCGTATTGCCCACCACATCATGGGCCCACGGCGACCAACACGCCAAAAAAACCAGCGCCACCAAAAAAGAGCAGAAAGACTGGGGCATAGCAGGCCAAGCCAAGATGGCCAAACGCACAGTCCCTGTCAAAATGCTCGACAGCATGCGCTTTAGCCCTGACAAGGTCAACGCCAAGCTTGGCGAAACCATCAAATTCGTGGTCAAAAACACGGGCACTATGCTGCATGAATTTGTGATTGGCACCAAGCAAGAAAATGCCGCACACGCTGCCTTGATGCTGAAGTTTCCCAATATGGAACACAGCGAACCCTATATGGCGCACGTAGCGCCCGGTAAAACTGGCGAAATCGTCTGGACTTTTAACAAAGCGGGCGACTTTGAATTCGCCTGCTTGATTGCTGGCCACTACCAAGTGGGCATGGTGGGCAGCATCAAAGTGGAAAAAACGTGACGCAATGCACACCACCGCTTTCGCTCTGTATCCAAGCCACCCATCCCATCCGTTGTATCTCTAACTTAACCCTAGGAAAACTGCCATGAAAACTTTATCCATCCTTCTAACCGCAAGCCTGTTGAGCATGGCTGCATTCGCGCAAAGCGCAGCCCCAGCCGCCATCACGACAGCCCCTGCCAGCATTGCCCCAAGTGCTGCACCCACCAAGGACATGGCTGAGGCCGAAGTGCGCAAGGTAGACAAAGACGCCAAGAAAGTCACCCTCAAGCACGGCCCGATCAAAAACCTAGATATGCCCAGTATGACCATGGTGTTTCAGGTGCGCGATGCGGCTTTGTTTGACAAACTGGTGATGGGCGAGAAAATCATGTTCACGGCCGAGCAATTACAGGGCGCTTATGTGGTTACCAGCGTAGAGAAAGCGGGGACAAAATGATCTGCGCCGCCTTGTGTGGATATTGTGCGGCCGTGCTCACCGCCATCACCATGGGTGCAGGCTGGGTGGGCTACCAGCTGGGGCGCTGGCGCGAGCAGCTGCACCTGCTGGTGCTGCTCAAGCCCGAGACCTGAGCCATGTGGTCATTGAAGCGCCCCATACTCGCTGGCTTGGCACTGTGTGCCAGCGCCGCAGCACTGGCAGCGCCCATGGGTTTTAAGGGTAGCTACATGGGCATGACCGATTTGGGCGAGAACTGGCGTGAGGGCTGGATAAACTACGCCCTGACACCGCGTGACGCCGTGGGTGCTGGGGGTTTGTTCATGCGCTCAGACGATAAAACCCAATCGCGCAAATTCACAGAAGCCACTTACACGCGCTTGCTTAAACGCTTCAATGCCGAACATTCACAGGCCAACATTTGGTTGCTAACAGGCGCTGGCGGTGTGACAGGCAACGATTTCACGGGCACGCGCACCATGCTCGCCCCGGGAGTTTCTGCTGATTTTGAGACCACGCGGGTTTATGCATCTGTTTTGTTGCGCCTCTACCGCGCACCGGGTATCAACCACGATTACGCCGCCGTGCGCGCAGGTTTTTCGTTTTATGAATCCGACTACGACGAGCTGCAACCATGGTTTGTGGTGGAAGCTAGGCGCATGCGGGGGCTATCAGAAAGCATAGAAATTACCCCTATGCTGCGCCTGATTCACAACCGCTATTTTGTCGAGGCAGGGGTTAACCAAGCCAAGCAAGTACGGTTTAACTTGATGGTCATTTTTTAACTTTGGTTGATCATGAAAGTTTTTATGAAAAAATTATTTACTCATAAATTTATAGCAATATATGCCGTTTTGACTGCGACATTACCCGCTTTTTCTGCTGAAATAGAAAAAATTACTGTCAATGGCATGGTCTGCGCCTTTTGCGCCCAAGGCATTGAAAAAACGTTGACGGCAATGCCCGAAACGCAGGCGGTGTATGTCAACCTCAAGCAACGGGTTGTCTTGGTTGAACCCAAACTTGGACAAAAACTCGACATCGCCAAAATTCGCAATGGCATCACCGATGCTGGCTACGATGTGGTGAAAACCCAAACGCTGGCCAACACCTCAGTAGCGGCGCTCAAGGCTGAGTTTGTGGGCAAAAAATGAGTGCGGCTTCTGGTCTACCCCAAGAGCCTCTAGCAGACGGCCAGGGCCAGCGCAAAGCGAGTTTCGCAGCGTCGCTGCTGTCGCTGTTTGCCAGCTCGACCACCTTGGTATGTTGCGCTTTGCCCGCCCTTTTGGTGGCGCTGGGCGCTGGCGCAGCATTGTCGGGCTTGATGAGTGTATTTCCGCAGCTTGTTTGGCTATCCGAACACAAGCTTGGGTTATTTTTCTTTGCGGGCACAGCGCTGGTTGCCAGTGGCGCACTGCAGTGGCACAACCGCAATGCCCCCTGCCCGATAGATCCAAAGCTGCGAAGCGCTTGCATGCGCACACGCCAGATCGCCACATGGATGTGGGCGTTTAGCGTATTGGTGTATGCGCTTGGCGGGTATTTTGCTTTTGTGGTGTCGTGGCTAGCTGAGCGCTGACACTGCTTTTTTGATAGCGATACATGACCTTTTGGCGCTGACATTAGGCAATATTTCTCAAAAATAGCCCTTTGCTGCAAGTTCAGGCTGCGTATCTTGCATAAACGGGATATAGTAGCTCCTATGCCACAAGCCGTTCGCAACACATTCCTTTCCATCCGTGATTTACTGATCTCGTTTGGCCCTTTTATTGCGCTGGGTATCCTGCTGCTTGGTCTTGCGTATTGGTGGCTTGACCCGAATCCGCCTACCCGTGTGAGCCTAGCCACAGGCCCCGACCAAAGCGCCTACGACGAGTTCAGCAAACGCTATGTGAAAGCGCTCAAGGCCAATGGCATTGAGGTGGACATTGTCAAAACCGAGGGTTCGTCTGCCAACTTGGCGCTGCTGCGCGAGGGCAAAGTTGACATTGGCTTTGTGCAAGGCGGCACCGCCGATGCGCGCCCTGAAGACGAGGCTGAATTGCAGACACTGGGCAGCTTGTTTTTGGAACCCATCTGGTTGTTTTACCGCGAAGATTCGGCTAAAAAACTCAGCGCTGGCGTGCCCTTGACCTCCCTTACCCAGCTCAAAGGCTGGCGCGTGAATGTGGGCACGGCAGGCAGCGGCGTACCCACCCTCATGGCCAAGCTGCTAGAGAGCAACCGCGTAGAAGATGGCGCATTGCAGCTCACCAAACTCGAGCAAACACCCGCCACCATCGCCCTGCTGGGCGGCGAAACCGATGCAATTGTGTTTGCATCAGCGCCCGAATCTTTGATGGTGCAAATGCTGCTGCAAACGCCGGGCATCAAACTGATGGATTTTGTGCAAAGCGAAGCCTATTCACGCCGATTTACCTATTTATCTCCGGTGGTGCTACCGCGCGGCGTGGTGGACTTAGCAGGCGACAGCCCAGCGCAAGATGTGCGTTTGGTCGGTCCCACCACCTCCCTGATTACCCGCAACAGCACCCACCCCGCTCTGTTGCAACTCTTTTCGGGCGCGGCCAACAACATCCACAGCAGCGCTGGCTGGTTCAACAAAGCCCGCGATTACCCCAATGCCCGCCGCGACGAGCTGCCAATGGCCAAAGAGGCTGAGCGCCAAATGAAAAATGGCCCGCCGCTCTTGCAGCGCTACCTGCCCTTTTGGTTCGCCAATTTGATTGAGCGCATGTGGGTGGCCTTGGGCATCATCATTGCTATTTTGCTGCCTTTGTCGCGCATCTTGCCGCCGCTCTACCAGTTTAGGGTGCGTTCGCGCATTTTTAAATGGTATGCCCAATTGCGCGAAATTGAAACGCGTGGCAGCGCCTCGCAAACTGGCAACAAAGAGTTGGTCAATGAGCTCAATTTGTTAGAGCATCGCGTGGAAAAAATCAATGTGCCACTGTCGTATGCAGACGAGCTGTATGCGCTGCGCAACAACATTCAGATGGTGCGTAAAAAGTTATTGCGGGTTGCCTGAAGGTGTGGCCTGTGCGCAGTTTGAGTGCAGCTTGAATACCATGCTGCTATATATTAAATAGCGTTATATGACCATATAACGCTGACATTAGCCAATTTTTCTGAAAATTTATCATGGTGCACGGTTAACAGTGTTGCGCACCGCCGTTTGCGCCACGGCATCCAGCGCGCTGGCTACCACGCCTTCGTTGGCTACCATGCGCAGCATATTTTTTACTACCATTTTCTCTAGCGCACGCCGCGTCATTGAATGCGGCTTGTGGCCAGCACCCGTGAACATGTAGAGTGTGCTGTGCGGGCTGGCCCATGTGAGCTGGGCGCGCAGCCATTGCTGGTCGCTTTGAAACTCTACCCAGCAACCCAGTTGCATGCGTGCCAAGTAGGGTGCCGCCTGCGCGGCATACGCTGACGCAGTTTCAACGGCGTTAGCAGCAGTTTGCGGTGTGAAATTTTGCGTTTGGGTAGGTGCAAAACCACCCAAACTGTTGCTGTCCATAAAGCCTGAGTCGCGCACTTCCTGTGGCGCCAGCCACGCCTGGTCATTGTCGGCCTCTTGCATCATTGCCAGCAAGTCTTGGCGCTTGGCGGCGGCGCTTGGCTGTGCAGTTGGCGGGGCAGTTAGTGCTGCGTTAGCAGCGGCTTGCATGGCGGCTAACGAGGCGGCTATCTCTTGCTGTGAAGGCGGTTTTAGCGCGCGCTCATGCCAGAGCATCAGCTCAACAAAAAAAGCCTTGCTTTGTTCATCGGGGCAATGGATGCTGGCTAAACCTTCACGCAATTTGCTCAGCAAGCGCGGAATGCTGCGCACCAAGCGCGGACGGTTTTTACGCGCTTGCTCAATTTGGCAAGTCCACAGCAGGTCGGCCACTGCACCGCTGTAGCCGTGGCTGTCATTTTGCGCATTGCCTTCTTGCAAACGTATGCCAGCCAGTACCTGCGCCCAAGGGCCGATTAAGAATTTTTTGAGGAAAATGGGTGCATCACGGGCATCGTCTCGGCTGGTCAGTTCAAAGCTAATTTTATCTGCCAGCAAATTGCGTTGTTCCACGCGCAGCAGCGCCTGCACCGCTTGGTCGCGCGTGACCTGCACCTGTGCTTGCAGCACAGCCCATGCCTGCGCAATATCCAACCAAGCCGCCTCAAAAGGACTTTCGTCACGTATCTCTTGCATCGACAGGTTTTGCACCGCCAGCATCACGGGGTCAAAAAAAGTGTGGAAACCAGGAGCCTGCACCGAAGCAAAAGCCAAACTACGCACTGTAATTTCGTTAAGCAACACCATGGCTGGGTGGGTTTTGTCATTGATGTAGCGCGGGTCATGCAGCGCCAGCGCAATCAGCGCCGAGCCAAGCACGCCCACTGCTTCACGCACGGGCGAGAGCAAGCGTTCGTCTTGCAAAATGTTTTCCACCATCATGCGCACCACTTCTTGGGCCACCGCTGGCTCGGATGGGGATGAACCTTGCTCGGGCGGTGCAGTGTGCGCAAATTGCGGGTCTGCATTGGGGTTGTGCGTTGCATGCCCACTGGGTATGACGCCATGGAGTTCTGGCGCTTGCAACGCAGACAATGCTGCGGCCACATCGCCCATGGCATTGCCCGCAAGCAAATCGCGCAGTTGCTCCAAAGTAATGCCCAAGCGGTTCACGTCCTCTGGAGAAAATCCAGCAAGCAGCTCTGGCTGCACGGCATTAGCATGTGCGTCATTTGCTTGTGCGTCATTTGCTTGTGCGCCATTACCTTGTGCGTCATTAGCATGTGCGCCATTTCCTTGCGCGCCATGGCCACGCATTTGATTGCCATGCACTGCGCTCCCCTGCCCGGCAGGCTGGCGCGTGCCTTGCGCTTGCTGGCCCGCAGGCTGGTAGTTTTGTCCGTCTTGGCGCGGTTGGCTGCTGTGCTCAAAACTTGACGTCGCTGGCGCAGGAGATAGTGCCGATGCGGATGCGGGATTCACACTAACCGCATACGCCGCCTGCTCCACATGGTGTTCTTTCAACAGCTTCACCAGTGCAAGGTATATTTTTTGCAGCTCTTGGCCCAGTGACTGCGTCATGTGCTGCATCCACAGCAGGCGGCTGGTGGGCGAGACCTGCAGCGCAGCAAATGCGTCGCGCAAAGCCAGATTGAATGTTTGCGGGCGCAGTGGGTTGCTGTCTGCACGCACACTGGCCAAGCCCTGGGCTGCACAAATACGGGCATCGAGCTCTGACAGCGCAGCCTCGCATACCCTTGTGGTGTTTTGCAGAGCGCGGGCTAACTCCACGTTCTCCTGCACCTGCAAATCATCCATCAGCTCAAGCTGGTCAAAGCGCACAAGAGCAGGCTTCATGTTAGCTGCTGCACCGCCGCGAGCAGCAGCGCTCAAGGCCTTAGACAGATGCTCTGGCACCAGCTCTAGCAGAGTAGCCCTGTGGCGCACCAGTAAGTCTGCTGCGTCGTGCAAACGCGTGCGCGTGTTGGGCTCAGAGGCCTGCTCAGCCAGCGCCCGCATCGACTGCACAGCCGCATCCACCAGTACACCCACCATGCCACTGGCCAAGCGCAATGCCTCGCTCAGGCACAGCTGGTAAACGGGCGCAGCTGCCGTTTTTTTGGCTGTGTGCGTTTTAGTCAAGCTTTGCACCCGACTCTTTAACCACCTTCGCCCATTTCAGCGTTTCCAGCTGTACCAGGCTTGCCAATGATTCGGGGCTGGCAGCGGCAGCATCAAGCCCTGCCGTGGCAAGTTTTTCCTTCACATCGGGCAGGTTCATGACGCGGATGGTTTCGGCATTGATGCGCGCCAGCACCTCTTTGGGCAGGCCAGCCGGTGCCATCAGGGCAAACCAAGAGGTGGCCTCAAATGCTGGCAAACCAGACTCGGCCATGGTGGGGATATGCGGGGCAGCGGGAGAGCGCGCGGCGCTGGTGACCGCTATGGCACGAATCTCACCAGATTTAACCAGTGGCAACGCAGAAGGCATGTTGTCAAAAATCATCGATATGCGGCCGCCAAGCAAATCTGGAATGGCCTGTGCGCGGCCTTTGTAGGGGATATGCTGCATTTTCACCCCCGCCAAAGTGTTAAACAATTCGCCCGACAGGTGTATGGATGTGCCGCTGCCAGACGAGCCAAAAGTGAGCGGCGATTTGCCCGCCAAGGCAATGAGCTCTTTCACGTTTTTAGCAGGCACACTGTTGTTGACCACCAGCAAATTGGGCGTACTGGCCAAAAAACTCACAGGCGTGAAGTCTTTGATATGGTCGTAGGGCATTTTGGCGTAAAGCGCAGGGTTGATGGCGTGCGTGCCCACCGTGGCAATCAGCAGCGTGTTGCCGTCGGCGGCGCTCTTGGCCACAAAGTCAGCACCAATATTGCCGCCCGCGCCAGCCTTGTTGTCCACGGTAAAAGTCTGCCCCAGCGCTTGCCCCCACTTGTCCGCCAATATCCGCGCCAACGTGTCAGGCGCGCCACCGGGCGGAAAGGTCACCACAATTTTCACAGGCTTAGTGGGCCACACCGCAGTGGCTGCGGTTTGGGCATGTGCTGGCAATAAAGCAAAACCTAGCAGCAGGCTGCTCATAGCGAGTGGGCGTAGAAAGCGGGGCATGGTGGTCTCCAGAGTTGTTGTAAGGCTTACTGTACAACAACATGGGACTTTATATTGTGCTGTGTGATTTGCGGACTATTTGCGGAATATTAACTGGCGTTTGTACAAGCGAAGGACGGCGGTGCTACTTCAGCTCCGCGGCTGTCCCCCGCCTGCGGCTCCTCCTTTATGCCGCTGCGCTGAAGTAGCATCACCGCCCTTCGCCTGCATGCGTGGTGGGCGTACAAACATTCTGCGCCCCACTTTTAAGGGGCGTGAAGTCAATGCTGCTCAGCCGCATCCAACACCACCAAGCCTTCAAAATACCCGCGATAAAAACATGCGTCAAAAGTCAATAGCGCATCGGCCTGCACCAGTGCATGCGCGCCAATCAAAAAATCCGCCACTACACGCTCGCGCTTACCGCCGTTCACCGTGTATTGCCTCACCATTTGCGCCGCTTTCATGGCAGCCGCTTGGGTCATGCCACGGTACTCAATCTGGCAAGCCTGTAAAAACTGCTCCAAATCCTGCGTGCTTTTGAAATACCGCCCCAACTCAGCCAATACCGTCTCGCACACGCACACCG
Organism: Polaromonas sp.; assembly: GCA_043728315.1. Taxonomy (GTDB): domain Bacteria; phylum Pseudomonadota; class Gammaproteobacteria; order Burkholderiales; family Burkholderiaceae_C; genus JAAFIP01. The sequence goes on along the minus strand of JAYTMT010000160.1, from coordinate 7,104 downwards.
CCCCGCGCGCCAACGCGCTTTCTAGCGCCTGCTGTGCCTGCGTGGCTTTGCTGCCCGCTTTGATGATTTCAAACAGCAGGCTGCTGTCTACCGCTACCGTCATGCTTTGGCTTTGCGTGCGGGTTTACGTGGCGCAGCGCCTGCTACCGTGCGCGTTGCCACATGCGAATTAGACTTTGCCTTGCGCTGCACTGCAGATGGCGCAACAGCCATGGCTTGCAGCGCATCTGCATATGGCATATTGAGCAAGGCTTTGTCAGCTACACCACCAGTCCAAGGCACGGGCCGGCCGCGAAGCACAGCCAAATCTTGCTCGGCAGTTGCTGCATCATCCGCGGCATAACCAATCCAGCGCGACAAATCCAGCTTCACGCTTTTTTGAATCACCAGCGTCTGCCCCTGCACCCGCAGCTCCATCTTCACCCCAGGCCGCAGCCCCAGCGCATCCCGCGCCTTCTTAGGAATAACAATCTGGCCGCGTTCAGCCATACTGATCTCTAGAGTTTCCATGGCATACCTTTAAAGTATGATTATTTTAGTATGAAATTTATATTCAACAAGTATATTTTCTCGTATCTGGCGTTTTGTTTCGTTCTGCGTTGGCTGACTGCGGCCTAGCCTTGTGTGCGTGCTGGACAAATTGCAGCGCAATGCGCCCGAAGTTCCGAAGTATTAGGCTACTTTGGCTACCACGCGGATTACGCATAATTTCTCCATCCCGCACACAACGCTCTCCGCCAAAGATTGGCTGGCGTGCAGGGGAGTTCTAAACCACCGTGGACAAAGGGCGGTGGAGGATGTGTCTGTGCGCAGCGATGACTTGCGCATGCTACAGAGCCGGCTGGACAAACCACAGATGCAGCGCCAGCCCTCTTGAAACGCTACGAGAGCATCTGCGCGATGAGCGCAGACGCAGACACATCCGCAACCGACCATGCACACCAACTGTGACAGCGACAAGTAGCCGCGTGATCTATATGCCACGAAAAAAGCCCCGCAACTCACGCTGCGGGGCTTGTGCAAACACTACAGTAATTTAAGCCGCTACAGCCACCGGATCAAACTCTTCCATCTGGTCAAAGTTCATGTATTTGTAAACATTGGCGCTGTCTTGGTTGATCACGCCTACGTCGGTTAAATACTCGGCCTTGGTGGGGATGCGGCCTAGTTTGGAGCAAATAGCCGCTAGCTCGGCGCTGCCCAGATACACGAAGGTGTTTTTGCCTAATCGGTTGGGGAAATTGCGGGTGCTGGTGCTCATCACCGTAGCGCCCTCTTTCACCTGCGCTTGGTTGCCCATGCACAGGCTGCAGCCTGGCATTTCCATGCGCGCGCCTGCTGCGCCAAAGACACCGTAGTGGCCTTCTTTGGTGAGCTGGTCGGCATCCATCTTCGTTGGAGGAGCCATCCAGAGTTTGACAGGAATGTCGCGCTTGCCTTCTAGCAGCTTGCTGGCTGCGCGGAAGTGGCCGATGTTGGTCATGCAGCTACCGATGAAGACTTCGTCAATTTTTGCACCAGCCACGTCGCTGAGCGTTTTGGCGTCATCGGGGTCGTTGGGGCAGCAGACGATCGGCTCCGTGATTTCTGCCAAGTCGATTTCAATGACCGCTGTGTATTGCGCATCTTTGTCGGCCTTGAGCAAGCTGGGCTTGGCCAACCACTTTTCCATTTCGCCGATGCGGCGTTGGATGGTGCGGGCATCGGAGTAGCCATTGGCAATCATGTTCTTGAGCAGCGCGATATTGCTGTTGAGGTACTCGATGACGGGTGCGTCGTTAAGCGCTACGGTGCAACCTGCCGCCGAGCGCTCGGCGGATGCGTCGGCCAGCTCAAAGGCTTGCTCAATTTTGAGGTCTGGCAAGCCTTCAATTTCTAGGATACGGCCAGAAAATAAATTGACCTTGCCTTGCTTGGCCACGGTGAGGTGTCCCGCTTTGATGGCATACAGCGGAATGGCGTGCACCAAATCGCGCAGGGTCACGCCCGGCTGCATGGTGCCTTTGAAGCGCACCAACACGCTCTCTGGCATGTCCAGAGGCATCACGCCTGTGGCGGCGGCAAAGGCCACGAGGCCAGAGCCAGCGGGGAAGCTGATGCCGATAGGAAAGCGGGTGTGGCAGTCGCCGCCCGTGCCCACAGTGTCGGGGAGCAACATGCGGTTCAGCCATGAATGGATGATGCCATCGCCCGGCTTTAAGCTGATGCCGCCACGTGTGCTGATGAAGCTTGGCAGCTCGTGGTGCATTTTCACGTCTACGGGCTTGGGGTAGGCAGCGGTGTGGCAAAAGGACTGCATGACCAAATCGGAGCTAAAGCCTAAGCAGGCCAAGTCTTTGAGCTCGTCGCGGGTCATGGGTCCGGTGGTGTCTTGGGAGCCCACGCTGGTCATTTTCGGTTCGCAGTAGGTACCCGGGCGCACGCCCTGGCCTTCGGGCAAACCCACGGCACGGCCGACCATTTTTTGCGCCAAAGTGAAGCCTTTGGTGGAAGCCACAGGTGGTGTGGGCAAGCGGAACAGCGTGGACACTGGCAAACCCAGCGCTTCGCGCGCCTTGGCAGTCAGCCCGCGGCCCACAATCAAGGGGATGCGGCCACCAGCGCGCACTTCGTCAAAAAGCACCTCGCTTTTAACTTGGAAGCTGGCGATTTCCTTGCCGTCTTTGAAAGCTTTACCGTCGTAGGGGCGCAGCTCAATCACGTCGCCCATGTGCATTTGGCTTACATCCAGCTCGATAGGCAAAGCGCCTGCGTCTTCCATGGTGTTGTAAAAAATCGGCGCAATTTTGGCGCCCAAGCACACGCCGCCGAACTTCTTGTTGGGGATAAACGGAATATCTTGCCCTGTGAACCACAGCACGCTGTTGGTGGCTGACTTGCGGCTAGAGCCCGTGCCCACCACGTCGCCCACATAGGCCACCACGCCGCCTGCGGCCTCGGCCTTGGCGGCAAGCGCCTTGATTTGCGCTATGGGGCCGCGCTTGCCGTCTTCTTCAGGGGTGTTGCCGTCGCGCTTGTTTTTAAGCATGGCCAGCGCATGCAAAGGAATGTCGGGGCGGCTCCAGGCATCGGGCGCGGGGGACAAATCGTCGGTATTGGTCTCGCCTGTTACCTTGAGCACAGTCACTTTGATACTCTGCGGCACTTCGGGGCGCGAGGTAAACCATTCGGCATCGGCCCAGCTTTGCAGCACGCCTTTGGCATGCGCATTACCTTTATCGGCCTTGGCTTTCACGTCATGGAACTGGTCAAACATCAAGAGGGTCTTCTTGAGCGCCTCGGCTGCAGTGGCGGCGGTGACGGCATCGTCAAGCAGGTCGATCAGCGGCGTTAAGTTGTAGCCGCCCAGCATAGTGCCCAAGAGCTGCGTGGCATGCTCGCGCGAGATCAGCGCGCATTTTTCAGTGCCGTGCGCCACGGCAGCGAGGTACGATGCTTTGACTTTGGCCGCATCGTCCACACCCGCTGGCACGCGGTGGGTGATCATATCGACCAAGGCTTTTTCTTCACCAGTAGGCGGCGACTTGAGCAGCTCAATGAGCTCGCCCGTTTGCTTGGCCGACAGCGGCAGCGGCGGGATTCCAAGAGCGGCGCGCTCGGCAATGTGGGTACGGTAGGCTTGTAGCATATAAAACTCCTTCAAAAAGCCAAATTTATAGAAAAAACAATCAATGTCAGCGACATATGGTTATAGTGTGCTATGCAATATGAAGCAAATGCAAGTATTTACTTGGCCACCGTTGGCGTGCCGTCCAGTACCGAAGCTGTGGGATTGGCCTTCATGGCATCGGCTACGGCTTTTTGGGCAGGGCTGATGCAGTCATCGGCCAAGCGTTTGCCTTGCTTCTCATTGAACAGCATCGACTTATTGGCCAACTGCATGTAGACAATGCCCGCTTTTTCGTTCTCTAGGCGCACAGCACCCGATTTGGCGGGCACAGGAACTACATCGTAAGCAAGCTTGCCAAAAACCAAATCAAAAGCACCGGCTTGTTTGGCATCGGGGGTGATGTTAACGCTGGCGCCATCGGCACAGGCGATGCGGCCGGTATGCACAATTTGGGCAATCGACAGCTGCTCTTCAGACAAAGCGGCTACAGCCGCTGCTGCTTTAACTGGCGCGGCTTTGGCAGCTGGCTTTACTGGCGCTTTGGCAGCTGCTGCGCCAGCGGCGGCAGGCTTGGCAGGGGTTTGGGCTGTGGCGCTCGCACCAGACAGGCACAACAGGCTGGAAACAAGGGCAAAAATTAATAATTTAGTCATGGCAATGTCTCGTTGCAAGTTTTAGGTAAAAAATGGGCTATGCGGGCATCTAAGGCGCGTCCTGTGCGGTGCGCGCGTTCAATGACTTGCCAATAGTAGCGGTAACTGGCGCGGTCGTGCAAAGCACCACCATGGCTAATCGGTGCCCACTGCGCGGCTTGGGCAGCATCCAATATGGCGCAGGCATTGTCAATTTCAGCGTCGGTGGGGGAAAACGCGGCCAGAATCGGCCGAATTTGGCTGGGGTGAATGCTCCACATGCGGGTGTAGCCCAGCTCTTGCGAGGCGCGTTTGGCTGCTAACTGCATTTTGACGGCATCGGCAAACTCGGTAACCACGCCGTGGGCGGGCACTTTGCCGTGGGCGTGGCAGGCTGAGGCGATTTCTAGCTTGGCGCGGATCACCAGCGGGTGGCTAAACTGCCCTTCACTGGACATGGCCTGCGCAGGAATAGCACCGCCATGGGCAGACACAAAATCCATCAGCCCAAAGCTCAAGCTTTGCACCGCTGGGTGCGCTGCGATGTCAAAAGCGCGCTGCACAGCAGCAGGTGACTCTATCAAAACTTGTAGCGCTATATCACCACCCGACGGCGACATTGCCACTTTTTTAGCAAAATCTACGTCTTCAGGGCGTTCCACCTTGGGCAGCATGATGTGGCTCAATGCGTCACCTGCTTTGCCCACAATAATGGCCATGTCTTGGGCAAAATGTGGGTGATCCACCGGATGCACCCGCACCGCCACGCGGGCTTTGCCACCAGACGATGCTGCCGCTGCAAGCGCCAGCTCGGCCACCATGTGCGCATGCTCGGTCTCGCCGCCCACAGGCGCGCCGTCTTCGCAGTCCAGCGTCACGTCGAACACACACGCGCCAAACTCCGCTTGCATCTCGGCCTGCAAAGCCAGCGATTTGCGCATGCGCACCTCTACGCCGCTGTAATGGTCACACACTGGCAACACCACAGCGCCCGCTTGGGCGCCTAGCAAGATGTCTTGGGCGCTAGCCATGGCTTGGAACTTCTTGAATTACAGCAAATGCGCCACGCCAGCCTGTTCTTCTTGCAGTTCTTTAAGCGTTTTGTTGATGCATTCTTGGCTGAATGCGTCAATGGCCAGACCTTCAACGATTTTGTATTCGCCGCCCTCAACCGTCACAGGGAAGCCAAACATCACGTCTTTGGGAATGTCGTATTCGCCATTGCTTGGAATGCCCATGGTCACCCATTTGCCGTTCGTGCCCAGCGCCCAGTCGCGCATGTGGTCAATAGCGGCGTTGGCTGCCGAGGCGGCTGACGACAAGCCACGCGCTGCAATGATGGCCGCGCCACGCTTGCCCACGGTGGGCAGGAAGGTGTTGGCATTCCAGTCTTGGTCGTTGATCATGTCTTTCACGCTCGCACCGTCAATGGTGGCGAAGCGGTAATCGGCATACATGGTGGGCGAATGGTTGCCCCATACCGCCAGTTTCTCAATGCTGCCCACGGCCTTGCCCGTTTTGGCGGCGATTTGGCTGGCAGCACGGTTGTGGTCCAAACGCAGCATGGCGGTGAAGTTTTTGCGCGGCAAATCAGGGGCGCTCTTCATGGCGATATAGGCATTGGTGTTGGCAGGGTTGCCCACCACAAGCACGCGCACATCGCGCGAGGCCACGGCATTGAGTGCCTTGCCTTGGGCGATGAAAATCGCGCCGTTGATGGAGAGCAACTCTGCGCGCTCCATGCCAGGGCCGCGTGGGCGCGAGCCCACCAGCAAGGCGTAGTCGGTGTCTTTGAAAGCCGTCATCGGGTCGGCGTGCGCCTCCATGCCCACCAGCAGGGGGAAGGCGCAGTCTTGCAGCTCCATCATCACGCCTTTGAGGGCGTTTTGGGCTTTTTCGTCAGGAATTTCAAGCAGCTGCAAGATCACGGGCTGGTCTTTGCCCAACATTTCGCCACTGGCGATGCGAAACAACAGGGCGTATCCGATTTGGCCAGCAGCGCCAGTAACGGCAACGCGAACAGGTTTTTTGCTCATAAAAACTCCGACTTGAGTGGTGTTGAAAAAGGGGTTGAAACAGGCTCTGTAACCAGTTGCTAACCAGTCGATAAGGAATTGCCCGTCTACACCCTAGAGTTTACCCTCAAAACGTGGCTTACGCTGGCCTGTCTTATGTCTTATATAAGATATGATTGGCCTATGTCCGCCCTCGCTTCTCCCACGCCGATTACGTTTTCGCCTTTGTACAGCCAAATCAAAGCCTTGATTTTGCAAAGCATGCAAGCGGCCGAGTGGAAACCGGGCGAAGCCATCCCCTCGGAGATGGAGCTGGCCGCCCGCTACCGTGTGAGCCAAGGCACGGTGCGCAAAGCCATTGACGAGCTGGCAGCTGACAACTTGGTGGTGCGCCGCCAAGGCAAAGGCACTTTTGTGGCCACCCACGCCGAGCAGCAGGTGCAATACCGCTTTTTGCGCCTCGTGCCTGATGTGGGCGACGTGCAAACCGAGGGCCCTGCCGCGCGGCGCATTGTGGACTGCCGCAAAACCCGCGCTAGCGCCGAGGTGGCCCGCGCGCTCGACCTGCGCACGGGAGACGCCGTGCTGCAGCTGCGCCGCGTGCTCAGCTTGGCAGGCAAACCCACCATAGTGGAAGATATTTGGCTGCCCGGCGGGCCCTTCAAAGGCCTCACAGCCGAGCGCCTTGCGGCCGACACCGGCCCCATGTATGCCATGTTTGAGGCCGAGTTTGGCGTGCGCATGGTCCGCGCCGAAGAGAAAATTCGGGCAATGTCAGCGTCAAATGGTCTTGAGCTGCTACTTAATGTAGAGCAAGGCACGCCGCTCTTGAGCGTAGAGCGCATCG
>JAYTMT010000159.1:0-2454 GCA_043728315.1 Polaromonas sp. | reverse complement strand
GTCCTGATCAGCCAGGCCCTGGTAGCGGTTTTTAATGTCTTGTGCTACCGCTACACGGCGGCGCTGCTGCTCGATCTGGCGCTCTATGGTTTGCGCATCGGCCTGCAAGGCGCTGATGCGGCGGTTCACATGTGAGACTTCATCATTGAGCGCTTTGTCGTTACGGGCGATTTCGCTTTGCATGGACAGGCTGCGCTGTTGTATCTCGCGGCTAATGTCCTGCTGGATCTCACGAGCACCACTGCCTATGCGGTCACTGCTGAGCACAAACAGCACTTCGCCCTTGCGCACTACTTGCCCTTCGGCCACCTTGCGCTCAACGATCACGCCAGTTTGCGGGGTCTGCACCCGTATCATGCCCGCTTGCGGCACCAAATGCCCGGCTACCGTGGATCGGCGGGTGTAGCTACCTTGGGTGACAAACCAAGCCAGCGCCGCGAACATAACCAGCCCCAACAGACACCACCACCACATGCCCATGCGGGGCACCACAATTACCTCACCCTGCAAACGCGGTTGCAGCGCAACTAAAGCTTCCTCCCGGAAAATATGACGGCCAATGTTAACTGGCACAGCGCTGCTGGGCGACGGATCGATAGCTTTTGGAGCGACGGTGACAGGGGTGTATTTCACCCTGCTATCTTAACTAAACTTATTACATGTACTATGCGGACAAGCGCGATGTTTTGGGCAAATGCGCCATCAAGAACTCCATCTGATCCACCAGTATTTTGCGGTTGCGCAAAATAAAGTCTTCCCACAAACTGGGCACATAAGGTGTGTAAAGCAAAGGCATGTGTGCTTGCTCAGGTGTGCGGCTGCTTTTGCGATGGTTGCAGGCGCGGCAGGCTGTCACTACGTTCATCCACACATCTAATCCGTTTTGGGCGTAAGGAATGATATGTTCACGCGTTAAATCTTCTTCGTGAAAATGCTGGCCACAGTAGGCGCAAATATTTCGGTCACGCGAAAATAGCTTGCCATTAGTCAGTCCGGGGCGTAAATCAAAGGGGTTGATATTGGGCACGCCCTTGGTGCCGATGATGCTGTTAACGGTGATGATTGACTGTTGGCCTGTGACAGCGTTGTGACCGCCATGGTAGACAGCCACTTGGCCGCCAGATTCCCAGCGCACTTCTTCTGACGCATAGTGAGTCACCGCTTGTTCCAAGCTAATCCACGACTGGGGCAGCCCTTGGGCTGAGAGTTTCAAGACCTTCAAAACGAACCTCCGAGTAGTTCAAACACACTGCTATCACACTGGAAAACGCCATCACAACTGTCTTAAAGCACAATATACCCTAGTTTCAGGTTACTTTTAAGACAAAAATACGGCTAAACCCCTGCAAAACCGAGGGGGAACAGCTATCAAATTCATACTATTAAATCGCCAACATGAAAGTTGTTAGAGGCTATCACCGCACTATGGGTTCCCTTACGTCGCTGCCGCCAGGCTGCGCGCTGACGATTGGCAATTTTGATGGCGTGCACCGTGGTCATCAGGCCATGATTGCCCTGCTAAAAAGCGAGGCTGCACACCGCAGCGTAGCCAGCTGTGTGGTGACCTTTGAGCCGCACCCACGCGACTTCTTTGCAGCCCGTGCGGGCAAGCCCGAGCTTGCGCCTGCCCGAATTGCCACCCTGCGCGACAAACTGACCGAGCTGGAGCGCTGCGGGGTTGACCAAGTGGTGGTGCTGCCGTTTACGGCGGCTTTGGCCAGCCTGTCGCCGCAAGCGTTCATTGATGATGTGCTACTTAAGGGCATGGGGGCCAAGTATGTGCTGGTGGGCGACGATTTTCGCTTTGGCGCGCAGCGCGCGGGCGACTATGCTTTTTTAGACGCCGCTGGCGATCGCCAAGGTTTTGACGTAGCGCGCATGCAAAGCTACGAAGTGCATGGCCTGCGTGTGTCTAGCTCGGCTGTGCGTGAGGCTCTAGCCCACGGGCGCATGGCAGACGCAGCTAAATTGCTGGGCCGCCCGTACAGCATCAGCGGCCACGTGGTGCATGGCCGCAAGCTGGGGCGCGCGCTGGGCATCTCCAGCGCCTATCCGCAGGGCTTTCGCACACTCAATTTGCGCTTTTCGTCGCGCACCCATGGTTGGAAGCCTGCCGCCAGCGGCATCTTTGCGGTGCTGGTGCATGGCCTGAGCCAACAGCCACTGCAAGGTGTGGCTAATTTGGGCATTCGCCCGTCCTTAGACCCCAGCGACGTTAACGGGGGCCGGGTGCTGCTAGAAACCCATTGCCTGGACTGGCCCGCCAGCTTGGGGCTGGATGCGGGCTACGGTAAAATCACCCGTGTGGAACTGCTACATAAACTGCACGACGAGCTTAAATATGAAAGCTTGGACGCCTTGACCCAAGGCATAGCCCAAGACTGCGCTGATGCGCGTGCGTTTTTTGCGTCCCTGCCGATACAACGAATTTGAAGGGGCGAAGGCTCCACCTTC
>JAYTMT010000158.1:0-7907 GCA_043728315.1 Polaromonas sp. | reverse complement strand
CGAGTTATGAACACTCCCCCCATTTGTTCAAAAAAATAAGCTCCCCCGAAGGGGCCAGCGATCCGTTTGCGCGTTGGCACAGCGCTCGCTTGGCAGCAGCAGTGACCAAGCGGGGCAAGAACCTTTCGACAGGCTCAGGACGAACGGAGAAAATAGTGACCAAGCCGGGCAAGTACCCTTTGACAAACTCAGGGTGACCCAACAAAAGGCAGCAAAATACCGTATTCAATACGTAGACCGCCCGCCCGACAAATCAAACACCGCGCCCGTAGAAAACGAGCACTCTGGCGTGCACAGCCATGCCACCATGGCAGCCACCTCCTGCACTGTGCCAAAGCGCCCCATGGGGATTTTGGACAGCATGAAGGCGATGTGCTCGGGCGACATTTGCGCAAACATGGCGGTTTGCACGGCGGCGGGGGTCACGCAGTTGACCAATACTTGGGTGTCGGCCAGCTCCTTGCCCAGCGATTTGGTCAGTGCAATCACGGCCGCCTTGCTGGCGCTGTAGGCGCTGGCGTTGGGGTTGCCGTCTTTGCCTGCTACTGAGGCAATGTTCACAATGCGCCCAAAATTGCGCGCACGCATGTGGGGCACCAGTGCCTTGCAGCAAAAAAACAAGCCATGCAGGTTGACCTGCATCACGCGCAGCCAGTCTTCGTCGGGGTAGTCCCATAGCTTCATGTTCGGGCCCGTGATGCCTGCGCTGTTGACCAAAGCGTCCACAGCGGCGTGGCGGACCAGCGTGTTTTGCGCCGCGCTTGCCACACTGGCCTGCACTGTCACATCCACAAGTTGCGTGTCTGCGCGCGCACCCAAAGCGGCCTGCGCAGCGCTAAGCGCACTAGCGTCGCAGTCCCACAGCGTCACGCTAGCCCCTGATGCAATAAAACGCTGCGCAATAGCCAAGCCCAAGCCTGCTGCGCCACCAGTGATGACCGCGTGGCGGTCTTGTAGATCGAGTTGGTTCATAGCAGCACTATAGCGGCACGCGCAGCTGTAGCACCCGTGGTAACCCCTAGGCGCGGGGTCTCGTGGGGGACCCAAAGCAAGGGAGATGACTCTAAAACGATAGCAAACCATGCCTGTGCAGTGGTACGCTAGGCTTATGCAAAAAACACCTATTCGCCCCGCTAACTTGCCGCGTGGAGACTATATATCTCCGCCCAATTGGGCCTTATTGGCGCTTGAATTTCGCGCCCCTTGGGAGTTCAGTGCGGTGCTGCCTAGCTGGCCCGTGCTGCGGCGCGCACCGCGTGGCGATGGCCATGCCGTGGTGGTGTTTCCAGGCCTCTCGGCCAGTGACTCCAGCACGTCACCCCTGCGCAAATACATCAGCGGCCTAGGCTACCTGCCCTACGGCTGGGACCAAGGCTATAACTTTGGCCCGCGCGCAGGCGTGCTTGAAACAGCCAAGAGCCAAGTGCGGCATTTGTTTGCGCAAACCGGCCAGCGCGTGAGCTTGGTGGGCTGGAGCTTGGGCGGCGTGTACGCACGCGAAATAGCCAAAGAGCTGCCCGACATGACCCGCTGCGTCATCACCTTGGGCACACCTTTTGCGGGCGGCCCCAAGTCCACCAATGCATGGCGGATCTACGAGCTCACCTCTGGCCGCACCGCCGAGCGCGAAGCAGAAAACTACGAACTCAATACCCCGCCGCAATGCCCCACCACCAGCATTTACTCCCGCACCGACGGCATAGTGGCTTGGCAGGCCAGCGTGCAAGACAACGATGCACGCAACCTGCAGTTAGAAAACATTGAAGTAGTGGCCAGCCATGTGGGCATTGGCCTGAACCCCAGCACTTGGTGGGCAGTGGCTGACCGCCTGAGCCAACCGCAAGACAATTGGGCACCATTCACACGGCCGTCGATGCTGGGCTTGCAATCCTTGGTCTACCCTAATCCGCTGCGCGCTTGATCCGCAATTACAGCCCGCTTAGAGCGTTTGTAGCGGCTGGTTTGCTTGTTCTTTCAGAGCGTATCGTTGCCGCTATGCGTTTTGGTTTTTTCTAGGTTTACTGCGCTCAAGCACTTAAATCAGCATCTAAAGCACCGTGCGAGGCAGACGCTTGCCACGGCAGCAGTACTTCAAAAACACTCCCCTGCCCAATCTTTGACTGCACACTGATGCGCCCACCATGGGCATCAATGGCGCGCTTGACAATCGCCAAACCAAGACCTGTGCCTTTGACTGTGCCCGCATTGGATGCCCGCACAAAACTGTCAAACAGGCGCGGCAAATCGTCTGCAGGAATACCAATGCCTTGGTCGCGCACGCGCAGCAGCAGCCACGGCGCAAAATCGCGCTCCACGCGCTCTAGCCAGACCTGCACACTGGTGCCTGCATCAGAATATTTGCAGGCATTGCCCACCAAATTACCAATGATTTGCTGAAACAGGGTTTCATCAAGCATCAAATGCAGCCATGCGGGCACACTGGCGTGGTACTCCACCACCACCAGATGCTGGTGGCCGTCGGCAGTGGCGCTGTGGGCCACCGCCATGTGCAGCACTTCTTGCACTGGCACAGCCTCAAGGCGCGCATGCATTGTGCCAGCGGCCATGCGCCCAAAGCTCATAAAGTTGTCAATCATGGCGCGGATACGCTGCACCGATTGCTGAATGTCATGCACCGCCTCGCGCCGCTGCTCGGGGCTGAGGCGCTCATGGTAATGGTCGAGCAATTCAGACGAGGTTTGGATGGTGGCCAGCGGCGTGCGAAACTCGTGCGAGGCCATCGACACAAAGCGCGTTTTCAGATCACCGAGCTCTTTTTCTTGGGCCAAGGCTTGGCGCATTTTTTCTTCAGAATTGCGCTGCGCGGTCATGTCGCTGATAAAAAGCAACAGCGCAGGGGTTTGGGTCAAATCAATCATAGTGCCAAACACCTTGCACCACGAGACCTGCGTGTTTGCTTCAATGCGCAAAGACGGAGGAGAAATCGCACGCGCTTCAAAGCTATCTATGGCGTTGCCCAGGAGCAGCTGATTGCGCCGCTGCAACACGGCCTCGCGGTCATCAGGGTGAATCAAATGGATGGACTCGGATTGCAGCAGGTCTTGAGTGTCGGTTTTAAAGAACTTGGCAGCGGCTGGGTTGCTGTAAGTAATTTTGCCCTCTTGCACAAATATCACGGCGCGGTCGGCATTCTCCACCAGACTGCGGTAGCGCGCCTGCGAGCGCATCAGGCTTTCTGTGATGCGGGCCACATTAGAAGTGTCGCGCACGGCAGCCACGCTGCATGGCTGGCCCGCATAGTCGGCTTCGCGGCCACTGATTTCCACCTCAATTTCAGTGCCATCAGAGCGCAGCAAATTGGCTGGATATGGCATGTTGCGCCCCATATGGATATGGCGCTGTGCCACCACACGGTCACGCTCGGGAAAAAACTCCAACACCTGCATGCCAATGATTTGCACGCGGCTGCGCCGCAAAATATGCTCCAAGGCAAGGTTGCAGTCGAGCACCAAGCCATTTCTATAAAACGCAATGCCTTCGGTGCTGGCATCGACAAAGCGCTGGGCACGCTCCCAAGCGTTGGTGGCGTCTGAAGGCAGCGGGCTTTGCAAGGAAGGCGGGGTTTCTTGTGGTTGCATGGGGCTTTGCTAGGGGAAAATGCGTCGGCAAGTCAGCGTGCAGTTTGCTGCGTGTTTTCAGTTTACCATTGCGCAAACCACCCATGAATTGAATATGCCCAGTGTGCTGATAGTTGACGATGAAGAAGCCATCCGCAAAAATGTAGAGCGCCTGCTCGTGCTCGAAGGCTTTGAAGTGGCTACCGCCCCCAACGGCCAGCACGGCTTGGTGATTGCCCGCTCGATGCTGCCCGACATCATCATCACCGATGTGAATATGCCGGTAATGGACGGCTATGACATGCTCGCGGCCCTGCGCAGCATCCCCGAGCTATCCACCACCGCCGTCATCATGCTCACTGCGGCCGACGACCGCGCCCATATGCGCAAAGGCATGCGCTTGGGCGCAAACGACTACTTGACCAAGCCTTTCAAACGCGAAGAGTTGCTAGAAGCCATTGCCGCCCAACAAGAGCGCATGGCGCGCTTTACCAGCGCCAAAGAGCAGGCCGTGTCTACTGCAGTGCAAGCAGCGGTGAGCAGCAGCGAAGCGCGCATGCGCGAAATGTTCACCCAGCACTACAAGCGCGATGCATTAGCGCAAACCATGCCGCCCAATTTGTTTGCCCGCCAAGACCTTCCACGCCCAGACCTTGCACGCCAAGAGCTTGCCCGCCCCACTTTGGCCAACACAATGCCGCATTTGGCACAGGCCGCGTCGGGCAGCACGGGCGCTTTTGCCCCCACACCAGCGCGCGCCCCAAGCAGCGTGGTGGCCAGCGTGCTGTTTGTCGATATTCGCAACTTCACCACCATGGCCGAGCGCTTGTCGGCGCAAGAGCTGGCCGCCATGCTCAGCCATTATTTTGACCGCGCCTGCCAGCCCGTGCTGGCCCAAGGCGGCAGCCACCTCAAGATGATGGGCGACGGCCTGATGGCGCTGTTTGAAGACGCGCCCCACGGGGCCGCCAAAGCATCTCACGGCACCCCGCACGCGCGCCGTGCGCTGAGTGCCGCACTGGCGCTGGAGCAGGTAGCCATAGATTTTCGCGCTTGGATACGGGCGCATGTGGGCGAACGCGGGCTGCCCGAGTTTGCCGTTGGCATTGGGCTGCACTGCGGCCCCGTGAGCCTGGGGCGCTTGGGCAGCGGCGAGGCCGCTGAAATCACGCCACTGGGCGACAGCGTGAACATTGCCGCGCGCCTGCAAACGGCCAGCAAAGAGCTGGGCTGGACTATTGCCTGCAGCCGTGAGATTGTGGATTTGGCAGGCGCTCTGGTGCGCACTGGGCGCGAGCAGGTGCTCAGCCTGCGCGGGCGTGATGCTCCCGTGCACGCCTGCGAGCTGCTGGCAATGCAGCGCCTGCCTTCGAGTGCCAGCATGGCCATCGCCGAGCTTGATCTACAAGTAACCCTGTCAGGCTCTGGCTCTGGCAATGCCCACCTACTAGCCGCTGTGCATGCCAACTCGCAGCAAACCGCGCGTGCCGCCAAAGATGCCCTCAAAGACTCGCTGTGGAGCTTGCAGTCAGGCACATTCAATGCGCTCAACCCGCGCCGCTTCAAAGGCTATGAAGTGGTAAAAAAACTCGGAGAAGGCGGCATGAGCGATGTGTTTTTGGCGCATTTTGATGCCAACCATGCCAAGCGCGGCCAAGAGGTGGTGCTCAAAGTGCTGCACACCAATTTGCACCACGACCCCGACATGATGCGCCGATTCATCCAAGAGTACGCCATTTTGGCCAGCATCGAGCACCACCACATTGCCCGCATTTACGACCAAGGCTTCAGTGACGACTATGCCTACATTGCCATGGAGCACCTCAGTGGTGGCGATTTAAAATCTGAAATTGCCAAGCGCCCCAACCACCCACGCGTGGTAGATTTGCTGCGCCAAATTGTCAGTGCCTTGGCCAAAATCCATTCGCTGGGCTTGGTTTACCGCGATCTGAAGCCCGACAACCTGATGTTTCGCGGATCGGGCGAGCTGGTGTTGGTGGATTTTGGCATTGTCAAAAGCATACGCCTAGACACCAATGCGCTGGTTAAAACCCTGCACGGCCAAATTGTGGGCACGCCCTATTACGTGAGCCCCGAGCAAGCGGCCAGCAAAGAGGTGACCAACCGCTCCGATTTTTACAGCCTAGGCGTGATGATGTACGAGCTGCTCACAGGAGAAAAACCGTATTTGGCCGACACACTCGATGCCCTGCTAGCAAGGCATTTGTTTGGCCAAGTGCCCACCCTGCCCGAAGCCCACGCCCGTTTTCAGCCCCTGCTCTCACGCCTCATGGCCAAAAGCCCTGACGACCGCCCCTCTGATTGCGCAGCGATTTGGCACAATCTGGAGGCTTTATCTGTCGCTATTATTTAAATAGCTGTATGTGACGGTATAACGGCGACATTGGCGTTATTTTCAATTTTTTATAAATGAACGACCTCCAAACTGACAAGATGCGGCTGGATGTACCACTGCCCAGCAGACCCGACAGATCGATCACTTAGGTGCGGCTGCCGTTTGCATGGTCGGTGTTGTCAGTGTGGCGCAGAGCGCTGGCGACGCGGTGTTACAGGGCGGGGGTGAAGATGCTGCTGGTTTTATCGCCTCGGCGGATAAAGCCTATGGGCAATAGGCTCAGTGCTTGCAGCGGAGAGTTCGGGCCAAAGGGGTTGAATGGCTCGGGGGTCTCGGCTGTGGCGTGGGTTGTGGTGTCCGTTGCACCGTCCGCCGCCAAGCTGTCCGCGCCCTGCTCTGCTTTAAGCTGGGCTACTAGGCGGCCCATCAGGGCTAGCTCGTCTACGGTGGGCAGTTTGCGCATGCCCGGTTGCAGGCTAGCGTTCATGAAGTCGCCAGCCTCGCCGCTGTGCTCTAGGCCTAGGGCGTGGCCGTATTCGTGCAGGAGCACACTGAGCATGTCCATTTTGCCAGCGGCGGCGCTGTCTGGTTTGGCTTGCCAGACTCCGGCTTGGCTGGTGGGCAGGTAGTCGTCTGTGCTGTCCAAAGGAGTCGGGTCAACGTACCAGCCGTGGCCTGCGGCGTTGGTGTCGAGCGTGATGGCAGCAGATGCGCCCTCGCCTACGGTTTGGCCTAGGGCTGTGGCGGGGAGGTCGGTGAAGGAGTAAGTTACGCCAGACGCTGCCGCCAAGAAAGCTGATAAATCAGCGCTTCGCTGCCAAGCTGTAAAGTTATGCGATGTATCACGGCTCGATCCAAATTTTTGTTGCTTGCAGTTAGTGTCGCCCTGACCGTCGTCAAACACCGTGTCCATTACCCAAAAATTCACAGTCACACGGTATTTTTTATTGTTTGCTTCGACTTCAAATACTGCACGATCTTTACCGATGTAGTTTTCGGTAGGCCAGAATTCAAGTGCATAGATCTTGTTTCCACTTTCTGTAGCGCCAACTGCAAAAGGTGTTAGCTTGTCACTGAGAGTCACTACGCCATTAGCTGGCGGCTGGATTAAACGCACTCTATGGTTTATGTGTTGCTCAGGGTTGTATTCACCATTCCTGAAGACCGTGAATCGATTCGCGGTCGATTCAGGTACTCCACTTTCAATATCTGTGCAAAACGTGAATGGTTTCAGAATTTTTGGCTTGGATGACGTGGCCTTCGCTATCAGAGCTGGAACGTCCGTGCTCATTTGAGGTGGAACAAAATAATCAAACATCAACATCTCCTGAACATTGAGAATTGGTTGGGCATCTTCGTTAGCTGCTAAATCCACTGAACGCAGAGGCTGTTTACCCGATGTATTTGCCAGCAGCGCCTGCGCGCCGCCTTGAATAGGTAGCGCCGATGGCGGCTTGAGATAGATGTGGAAATGGTTTTGATGGTCACCAGAGGCAGAAGTGGTGATATCAAGATTTTTAAGCGCTTGAAAAGAACACCGGGGTCATGAAAAGAACACCGGGGTCAGGTCTTGTATTGCAACATCCCCACCGCCTGCCGTTGCGCAGCAAGCCGCACTTGCCACCGCGCACATACCGATTCGTCTGATTGATTGCATACATCCTCGCCCTAGCCTTGGTTAAATTGACTGCCCAATTCTGTTGCCAATCCTAATGCTAATGCTAATGCATGTTGACTAGGAACCTGAGGATTGAATCTGTACATGGCAAATTACTATACATTTAATAGCGAAGTATGACCATATGACGGTGACATTGATTAGTTTTCTTATAAATTTTGTGGTTTTAAGCGTTATGACCAGTTTGTCTTTGGTATTGGATGCAGTTTAGTATCGTTAGCTGATCAAAAAAGAACAGTTTTCAAAGTAAATACCGAAAATGTCAGCGTCATGTGGTCATAGTGTGCTATTAAAA
>JAYTMT010000157.1:0-4852 GCA_043728315.1 Polaromonas sp. | reverse complement strand
ACATCGTGGCCTTGCAGGCGCTGGCTGTCCACCTCGCTGCTGGCGATAAGTTCTACCTGCATCTGCGGGTGCGTGGTGTGCAGATTGGCCATGCGGGGCAGCAGCCATTTGGCGGCAAAGGTGTTGTAGCAGGCCACTTTGATGGATTGGGCGTTGTCTTGTTGGGCGCTTTGCACGGCGCCTTGGATCTGGTCAAAAGCGGCGCTGAGCTTAGGGGCCAGGGCGGCGCCCAGTGCGCTGAGCTGGGGCGCGTTTTTAGGGCCTTCAAACAGCGGTGCGCCCAGCCAGTCTTGCAGCAGCTTCACCTGCTTGCTTACTGCGCCGGGTGACACATGCAGCGCCTTGGCAGCCAGCGTCATGCGGCCATGGCGGGCGGCTGCTTCAAAGGCGAGTAGGGCGGTGAGTGGGGGGAGCTTGCGGGGCATGGTGTTAATTTTATGTGAATTTATTGCACATACGGTAGCGTTTAAATCGTTTGATTTGTTGGCTTGCGCTTAGCACAATTGGCCTTCGTTGTTTGCATTGCCTCTGAGCCTTTATGGGTAAACGCGCTGCATCTCTCCCATTGCCCACAACCCTGATTACAAGGATTCCCCCATGCCCTTTGTCCACACCTATGTTCACCAATCTACCAGCGCACAAACGCGCAGCGCCATCGTCAGCGCGATTCACGAGGCACTGGTATCGGGCATTTGCATGCCGCCTGACGAGTTATTCAACATGGTGCATCCCTATGACCCGGCCAATTTTCACTTTAGCCGCAGTTTCAACGGCATTGCCCGCTCAGAGCAATTGGTGGTGGTGGAGATCACCTTGCGGCGCGGGCGCAGCGACGCGATGAAGCGGACGCTGTATGCCGCTATTACCGAAAATATAAGCAAAATCAATGACTTATCGCCACGCGACGTGTTCATATTCATGCACGAAAACGACTATTCTGATTGGTCGGTAGGCAATGGTGTGTTTGCCATGGCGCTGGTGCAGCAGCGCGGTGGTGATTAACTTGCATGGTTTTGGGGGTCTGTTCGCCCAAATGTCTGTAGGCCAATATGTCAGCACGCCTATATGCTTGATTTGAACACCTGCGCGGCTGTCCCCCGGCCTGCGGCCTCCTCCTTTATGCCGCTGCGTTGTTCAAATCAAGCATCTGGGCAGCGAGGATTGTGGGAGCGGATGGGTGAAAAACCATGCACGCGAACGTGCAGGGCAGTAATCGCGTAACGGCTTAGGCGGTTACCACTCTGGCGGCTCAGTCCGATGCTGCGACTTCAGCGCAGCGGCATAAAGGAGGAGGCCGTAGGCCGGGGGACAGCCGCGAAGCTGAAATCGCAGCGTCGGACTGAGCCCTTACAAAAGCAAGGCATGCGTCAGTGCAAAAATTTATGAAAAAAACTAACAATGTCAGCGTCATATGGTCATAGTATGCTATTTAAAATATAGTATCTGCCATACCCCTAAAAACAACGCTCAAACGCCAATAGCGTCAAATAGGGGCCCTGTGTTGCAATATAAAGCCCCAATAGAGCTGCGCCTCCACCACCGAGCCACTGCGCCACTTAAAATAGCGCTCACATGACTGCACGCCCCGCCATTTTTAACGACGTATCGCTGTTTCCCCGCGATGCCAAGCCGCTCTCAAGCTACAAAAAGTATTGGGCGGCGCGCTTTGGGCTGGCCAAATTCTTGCCCACCACCCGCGCCGATATGGACGCGCTGGGCTGGGACAGCTGCGACATTGTCATTGTGTGTGGCGATGCCTATGTAGACCACCCCAGCTTTGGCATGGCGGTGATTGGCCGTGTGCTGGAAAACCAAGGTTTCCGCGTAGGCCTGATTTGCCAGCCCGATTGGCAAAGCGCCGAGCCTTTCAAGGCGCTGGGCAAGCCCAATTTGTTTTACGGTGTGTCGGCGGGCAACATGGACAGCATGATCAACCGCTACACCGCTGACCGCAAAATCCGCTCCGACGATGCCTACACCCCTGGCGGCCAAGGCGGCGCGCGGCCTGACCGCGCAGCCTTGGTCTACACCCAGCGCTGCAAAGAGGCCTACAGCGACGTGCCGATCATTTTGGGGGGTATCGAGGGCTCGCTGCGCCGGATTGCGCATTACGATTATTGGCAGGACAAGGTGCGCCGCTCAATTGTGGTGGACAGCAAATGCGATTTGTTGCTGTATGGCAATGCCGAGCGCGCTATCATTGAAATAGCGCACCGCTTAGGCGCTAAAGAGCCAATCGAGCAGCTCACCAATATCCGCGGCACAGCGTTTGTGCAGCGCAGCAATGCAGAGGGTTGGTTTGAAATTGATTCGAGCGACATCGACACCCCCGGCCGCACCGAGCAGCATGTGAACCCCTACATGATGAGTGCCGACTTGGCGCGCGAGCAGGGCGGCAGCTGTGCCAAAGAAGACGCGGTGCTGTCGGTGCAGTCTGGCGCGCCAACTGCTGATGCGCCAGCGATGCGCGGGCAAATGGATGCCATCAGCACCTCCGTTCGCCCTGAGCTAGTCGAAGGGTTCGCGGGCACTTCGACAGGCTCAGTGCGAACAGAAAATATCGACTCCGGCTTCACCATCAAGCCCCTCACCTTCGTACCCAACCCGCTACTGACTAAAAACAAGCTCAAAACCCCGCCGCGTGACAAATCCGTCATCCGCCTGCCCAGCTACGAGCAGGTGAAAGCCGACCCCGTGCTCTATGCCCACGCCAACCGCGTGCTGCACCTAGAAACCAACCCCGGCAATGCCCGCGCACTGGTGCAAAAGCACGGCGATGGCACCACCGCCCGCGACGTGTGGATCAACCCACCGCCCATTCCGCTCAACACCGCCGAGATGGATTTGGTGTTTGACCTGCCCTAGGCCCGCAGCCCACACCCCAGCTATGCCGATGCCAATGGCAGCCACGATGGCGAGACAAAAATCCCCGCATGGGAAATGATCCGTTTCAGTGTCAACATCATGCGCGGCTGCTTTGGTGGATGCACTTTTTGCAGCATCACCGAGCACGAAGGCCGCATCATCCAAAGCCGCTCTGAAGACTCGGTGATCAGAGAGGTGGAGGCCATTCGCGACAGCGTGAAGGGCTTTACCGGCGTGATCAGCGATTTGGGCGGCCCCACGGCCAATATGTACCGCATAGGCTGCAAAAGCCCCGAAATCGAATCAGCCTGCCGCAAGCCCAGTTGCGTCTACCCCGGCATTTGCCCCAACCTCAACACCGACCACAGCGCGCTGATCAAAATGTACCGCCGCGCCCGTGCACTCAAAGGGGTGAAGAAAATTTTGGTCAGCTCCGGCCTGCGCTACGATTTGGCCGTGCAAAGCCCAGAATACGTCAAAGAATTGGTCACCCACCACGTAGGCGGCTACCTCAAAATCGCCCCCGAGCACACCGAAGGCGGGCCGCTGTCTAAGATGATGAAGCCCGGCATAGGCAGCTATGACAAATTCAAACAGATGTTTGAGAAATACAGCTTGGAAGCGGGCAAAAAGCAATACCTCATCCCCTACTTCATTGCCGCCCATCCGGGCACCAGCGATGAAGACATGATGAACTTGGCGATTTGGCTCAAAAAGAATGGCTTTAGGGCCGACCAAGTACAAACCTTTTACCCCAGCCCCATGGCCACCGCCACAGCCATGTACCACACCAACCGTAATCCCCTGCGCAAGGTGACGCGAGATAGCGAATCGGTAGACATCGTGCGCGGCGACAAGCGCCGGCGCTTGCACAAAGCATTTCTGCGCTACCACGATGCCAACCACTGGCCGCTCCTGCGCGAAGCGCTCAAAAGCATGGGCAGAGCCGACCTGATTGGCAATGGCAAACACCACCTCATCCCCACCTTTCAGCCGCTCACCGACGGCGGCTACACCAGCGCACGGCGCAAAAACTCCAATGTGGTGGGCACTAAGGTGAAGGGCCGCACGGGAGGCAGTTCAAACAGCGCCACCCCCCAGCGCGTAGCAGCCCAGCCCGGCCGTATCCTCACCCAGCACACGGGCTTGCCGCCGCGTAAGCACACGTAAGTGCGCTTGTAGAAGCTAAGCGGCCAGAGCCATCTGGTTCACATGCTCGATGACACCAAATAGTTCTTCCACCTGCGCGTGGCTAAAGAGCGCGTCAGGCCCCTGTGGTGCCAAGCCACTAAAAGGCGGCTCGTAAAGGCGCTTGGCATGCATCACGCCTCGATCGGTGAGGTGGAGGATGATCAAGTGGACAAACTCTAGTTGGTTAGCGTTCAAGTTTTTTTGCGCCACAAAGCCTGAAAATGCCTGCGTAGCCGCTTGGTGGTCCAAGCCAACCAAACCGCGTATGAACAAGCCCAGCCCCTGGGACTCTTTGCTCGCCCGCTCCAAATCACCCGCATTCGCTGTGCCGCTTTCTACCAGCATGCGCTCTAGCTCGCTCAAATCGGCAATGGTGAGGGCTTGGTTGCGGCGCAGCTTGTGCAGCGTGAGGTGATTTTCGTTAATTCTTAAAAATGCACGCACTTTGCTGCGAAAGCGTTCAAAGTCGCCTGCAATACCGCCAAGCGCCAGTGCCACAGCGCTCGCCTGCCCCATATGGTCGGTAAAGTCGGTGTACACCACTTTGCGGCGAATGGTGTCGATCAAATAAATCAAGCCGCGCATATGCCGCCTTGCCTGCTCCAGCATCGACACGCTCACGTCTTGCCACCATTCTTCACCAGCCACAGCCTCTAGCAGCACCCTGTGCACACCCACGGCCGGAATATTGGCGATGTTAAATAGCGCATCGGCCAGTGCACGCACCGCCGCACTTAAGCGCTGCATACCAGGCTCCGAACGCAGCACGCACAGTTGCGTGCGCAGCATCAGCAAG
>JAYTMT010000156.1:0-1935 GCA_043728315.1 Polaromonas sp. | reverse complement strand
AAGTACTTCCATGCCGACGAGGGCGGCGTTTCGCACTTCAACTACCTGCGCGACAACATCTTGCTGACGTGGATGCATGCGCGGCTGTTCCTTGAGTTTTTGGTGCGCCTGCCGCGCCTGCTGACGCGCACCAGACAGGCAAGCTCCCGCATCCCCTGATGCTATTTTTTTTATAGCTGCTTACGCACGTAAATCGGGGGCCAGAGGCCTTTTTGGCAACATAAATGGTGCTAAGCGCTGGTTTGTTCCGCCGTCAAACTTTCCGGCTCGAAGCGCTGTCATCGACGCGGCCCAGCCAGCGCACTAGTTGCGCGGCAATCGCCTCGCTTTTGAGCAGCGCCAGGTGGTCTGTTCCATAGGCAATAAACTGATTTTCAGGCGGAAATTCCAGCGCCAGTGCGGCGTTGGCGTGCTTGCCCAGGGCGCTGGCCACCGGCACCAGGCCGTCACCCATCAAGCTGCCGCTTTCGGGTGGCTTCGACGTGGTTCCGGCCACAGCAAAACACGCCACGCCCTCGGGCAGCGGCAAGGCTTGCCGGTTTGCGACGCTGTCGCTGCCTGCAAAAGCAAACCGGTCATGGCCTTCCCAATGCGCGGCCAGCACAAAGCCGTAGCGCAAATCGGTGATGCCGCTGCTGCGGATTTGACCTAGCTTGGCAAAGGGGCGGCTATACGGTGTACTGCCCAGCAAAATATCGACCCAATTGCACGCCCGCTCCAGCGGCGCGCCGTGGTGGGGCGTACCTAGGAAGACGATGTTTTTTAAATGTGCCAACCAGCCTGCGCCCGACTGCTGGGCGCTGTGCACCGCGCTGCGTGTGACCAAGCCGCCCATGCTGTGGCACAGCACGGTGATCTCGGTCACGGGCACTGGCCAATTTTTCACCATCGCATCGAGTTGCTTTGAAAAAGCATGGCCGTTTTGCGAAGTATGCAGGCCCGTGTTGTAGCGCACATAGACTGGTGTGTAGCCCAGCGCTTCAGACAGCAGTGCGCCGTGGTCAAACACTGCGCTGTCGTGCGGCACAGCCCACTGCAAATCGTTCATGCACAGGCCGTGGATGAGCACGGCTATTTTGCCGCTGACGTTTTGAATGGCTGCAAATGCTTGTGTATCTGCTGCGACGGTAGGCGCTTTGCCTGCTTTTGGCGACGCTGATACCAGCACACGCCCTTGGCAGCGCAGGGTCATGGGCGTGGCCAGCGGATTCTGCGTGGCGGCCAGTGTGTCACCCAGCACGCCGTTGAGCGCGGCCAGCACGGCCTCGCGTTCGTGGCTTTGGGGCGCTGCCGCATCGGCCAGTGCAAACAGAGGTTCAAGCTTGGCCAGTGATGCATCGAGTCCTTGGCCTACAAGGCTGGTGATGCCGCGTACGCTTTTGTAGATCAAGCCAGTGAGCCCGCCTGTTTGGGGCGCTTTGTTTTTTGCCGTTTTTGCGCTGCTTACACCCATCGTGCCCCACACCGATTGGTGCACCCCCTCGGCCATGGTGGCCACGCCCTTAGTGGCTTGGGTGGCCAGTTGGGCTACGCCGCGCAGGTCGGTGGGGCGCAGGTGCTTGGCTAGGTTTTTGAGTTGGTTTTGCATGGTTGATTGTTCACTTATTTGTAGCATCATATGACCTTTTCGAAATGACATTGCTTGCTTTTTTGAAGAATTTCTCATTGATACGTCGCAAGACAGGCGCGTTGGTCTTGCTGCCACTCCATCATGCGGGAGCACTCCAATACTGGTCGCTTTGTGCCTTTGTAGCTGCTTTTTTGCGTTGTCTCACAGTTTTTGCGCGCCCGATCAGCGTTTTGGCTACCCCGACGCGCCCTCATGCGGTGGGTACACCGAAATCGGTCGGTCGGGATAGCCAAAACGCTGATCGGGCTATGCTCGCGTTGAGGTTTTAAACCCGCAGACACGCTACTCGTAGAGTGTCATTTACT
>JAYTMT010000155.1:0-54933 GCA_043728315.1 Polaromonas sp. | reverse complement strand
AAAGCCCCCCCCCCCCCCCGCCGCAGGCAGACAGGGCAAGCGAGAAGGCTGCAAGCAAGCTGGCAAAGCGGTATTTAGCACCAGCGAGCTGACCCAGAGTGCTGGGCAAGCCAGACTTGAATATCGGAAATAAGTTCATTTGTGTGCGATTGAAGTTGTTGTGAAGATGAGTGAAAATTTGTTACGAAAGTGAATTTAACACAGTGCTTAGAACTTGGCATCCCATAAATAGGGGACGTGTTGTTTTATTACAATGCCGCGCACATGTGTGAATTGCACAAACTTGTTTTGAACAATGTATCAAGAATGAACGATTATTTTTTCCCGCAATTAACCGCTGTTTCCCCACTCCAGCCACATCGTCTGCGCACCACTTGGCCCACTGGGGAGGTGCTGAATGTGGATGTTGGCGTTGTGCTGAAAAAACACGCTTTTTTAGCGCCTATCTTGGACAAAGCGGTGTTCGATACAGTGCACATTGGCCCAGGAGGGCAGTGCATTGAGTGGCTGGATGCAGAGTTTGGCACTGACAATGTGTATGCGTGGGCAAAATCGCAAGCTGGCGAGGTTAGCCATGAGATGTTTGGCCAATGGATGCTGCGCAACGGCTTGTCGCTGTCAACTGCGGCGCAAGCGCTGGGCATCAGCAGGCGCATGACCAGCTACTACCGCACAGCGCACAAAGCGATTCCGCGCGCGATGTGGCTGGCGTGCTTGGGTTGGGAAACAACTAAACCAGCAGCGCGTGAGCTACCGCAGTTTTTGCCTACGGCGCGCGAGTATGCGGCCATGCATGCTTGAGGGCTTTGGGAATTTGCGCGGATTACAAATGCTACAAAATACAGAGCGCACTATGACCATATGACGATGACATTGCCATTATTTTTCATGAAAATACAAATTTAAGTGCAACACCTTAGTCAAGTAACCAGCCAGCCCGCGACCGCGCCAGTGCGCTGTCTGCCTGCGCCCAATCAGAGTGACCGGGCTTGAGGAGCGCAAAAATGTGGGATCAGGGCTGTCATCTGATTGAGGGCGAAGCCCGAGTTATGACAGACCCCCACATTTTGAGCACCGCAGAGCTCACCGCGAAGCGGGCCGGTCACTCGGGCGCAGGCAGGCAGCGCACTGGCGTGGGCGCGTCGCTACGCAAGCCAGGCCAGTATGAACCCTTCGACAAGCTCAGGGTGAACGGTATTAATCGAAAGGCATGGTACGAGCCCTTCGACAATCTCAGGGCGAGCGGGGTTAGGGGGAAAAATTACCTCTTCAATTCTGCTAAAATAAAACCCATGAACGCACCAGTGATGACTTCACAAGCCCACACAGCCCCATCGCTGTGCGCGCCAGCGTTCATTTCTTCCACCAAAACGACGACCATTAAAGGCTGATACAGCCCGGTTCGTCGCGCCCACCCCGGAGCCTGACGAGCCGGGGGATCAGTCAAACCTGATTATTTTGAAAGGCGCAACACCATGACAACTCCCAATTTATCCTTTGGCGGCAGACAGCCCTTGGTTGGCCTTGTAGGCTGGCGCGGCATGGTGGGCTCCGTGCTGATTGACCGCATGATTGCCGAGGGCGATTTTGCGCTGATTGAGCCCGTGTTTTTCTCTACCTCGAACGCGGGCGGCAAAGCGCCTGCGCAAGCCAAAAACGAAACCACGCTGCAAGACGCTTTTGACATATCGGCGCTTAAAAAATGCGACGTGGTCATTACAGCCCAAGGCGGCGACTACACGTCTGACGTGTACCCCAAGTTGCGCGCAGCGGGCTGGGCAGGGCACTGGATTGATGCGGCGTCTACCCTGCGCATGCAATCGGATGCCATCATTGTGCTAGACCCTGTGAACATGCCCGTGATTCAAACCGCGCTGGCCAAGGGCGGCAAAAACTGGATTGGCGGCAACTGCACGGTGAGCTGCATGCTGATGGGCGTGGGCGCGCTCTACAAGGCCGGTTTGGTGGAGTGGATGAGCACCATGACCTACCAAGCGGCATCGGGCGGCGGCGCGCAGCATATGCGCGAGCTGCTTACGCAATATGGCACGCTCAACGCGGAGGTGAAGAGCCTGCTGGACGACCCGAAATCGGCCATTTTGGAGATTGACCGCAGAGTGTTGGCCAAGCAAAAATCCCTAAGCGCTGAAGAAACGGCGAATTTCCTCGTGCCGCTGGGCGGCAGCGTGATTCCTTGGATTGACAAGGACATGGGCGATGGAGTTTCCAAAGAAGAATGGAAAGGCGGGGCCGAAACCAACAAAATCATGGGCCAAGGTGCAGCTTTTGGGCCGGATGCACCCAAGGAAACCCCAGTAGACGGCTTTTGCGTGCGCGTGGGCGCTATGCGCTGCCACAGCCAAGCACTAACCTTCAAACTCAAGCGTGACGTGCCAGTGGCCGACATAGAAGCCATGATCGCCGCAGACAATCCTTGGGCGCGCGTGGTGCCCAACACCCGCGAAGCCACTTTGCGTGATTTAACGCCCGTGGCAGTTACGGGCAATATGCACATTCCGGTGGGTCGTATCCGCAAATTGGCCATGGGGCCCGAGTATTTGGGCGCATTCACGATTGGCGACCAGCTGCTATGGGGCGCTGCAGAGCCGCTGCGGCGCATGTTGCGCATTCTTTTGCAGGCATAATGCCTACATGCTGGGCAGCACGAGCGTTGCCTGTAGGCAACAATTTGGAATGCTTCGCTGGCATCTTAGCCATCAATTTCAAGCTAAGTGGTTTCTTAGCTTGTCTTTGTAACGTGTTGATGTTAAGGTTGTTTTTCAGAATTTCGTCTTGAGGACTTTGTGCGAATCACCACAATAAAACCAACTGCCAATTTCGCCCCCGCCCCACTGGCACAAGCCGTGTCGCGTCGTCCTTTTTGGCTTCGCCCCATTGCTGCTGCGGTCTTGGGTATTTTTGTTGCGTCTGCCAGCACGCAAGCTTTAGCCTTGGCTTTGGGGCGCATCTCGGTGCAGTCCTCCATAGGCGAGCCCCTGCGCGCTGAAATTGACATTCCAGACATCAATGCCGACGAAGCCGCCAGCTTGCGCACCACGGTGGCCTCGCCCGATGCTTTCAAAGCCGCGGGATTGGACTATAACAATGCTATCAACGACCTGAAGATCACCTTACTCAAGCGCCCCGACGGGCGCTCGTATTTGCGCTTGGTGGGTGACAAAACCATCAATGACCCGTTTGTGGATTTGATTTTGGAGGCCAATTGGGCCGCAGGGCGTGTGGTGCGCGACTACACCCTGCTGTTTGACCCACCCGCTACCAAGCCTGCCCCCGCTGCGGCCATCACAGCGCCTCAAGCGGCTTCTGCTCCTGCGGCTGCCCCAAGCGCTCCAGCAGCGTCACCCAGCCCTGCACCTGCAAGCGCATCTTCCACCCCATCAAACAACGCTCCAGCCACAGAGCGAACAGCGCCGGTTCGCGCGGCTTCAGTAGCCAAAGAAAAAATCGCAGTGCTGGCAAAAAAGCCTGCAGCAACAGCCAAAGACGGCCAAATCAAGGTTAATCCCGGTGACACCGCAGGCCGCATTGCCGCCAGCGTAACGCCAACTGGCGTGTCGCTAGACCAAATGCTCTTGGCATTGCTGCAAGCCAACCCGCAAGCCTTCATTGCAGGCGACATCAACCGCGTGAAATCAGGCGCTTTGCTTACCGTGCCCACGGCCGAGCAAGCGGGCGGCACACCCACCGCGCAGGCCAAGCAAATGCTCTACGCCCAGAGCAAAGATTTCAACGAGTTCCGCCGAAAACTGGCGCAAAACGCACCCAAAGCAGCCCAAAGCCCCGCAGACCGCAGCGCCACAGGCACAGTGCAAGCCAAGGTAGACGATAAAAAACTAGCGGCAGCCACCCCTGACAAGCTCACACTGTCCAAAGGCGGCGTGCAGTCCAAAGCAGTGAGCAAAGAAGATGCCATTGCCAAAGACAAAGCCAGCAAAGACGCCAGTGCGCGCGTGGCTGAGCTGTCTAAAAATATCAGCGATTTGAACAAACTCAATGCTGCGCCAGCCGCAGCTCCCAGTGCCGCGCCAGCCACTGCAGCCAACACGGCCAAGCCTGCTGCCCTCAAAGCAGATACAAGCTTGGCGCTGGGCGCTGGTGCAGCTGCGGCAGGGGTTGCTGCCGTGGGTGCTGGCCTCTTGGCCAAAGCTGGCTCTGCGCCAGCGGTCACCAGCACAGCCGCCAGCCCGAGCGTGCCTGTCACGCCTGTACCTGCAACATCTGCACCTACATCTACATCTACACCCACGCTTGCAGTTGTCGCTGCCAGCACACCAGCGGCCGTATCCGCCACGCTGTCCACCGCGCCTGTCGGCACCAAGGCAGCAAGCACGGTCACGGTGGCCTCGGCCACCACCAGCACTGCCAGTGCCAGCGTGGCCGCCGCCTCAGCTCCAGCACCCGCTGTAGTTAAAGTGGCCAAAGCGCCGCCACCCCCTCCTGCGCCTGAGCCAAGCTTTGTAGAAGAGCTGATGGACAACCCCTTGGTCTTGCCAGCAGCCGGTGGCCTGGTGGCGGCATTGGGTGGATTTGCATTTTGGCGCTCACGCCAACGCAAGAAAAATGTACAGGTAGACAGCTCATTTTTAGAAAGCCGCTTGCAGCCCGACTCGTTCTTTGGTGCCAGCGGTGGCCAGCGCGTTGACACAGCTGAGGCAGGCACTTCGGCCACTGCATCGTCCATGGTGTATTCACCCAGCCAGCTCGATGCAGCCGGTGACGTTGACCCTGTAGCGGAAGCAGATGTGTATTTGGCCTATGGGCGCGACCTGCAAGCCGAAGAAATTCTTAAAGAAGCCATGCGCACCAACCCCTCACGCGTGGCAGTGCACTTTAAGCTGCTAGAGATTTACGCCAAGCGCCGCGATGTCAAAGCCTTTGAAGTAGTAGCGGCAGAGGCCTACGGCCTGTGCCAAGGCCAAGGCGACCAGTGGCAAGCAGCGTCCGAGCTTGGCCGTGAACTTGACCCGGCTAACCCCATGTACAAGGCTGGCGGCCAACCCCAACCCGCTCATGTGGCAAGTGCGGCCACCAGCGCCGCATTTGCAGCCAGCACCATGCCGCAAGCCATAGCCCCTGAATACGCGCAGGCCGATCAGCCTGACGTGGATTTGGATTTGGACTTCTCCATGGGTGATGAGCCTGACCATTCTGCCACCTCGCCTGTGCACGTTCAGCCCACCATAGCATTTGCCGCCCAAGCAGAGCCCGAGCCAACGGTAGATTTCCCGTTTGAGCCTATGGGCTTAGACCCTGCACCAATGCCTCCTAGTGCCAGTGCTGCTGGCAATGGCGCATTGGAATTTTCGTCTAACGACCTGAATTTTTCCATGGATGACATCAGCTTTGACAGCCCTGCCCCTGCCCCTGCGCCAGCGCCAGTGGCATCGGCCAACGGCGCTTTAGAGTTTGATCTGGGCAGCCTGTCTTTGGATTTACCTAAGCTGTCTCCCGCCGGTGCAGGCGCTTCTTTGGCGCATGAAGCCATCAGCGACGAAGCGGGTGAATTAGAAACCAAGCTGGCCTTGGCCGAAGAGTTCAGCGCCATTGGTGACATAGATGGTGCGCGCAGTTTGGCGCAAGAGGTGGTGGATTTTGGCTCTGGTGCTTTAAAAACCAAGGCGCAAAAATTCATCTCGGCTCTGGCATAGGCGGCACGCAGCGTTGGCTTTTGGACACATTGAAGGCGCGCTCAGTCATAACGCGGCTGATCGGCCCGTACTGCCAGAGCCCGAAGCTGGCGCATTGCGCATCGCCTTAGGTATCAGCTATTCAGGCAGCGCTTACCAAGGCTGGCAAAGCCAGCTCTCTGGCCTCACTGTGCAAGACAAACTAGAGGCTGCACTGGCTTCATTTTGCGGCATGCAAGCCCCGCAGCGCGTGCGCACCCTGTGCGCTGGCCGCACCGATTCTGGCGTGCATGGCCTCAACCAAGTGGTGCATTTCGATACACCCATTGACCGCCTAGAAGCTTCGTGGGTGCGCGGTGTCAATGCCTTGCTGCCGCGCGACATTGCCATCCAGTGGGCACGTGTTGTTCCACGCACTTTCCACTGCCGCGCCAGTGCCATAGCCCGCCGCTACGCCTATGTGCTGCTCCAATCTTGCGTGCGTCCCAGCATAGAGGGTGGCCGCGTGGGCTGGTTTCACCGCCCACTAGACGGTGCAGCCATGCAGCGGGCGGCGGATTTGTTGGTGGGCGAGCACGATTTCAGCTCATTTCGCGCGGCGCAGTGCCAAGCGCTCTCGCCAATTAAAACCATGCGCAGCATCCGTATCAGCCAGCGCGGGGCGTATTGGCGCATTGAATTTGAAGCCACCGCATTTTTGCACCACATGATCCGCAACATCATGGGCTGCCTGGTAGCGGTGGGCCAAGGCGCGCAAACTGTGGAGTGGATGCGCGCTGTGCTGGACGCCCGCAGTCGCAAAGAAGCTGCGCCCACTTTTTCGCCCGATGGCCTGTATTTTTTGGGTCCTGTGTATGAACCGCATTGGGGCTTGCCTAGCAGCGTGCCCGCGTATGATTGGCTGCCATGAAAAACATTAAAAATCAGAGCACCGCCGAGTCGTCTCAAGGCGCGAGCACCCCTGAGAACAGCGAAGCTAGAGCTCCTGTGCAGCTTGGGGGCAACGCAGCACACGCAGTGGCTAGCTTGGGGGCAAGTCGCACCCGAATCAAAATATGCGGCCTTACCCGCGAAGAAGACGTTGACGCGGCCGTGCAGGCGGGCGCGGATGCGATTGGTTTTGTGATGTACGAGAAAAGCCCGCGTTATGTGAGCCCAGAGCAGGCAAAGAAGCTGATGCGGCGAATTCCTGCTTTTGTATCCAGCGTATTGCTCTTTGTGAATGAAGATACTACCAAAATAAGAGCAATATATGACCATTTGATGCCGACATTGCTGCAATTACACGGTGATGAATCACCAAACAGCTGTTTGCAGCTAGAAAAACCCTATATTCGTGCCGCCAGAATCCCTTTAGATGCGCCACAGGCGTTTGACTTGGTAAAATTCAGCCAAGACTTTGCCACAGCCCAAGCGATTTTGGTCGATGCCCACGTGGAGGGGTTTGGCGGCGGAGGCAAAGCTTTTAACTGGAACGCAATCAATTGGTCACATCCGCTACTCGCCGCAAGCTCTCGCCTCGTTTTGTCTGGTGGGTTGACGCCTGCAAACGTGACCGATGGCATCATGCACGTGCGGCCCTGGGCCGTTGACGTCAGCTCGGGGGTAGAGGCCGATGCGCCAGATGGGCCACATGGCCCAGGCGGCACGCTCAAGGGCATCAAAGACCCCGGAAAAATCATCCAATTCATTGCAGCGGTGCGCTGCGCAGACACTTTATTAAACACGACGCTGTAGCGCAGCGCAATGGCCTGCAGCCTCATTAACGAAAAACATCCCATGACCTACGAACAACCCGATGCCAGAGGGCATTTTGGCAAATACGGCGGCAGTTTCGTCTCAGAAACGCTCACCCACGCCATCAACGAGCTCAAGGAGGCTTACGCGCATTACCAAACCGATGCCGAATTCATCCGCGAATTCAACTACGAGCTGGCGCACTTTGTGGGCCGCCCCTCCCCCGTTTACCATGCCGCGCGCATGAGCCGTGAGCTGGCCGACGGCACTGGCATGGGCGCGCAAATCTACCTCAAACGTGAAGACTTGAACCACACCGGCGCGCACAAGGTGAACAACACCATTGGCCAAGCGCTTCTGGCCAAGCGCATGGGCAAGCCCCGAGTGATTGCAGAAACCGGCGCTGGCCAACACGGCGTGGCCACAGCCACCATTTGCGCCCGCTATGGGCTGGAATGCGTGATTTACATGGGCAGTGTAGACATTGCCCGCCAAAGCCCCAATGTGTACCGCATGAAACTACTTGGTGCCACCGTGGTGCCGGTGGAGTCAGGCTCCAAAACCCTCAAAGACGCGCTCAACGAAGCCATGCGCGACTGGGTGGCCAATGTGGACAACACCTTCTACATCATTGGCACGGTGGCAGGCCCCCATCCCTACCCGATGATGGTGCGGGATTTTCAAAGCGTGATTGGGCAAGAATGCATCGCACAAATGCCAGTACACCTAGGTTCTGTTGACGGAGTGGGCAAGCAGCCCGATGCCGTCATTGCCTGCGTGGGCGGGGGCAGCAATGCCATGGGGATTTTCTACCCTTATATTGGCCATGCCAGCACCCGGTTGATAGGCGTAGAAGCCGCTGGCGAGGGGCTAGACAGTGGCAAGCACAGCGCATCTATCCAGCGCGGCAGCCCTGGCGTGTTGCACGGCAACCGCACCTACCTGCTGCAAGACAACAACGGCCAAATCACTGAAACGCACTCCATCAGTGCGGGTCTAGACTACCCCGGCGTAGGCCCAGAGCACGCGTGGCTCAACGACATTGGCCGCGCTGAATACGTGGGCATCACCGACAAAGAAGCGCTGGATGCTTTTCACTACCTGTGCCGCACCGAGGGCATCATTCCCGCACTTGAATCAAGCCACGCTGTGGCCTACGCCATGAAGTTGGCCAAAACCATGCGTACTGACCAGAGTGTGCTGGTAAACCTGTCTGGTCGCGGCGACAAAGACATTGGCACAGTGGCTGATTTGTCAGGCGCTGACTTTTACTGCAGGCCTTCTTGCCGCGGGCAATCCATCAAAGGGCAAGAAATGCAGATGGAGTTCAAGCGATGAGCCGTATAGCCCCTACTCTGGCTGCCCTCAAAACCGCTGGCCGCACTGCGCTGATTCCCTATGTGACTGCGGGTTTTCCATATGCCAACATCACCCCCGATTTGATGCATGCCATGGTGGCAGCTGGGGCCGACATCATTGAGCTGGGTGTTCCGTTTTCTGACCCCATGGCCGACGGCCCCGTGATTCAAAAAGCGGGGGAAAAGGCGCTGGGCTTTGGCATTGGCTTGGCACAGGTGCTAGACATGGTGAAAAGCTTTCGCGCCAAAGATGACAAAACCCCGGTGGTGCTGATGGGCTATGCCAACCCGATTGAACGCTATGACCTCATACACGGGGTGAGCGCTTTTGTGCAAGATGCCTCCAAGGCCGGCGTGGACGGCGTGCTGGTGGTGGACTACCCGCCTGAAGAGTGCGTGGAATTTGCCGCCACACTCAGAGCCCACAACATGGATTTGATTTTCTTGTTAGCGCCGACTTCCACCGACGCACGCATGGCATTGGTGGGCAAGCTGGCAAGTGGCTATGTGTATTATGTGTCGCTCAAGGGCGTGACTGGCTCTGGCGCGCTCGATGTGGCTGCGGTGGCTGCGGCCATTCCGCGCATCAAGCAGTTTGTCAGCATACCTGTGGGTGTGGGCTTTGGCATACGCGATGCGGCCACCGCCAAGGCCATTGGCGCTGTGAGCGATGCGGTGGTGATTGGCAGCAAAATCATCCAACTCATAGAAGACCAGCCACATGAGCGCGTCACAGGTGTGACCACTAACTTTTTGCGCGATATTCGCGCGGCATTAGACTCTTAAAAGGATACTTCCATGTCTTGGCTAGAAAAACTCCTGCCCTCCAAAATGGAGCAAACCGACCCCGCAGATCGGCGCAGCGTGCCTGAAGGCCTGTGGATCAAATGCCCCAGTTGCGATTCGGTGCTGTACAAAACCGATTTGGAACACAACTTGAATGTCTGCCCCAAATGCAGCCACCACCACCGCATAGGCGCGCGTGCGCGGCTGAGCGGCCTGCTGGATGCCGAGGGGCGCTACGAGATCGGCCAAGAGGTCTTACCTGTGGACGCGCTCAAGTTCAAAGACAGCCGCAAATACCCAGAGCGTCTCAAAGAAGCCCTAGAAAACACGGGCGAGACCGACGCTTTGGTGGTCATGGGCGGCTCTATCCACAGCATCAACTTGGTGGTAGCCTGCTTTGAATTTGACTTCATGGGCGGCTCCATGGGCTCTGTGGTGGGCGAGCGCTTTGTGCGCGGGGTGGAAACCGCCGTGGAACAAAAAATCCCATTTGTGTGCTTCACGGCCACTGGCGGCGCGCGCATGCAAGAGGGCCTGCTCTCGCTTATGCAAATGGCCAAGACCAATGCATCGCTCACCAAGCTAGCCAAAAAAGGCCTGCCCTACATCAGTGTGCTCACCGACCCCACCATGGGCGGCGTGAGCGCTGGCTTTGCCTTTGTGGGCGACATGGTGATAGCCGAGCCCAAGGCCTTGATTGGCTTTGCCGGCCCGCGCGTGATTGAAAGTACGGTGCGCGAGAAGCTGCCGCCGGGCTTTCAGCGGGCCGAATTTTTGCTACAAAAAGGAGCGGTAGACTTCATTTGCGACCGCCGTGAGTTGCGCAAAAAACTGGCCGATTCACTGGCCATGCTGATGCGCCAGCCCTCAGACGCTGTGGCTTAACTTTTGGGGGCTTAAGCACATGCAATTGCATTCTTTGCCGCTTTTTCCGCTAGGCAACCTGCTTTTTCCAGGCGGCGTGCTGGGACTGCGGGTGTTTGAGGTGCGCTACCTCGACATGATCGGCAAATGCATCAAAACCGGCGCGCCATTTGGTGTGGTGGGCATGACCCAAGGCAGCGAAGTGCGCCGCGCGGGCAGCCCTGCGGGGCAAGAGCGCTTTGCCCAAGTAGGCACGATTGCCATGATAGAGCAGCACGAGAGCCCGCAAAGCGGCCTGATTGTATTGCGCTGCAAGGGCGCACAGCGCTTTCGCATCAGTCGCTCCGAGCAGCTGCGCCACGGCCTGTGGGTGGCCGATGTCGATCGCATCGACGACGACATGGCCGTGACAGTGCCACCCGACCTGCAAGGCGCAGCCACCGCCCTTGAACAGCTGGCCATTTCCATAGAAGCACAGGTCAGCAGCCCAGCTGCCATGCCCTTTAGCCTACCGATTCAGTCGTCAGACTGCGGCTGGCTATCAAACCGCTGGTGCGAGCTGCTGCCCCTGCAGCCCGAACTCAAGCAGCGCCTGATGGAGCTGGACAACCCGCTGGTGAGGTTGGAGCTGGTCAATGATATTTTGCAGCGGCAGGGCTTGGTGAAGTAGCTTTTAGTAGCGTTGGTGATACTATATTTTCAATAGCTGACTATGACCATATGACGCTGACATTGGCATATTTTCTTCAAAAAATACCAATTCAAGCCTCATGTACAGCCCTGTTCGCGACGGCATAGACAAAACGGCACACTCGGTGCGGTATGCACAGGCCAAGCCGCCCAGTGCTTTGTCGGGTCTGGTGCATTGTTTTTGGGAGCTCAAAACTACAAGTGTGCTGACTGAGGATTTTTGTCTGCATGCTTTGCCCGATGTCTGCGTTAATATTTTATTCAACCAAACCGATACGCGCATAGCAGGTGTGACGGCTTTGCGCACCACGTTTGAGCTGCTCAATCTAGGCAAAAGCTTTCACTATGTGGGCATCCAGCTTTTACCCGGCGTGTGGCAAGGCAGTCCACAGGAGATTGCCCATAGCTTCGTAGGCACGCCGTATCTGGGGCGTTTGCCGCTGATTGAAACAAGCCATGCGCTTGCGCCACTGGATTTTCTGGCCAAACAGCCCGTGCTGTCTGCGCTGGTGCAGCGGCTGATCTGCGATAAATTGGTAGTGGTCAACTTGGTAACCGAGAAAATACTGGCGCATTTAGACGATATGCACTCAGTAGCCGACATGGCCAGCATCGCGGGTTTGTCACCACGCCAACTGCAACGCACACTCAAACAAACCACTGGGTTTACGCCACACGATTTGCTCAAGGTATTGCGTTTGCAGCAGTCGTTTAAGCAGCATCACTTGGACTCGTACGCCGACCAGTCCCACTATATTCACTCGTTTCGCAAAATCACGGGCTACACGCCTGCGCGCTACACCAATAAGTTTGATGTCTGATTTATACAATACGCGCGGCCTGCTACTGGATATTCTCGATACTGCCCAGCGATGTTGTTGGGCTTTATCTAAACGAAGGAGTGCCAAATGGCAAAAACCAACGCAATTGGATGGTTTGACATCTATGTGAATGACATGACACGGGCTGTCGCTTTTTATGAAAGCGTGTTAGCGCAAAAACTCGAACCAATCGGAGACCCAACGGGTGAAACGCAGATGATGGCCTTCGCAGCCGATATGGGCGCATATGGTGCAGCAGGTGCCTTGGTCAAATCGGCCCATTCCAAGCCCGGAGTAGGCGGCACCATGGTGTATTTCAGTGTGGAGGATTGCGCGACAGAGGAATCGCGCGTTGCCGCTGCTGGCGGGCGCATTGTGCGGCCCAAGTTCTCGATTGGACCATTCGGTTGGGTGACTCTGTGCTGCGATACCGAGGGCAATGTGTTTGGCCTAAACTCCATGAAGTAG
The DNA here is from genome assembly GCA_043728315.1 of Polaromonas sp. Taxonomy (GTDB): domain Bacteria; phylum Pseudomonadota; class Gammaproteobacteria; order Burkholderiales; family Burkholderiaceae_C; genus JAAFIP01. Next base: position 42,561 of record JAYTMT010000155.1, on the reverse strand, counting down.
CGCACTTATTCGGCCGACGAGAGGCAAACAATCAAGTTTTTCCCGGCATTAAAATGCTATTATTTTTATAGCAATTAATGACCATATGATGCTGACATTGGCAGTATTTTTTATAAATTGAGCGTTTTAAACCCCATTTTTATACTCTGGCACTTGCCCTCTGAGCCATGCCCGGATTTGCGCGTCTTGGGGGTTAGCACCAAAGGCTTGCAGATCGGCCAGCACGTCGGCCGTGCGCAGGTCAGCATGGGTGGCGATGTTGGCTATGCGTAATTTCGGGTGAGGAGTAGCTTGGGTGGTTTCGTCGTCGGCCAAGAGCTCTTCAAAGAGCTTTTCGCCGGGGCGCAGACCCGTGAAATGGATGGGGATTTCTTGCTCGGTTTTGCCTGATAGGCGAACCATCATTTTCGCCAAATCGACGATTTTGACGGGTTCGCCCATGTCCAATACGAAAATCTGTCCCGATTCCCCCATTAAGCCCGCCTGCAGCACCAAAAGCGCCGCTTCGGGAATGGTCATGAAATAGCGCACGATATCAGGGTGGGTGACGGTAATGGGCCCGCCTTTGGCGATTTGGGCGGTAAAAAGGGGCACTACCGAGCCACTAGAGCCCAGCACATTGCCAAACCGCACCGACAAAAACTGCGTGGGCACAGCCAGCCCTGCGGCCACAAAGTCGCGGGCCACCGCCTGCACCATCAACTCGGCCATGCGCTTACTCGCGCCCATCACATTGGTCGGATTCACGGCTTTGTCGGTTGAGATCAACACAAAGCGCTGCGCCCCACACAGCCCCGCCGCCCGCGCCACGTTGTAAGTGCCCAGCACATTGGTGCGCAGCGCCTCCACCGTGTTGCGCTCCTCCATCAGCGGCACATGCTTGTAAGCGGCAGCATGAAAGACCACAGCAGGCTTGCATTCACGTGCAATTGCCTCGATACGGTCTGCCTCGCGTACATTGGCGGTGTAGTACGAAGTCTGCAACTGCGGATGCGCCGCACGCAGCTCCTGCTCCAGTGCATACACCGCATACTCCGATATATCTACACAAACCAGCCGCGAAGTGCCCAAGCGCGCCAGTTGGCGGCACAGCTCAGAACCAATCGAGCCGCCAGCACCAGTGACTAGGACGCATTGGCCAGAGAAAAGTTGGGCGAGACCTTTTATATCCAGAGCGATGGGCTGCCTGCCTAGCAAATCATGCAACTCAATACGTCGTGGCGTAGACGCGTCTTGCCGCAACCAATCATCGGGATGAGGCATCGTCATCAGCTGCAAACCTGCATCACTGGTGAGATTCAACGCCTCCAGACGCGAGTCAGATCCCGTGGGGGCTGCAATTAACGCCGTTTGAACAAAATAGCGCTCAGCAATTGGGCTTATCTCTTCTAAGCCTCCCAGAACCGGAATACCCAACAGTGAGCTTCCATTTTCTGTGCCGATGGGTGAAAGTATGCCTATTGCGTGCCATTGCAACGATCCTTTTAGTGCTCTTAGTGCATCAGAAGCCTCCTGCATACTGCCAAGTATTAAAAGCGGCTTTCCAATTGCAGTCTTTTCGCGCTCTAAAAAGCTACGCCACCCAGCCCGCACGCCTGACAAACTCAGCATCACCAAAATAGGATGCAGTAAAAAAACGGCCCTTGGGAAATTAGGGGATCTGACCATCAACAGACAGGCTGAAGTAGCTAATGCCCCCACAACAACAGCAATCATAGTTTGACGCAGCTCTGGTAGTCCGGTGTACCGCCAAACCTGACGCTGTACACCTATCACAAACCATGCCAGTGCATAGGAAATCACCACCCAAATTGAAGTTCGAAGAGCAATATCCTCATATGCGTCCGTGAGATCTAGATTAAACCGCAGCCAAAAAGCTAGCCACCATGCCAGTAAAATCAGCGATGCATCTATTAGCGATTGGTAAATATTGTGTGATCTTATACGCATAGGTTTAAAAAATTATTGCTGAATATTATTCGTAATTTCCAGTTTTTACCCAAACCCGACTAAATATCCTTTTTCATATGAAAACTTTGCTAAAAATTGCTTCAAATCCAAGCTTGATTTACTACTATGGACAAAAAGGAATTCGCATTCCAAGCATTCGCAGAATATTAGGCAAGCTAGAGAGTTGGATCTCGCCCAGCCTCCCAGCCTCGTCGGCCACTGAGTCTGATACCAAGGCTCTGTCGCTGCTGCGTACTGATGGCATCGCCTATCTAGCTGATTTGCATTTATGCCAAAGCACGCTAAACGAAATATATGCGCATTACGAAGGTAAACCAGTAATAGACCTCTATTCTGGCCAATTCCTCAATGGCTTGGAAGGCCTAGAGAACAAGTACAACAAAGTGCAGTACCAATTGGTCGACACACTTACATGCACTCCACTACTTAATTTCGCCAATCATCCAACAATACTGGCGACCGTAGCGCAATATTTAGGAGCAAAACCCAGCATATCAGCTATCCAGTCATGGTGGACAATCGGAGAGCATAATCAAAATGGAAATATCCACTATGATGATATTTATCATAGAGATGTTGACGACTTTCGATTTGTAAAGCTCTTTGTTTACCTGACAGATACGAGCCTTACGACAGGCGCACACAGCTACATTAAAGGCTCACATCGCAGCGATCTACTTACGCGACGAGGTCCAATATCAGACGAAGAGGCTAAAACTAATTTTGATACAACCGATTTCGAAACGGTAACGGGCTTCGCTGGTACCGCTTTCTTAGAGGACACTTGGGGTATCCATCGTCCGCTGCTCGCCATTGAAGGACGACGCTTGATTTTTTCAGTAATTTACAGCCTGAGCATCCACGCGCCAGATCGCCCCTCCAAACCTTTGATCAAACTACCAGACGGTTTAGACCCATACGTGAATCGCGCTTTTTGCTTCTAAAAAAACTAGCATATGGATGCTATGGCGGCGCGCAATAGCGCAATGACTCGGAACTGACTCTCTAGCCCCATGTTAGATCCTGAAGGTAGACAGATGCCTGATTCAAATAGCTTCTTGCTAACATCCTGAGAAGGGTCATGCGAGAAATACGGACAATCTTGAAATAAGGGTTGTAAATGCATTGGCTTCCAAACAGGTCGAGCCTCTACATTTTGGCGCTCTAGGTAGGCCATCACAGCACTGGCTTTGTCTTGCGCATCGGCATCGCCTTGACATAAAGTAAAGCAACTTAACCATCGCGTTGACAACATACCATCTGGCTCGGGCATCCAATTTATAGAAGGTAAGTCAGACAATTTTTCTTGATATTGCGCAAATACTGCTCGTCTTGCTGTAACGCGGTCAGGTAATACTTTGAGCTGTCCACGCCCAATACCGGCTAGCACGTTGCTCATTCGGTAGTTGAAGCCCATCTCGGTATGCTCGTAGTGTTTGGCTGGATCTCGTGCTTGGGTTGAAAGTTTGCGCGCCCTGCCAATCAATGCCTCATCATCGGAAACTAGCATCCCTCCACCCGAGGTAGTAATGATCTTATTCCCGTTAAAAGAAAACACAGACAGCTTACCAAAAGAACCACTTGGACGATTTTTGTAGCTAGCCCCCAATGATTCGGCGGCATCCTCTAAGATAGGTACGCCGTATTTTTCACAAATCGGTATAAGAGCATCCATGTCGGCACTTTGGCCATACAGGTTAACGATAATCACACATTTTGGAAGTCGATTTTCTCGTTTTGCCCACTCTAATCCGCGCTCTAAGGCTAACGGGGACATATTCCAAGACTGGGGCTCAGAGTCAATCAATACTGGTCGCGCAGCGCAATACAAAATAGGATTGGTGCTGCCAACAAAAGTCAATGAAGAGCAAAACACGGTGTCGCCGGGCTTCACCCCGAGTAATATCAATCCTAAATGAATAGCTGCAGTACCAGAGCTAAGTGCCGCCGCATGGCCAACGTCCACATATTGCGCCAAATCCTGTTCAAACGCATCGACATGAGGCCCTAAAGGAGCAATCCAGTTTGTCTTAAAAGCTTGATCGACGAAAGCTATCTCTTCTTCACCAAGATGGGGGGTGGAGAGCCATGTTTTAACACTCGCCTCACGACGTATGATGACATCCAAAACCTTGCCATCACTGTCAATGACTGGCACATGATCGATTGAATGCGCATTCATCATTCGCATAATTGCAGCATGGTCGTAGGTCGTATTGGCCGTTATAGGCGTGATGGCAGGCAAATCAGCAAGCGTTAATGATCCGCCAAGATCGGACAACGCTGCACGACGCAGATCACCGTCAGTGATCGTTCGAAGTAAAACGCCCCGGCTATCTACAAGCAGGATCACGCCTCTGGCAACAGTGTCCATTTGCAACATAGCACTGCGAACACTCGCGTTTGATTCAATGAAAAGTGACTTAACAGGCATAAGGGTCATATTAGATCTTTCTAGCGGGGATGCCTATATAGACACCAGATGAGTCAATATTTTTAGTCACGACAGCGCCAGCCCCAACGACAACACGGTCAGCGACTTTCAGGCCAGGCAATACGACAGATCCAGACCCAATCAGTACGTGATTGCCAACTTTAACGCCCCCACCGAGCGTAGCATTAGGCGCAATGTGCGAGTACTTCCCAATCTCGCAATCATGGTCTATGACTGCCCCATGGTTGACGATTACACCAAACGACAGGACTGCACAAGGGCCAATTACTGCTGCTGTAGCAATAAAACAGGCTGCGCCAATTTCAGCATGCTTTGATACCCTAGCTTGCGGATGAACAATTGTCACGCATCGCGATAAGCCCCAAGCTATCGACTCCTTCTCGCGCCAGACGTTGTTTCCAATGGCAATATGCACTAAATGCTGCGTGAAGTGTTTGGCTATGTCTGCCAAAACGATTGGCACATCACCGAGCAAATGTCCAAAGCATTTTTTATCATCCGCATCAGTCGCTGCGATCAAGTTCCAACGCACAGCCGACTCAAGTGCAGCATCAGTCACTACTTTACCGTGACCTCCTACGCCCACGATCAACAAAGAAGATAATTGCATATTAGAAATATAAAGTTCACCGCTCAATATGCATTAGATTTTTCTAATACTATTTTGTCTAGCGACAGAACAGCTAAATAATTGACAATCTTTATACCGGCTTCGCCATCACCGTACTTATTTTCAAACTGATGCTGCCCGGTAGCCAATGCGATTTGTAAACCTAATGAAATCGCAACTTGACTTGGATCTACATCTATAACATTATTGCTTCTAATGCGTGCGTATTGCCTATTACCAATATTAACAACTCTCGTGCTAAAACTTGCTGCCTCGATAATACCCGCAGATGAATTTCCCACCATCACAGCGCAAAGCCGCATTGCAGCACAAAAAGCAGCACGTGAAAGGTGTGCGATGTGAACCGACCCCGCTGGTAATGGCTGCAAGGAAACAGCACGCAAAATTTCATTAGCTCCTGCGTCTGAATTTGAGGACATCCACAATACTGGTAAACCAATGTGAAGCAATGCCGCACGCAACGCCAATGTTTGTACAAAGGCATCATCTGATTGCTGCACAACAGGATGAAAAAGACACAACACAAATGGCACATCATCTGGCAAACCCGTGTATGCACTCAAATTAGAACGTGTGAGAGTAGCCGACAACTGCACAATACCATCTAAACCTGGCGCACCAGACACGCAGATATGTTCGGGAATTTCCCCCATACGCTCGAGACGTGTTTTGGCATCTTGTGTTGATGTCAGGTGGTAATGAGATATTTTAGAAATAGCGTGCCGAATCGATTCATCAATAGTGCCAGAGCGCTCGCCGCCATGTATATGCACAATAATTATCCCGAAATGCATAGCTGCAACTGCACCAGCAAGCATTTCGCCGCGATCACCTAGTAATAAAAGAATATCCGGTTTCTTCACAGAAAAAAGTTGCACTAAACCGGCAATCGTCTGACCAATAGACAAAGCCATTCCTGCTTCACTACGCGATTGAACATCGCAGGGAATGCGTGCAGCAATTTTTAAGCCTGTAGCCTCAATGTCTTGTACTGTATCGCCGTATACCGGATCTAAATGCATTCCAGTAACTGCAATACCAAGGTCGAAACGAGGATCTCCGTCAATCAACAAAAGCGTTGACTGCATCAACCCGAAGTCTGCCCGAGTTCCCGAAAGATATACTATTTTTCTTTGTGTGGGCATGGAAATATGGCGTCAGATAACATCTTCCCATTGAATAATATCCCCAACACGCACATTTTTATTCAGACTACGACCAATTAGAGCTGGCAAATCCTTAGGCGCTATGCCAGTGGCAGGGCGACGGCATGTCAGCATATCAATAGTAAGCACTTGTCCAAGGGGAATATTTTGAGATGCCACTACACTACGCCGAGCTACCAATGCCGTGCTGGCCTCTGCTTGACTCGGCGCTTTTACCCCGTCACCTAGCATCGCAGTCATCACGCGAATCGCTGACACCATCTGCGCAAACTCTGCCGGCTCTAATGATGCGCTGTGGTCTGGGCCAGCCATTTTCTTGTCAAGCGTTAAATGCTTTTCAATCACAACAGCACCCAAGGCCACGGCCGCTACTGAAGCCTCAATGCCTAGGCTATGGTCAGAATAACCAACAGGCACAGGCAAGTCACGCGCCATACTCTGAATAGCACCCAAATTCAAAACATCAGGCGTAGCTGGATACGCTGATGTGCAATGCAAAACAACGACGTTGTTCAAGTTTCCACGCGAAATGTGAACCCAATCGAGTGCCTCATAAATTTCACCCATTGTGGCCATTCCTGTGGATAAAAACAATGGTAAATTTGTTCTGGCAGCACTCTCTAGCAATGCCCGATGCGTTAACTCGCCCGAAGACATTTTTAAGCGCTTCACGCCCAAATCAACCAGCATGGCAAGTGCACCTAGTGAAAATGGAGTGGAAAAAAACTCAATCCCAATTTTTTGGCAATATTTAAAAATTATCTGGTGTTGATCTTTTGTTAACTCCAAGGCTTTTAACATTTGGTATTGATCCGTATGCCCAGTTTGCCTAGTTTGATACTCTGCACTGGGAGCGCCGGGCACCACCAAGTCATCAGCTGCGAAGGTCTGAAATTTCACAGCGTCGGCTCCACTGGCTTTTGCGGATTCACACAGCATTAATGCCAAATCCAATTTGCCGTTGTGGTTCACACCCGCCTCAGCTATCACAAATACTGGTTTCATAGCCTACCTTTTACACTACGGTTGCTAGCAAAAAAATGCCTACTATAGAGCCATTGCGCATATTCAAAATCTTCTAAATTATCAATGTCCACCGACCTCCATGCAGGCATTTCAAAAACACCCATCTTCACACTCCAAAGACCCTCAGTTGATGCCTGTTTGAGTGCGTTGCGCTGCCAAACATAAATCGAACCATTTAAGGCGCAAACGCGAGGACTGTCTTGCCGACGAGAAGTGCCGTTGCCTTTACTCAGATGTGCCACACCCATGTTATCTAGCTCAACAAGATTGAAGTAAGGATTGTCAGATGCGGCACGAACACTCGCAAGCAAAGGCACTCCGTCACTAGCCACTATGGCGCCCTCAATATCAGCAACGGTGCGCAAAGGTGAGGTCGGCTGTAGATCAACCACTCGATTAATCGACATGCCGCAGCTTTCGATATGCTGCACTAAATGCTCTATGACAGGAAGCTTGGGGGCATCGTCTGTTGCAAGTGCAGCTGGTCGAATATATGGCACTTGCGCGCCTGCCCTGCGCGCGATATCAGCTATAGCCTCATCATCGGTCGACACCCAAACACTATCAATACTCGGGGACATCAAAGCCAGCTCGATCGTATGAACAATCAAAGGTTTTTCAGCAAATATTTTGATGTTTTTTAGAGGCAGGCCTTTGCTGCCGCCACGCGCGCAGATCGTAGCTATAGTCTGATTAGTAGTGTGAGTATCTGTAGTTTTATTCATCGGGCCGCACTACAAGATATAGCTATATCAACATGAAGGACTTCAGTATCTGTAGTCCAACATCAGCGCTTCTCTCAGGGTGAAATTGACAACCATAGATATTGTTACGCCGAACAGCAGCGCAAATTGGTATCCCGTTATAGTACGTCATCGCTAATTGGTCTTCCTGTTTATCCGGATAAATGGCGTACGAGTGAACAAAGTACACTGCAGCCCCCAGATTGACCCCGTCTAATATGGTGTTGCGCCAGGTTTGCTCAAGCCCTCCTGCCTCCAAACAACTCCATCCAATGTGTGGAATTCTATGTCTTTTACTGCTTACAGAGAACGCTGGCACCGCCTTTACTCGTCCAGAAATTAGGCCAAGACCAGAGTGATTGCCGAACTCTTCACCTACGTCGAACAGCATTTGCGCTCCAACACATATACCCAAAAAAGGCCGTTCTGTGCAAACATATCGCTTAATCAAATCATCGAAACCTCGATTTTGGATTTCACGCATACCCCCAGCAAAAGCACCTACTCCTGGTAGGACTAGCCGCTCTGGTAGAGTTTTTATCTGTGATGCATCATCAATTAATGTGACATTGGCACCGCAATGCTGCAAAGCTCGTACCACGTTGTGCAAATTACCGATACCATAATCAATCACAGTCAGGTCTAAATTACTCATAGAATCCTCATGTCTAAACCTGATAATTTAGACAACTCTTTGATCTTCCCTATAGTCAAACGATTCCAATGTAGTGCATCTGCCAATGCCACGGCACTCCCGCCAGCTGCTACAGCCAAAGCCACATCGTCTGCCTTCCCCAATCCACCACTGACAATCACAGGAACGTTAATGCTATCCGAGACCGCCTGTATTAAAGCCAAATCAAACCCTTTTCTGGTGCCCTCTTGGTCAACAGAAGTAAGAAATACCTCTCCGGCCCCTAGTTCTACCGCCCGTCGAACCCATTCAATCACATCAATTCCAGTATGCTCTCTACCGTTATCAGTATATGCCTCCCATCCACCGGAATCACGGCGCTTGGCCTCAACTGACAGCACCATGCACTGAGAACCAAATCGTTGTGAAACCTCAGATATCAAGGTTGGTCGAGCCAAGGCAGCTGTGTTAATTGCCACTTTATCAGCCCCAGATCTAAGCATCGTATGGACATCGTCAATCGATCTAATGCCTCCACCAACTGTAATTGGTATATAAATTTCATCCGCTGCTTTTTTGATGATTTCGCTCAAATTGTTGCGTTGATATAAGCTGGCTACGACATCCATAAACACCAACTCGTCTGCCCCCTGTTGATAGTAGCGCAATGCAAACTCATTAGGGTCACCGACTACCCTTAATCCCTCTAGCTGGATACCTTTAATAAGGTTTTCACCTTTGATATCAAGCCTCCCAATGATGCGTACACTGGCCATTAAAAACCATGCTCCAAACAAATGCTTTGATGTTTATTCCGAGTCAAGGTGTAGACCGTCAGACCACCGTACAAACAAAACAATGTGTAATAGCCTGGCGCATCCTTTAAGAAATCTAATGCACCCTGCCACAACTCTTCCACTGCAATTCCCTTGGACATCTTCCTCAGATCAGCTCCATTTAAATTTACCTCTAGGGGCGTTGTGCTGTATGCCGAGTACAAACGTAAAACCAATGATTCACTCTCTGGCAAGCCTGAATACACCTGCGGCAAATCATGAACGACCAATTCGGATTTCGCTTGAGCATCACATCGTACAGGCCCCCACCACATCCTTTTTGGGGGTTGTAGATTTGTAATAATACCCAGTGAACACTCATTGGGGACTCTATGAATTGAATCATTTATCGTTATGGATGTAACCAGCCGAGTAGGGAGATTCCCACTAACACATGAAAATTTAAGTGTATCGGCTATGCTAGGCATCAGCAAGAGTGTCTCACCAGAGACAAACTCATGGACTGACTTAGCGTCAGCAACTTGATAGCGTCCTTGCACAGCTTGAGGATAGACGCGAACACTCAAAGAGCTGACGTTTAGCGAAGGGATCGCCATCCATCCAGCTGTATGATCTTCTAACATATCAGTACCCTGTAAGGAGTAGTTAAAGTTAGAGTGCGTTACCTGCAAGTCGCTTCCGTCTAGTCGCTCGTTGCCAATCAGCATCCGAGTAAAACCATTGCCCAACTCAAAATCCAGCTCCGCTTGCCCAGGGGCATTTTTCAAAAAAATAGCCAAATCATCAATCAATTGCGACGGCTCAATACGTACTGTTTGCCATGGATCAAGAGCAGATACATTAAATCTCTTTTCAATAGTGTTGCCCTCAGAATTCGAAACAGCCAATCGAAGCTCTTGCTCGGGGACTTTGGACGAACCATTGTGGAATACTGCAAACGATCGCATTCCCGAGGTATCAAGCACCGTCCAACAACCCTCTCGCCCTTTTGTTATTGTCCGTTTTTGCTCGATCTCATGCAATGAATAACTACGTGCATAACTATGAACCAATGTGAGTCCATGGGTGGTTGCGTACCAAGCGATTATGGCTGCGTATGGGATAACCATATTCTGCAAACAAAAAACTTCTATCTCAATACTACCCTCGAAGTTCAAATCATTACTTGGTCGATAGTTGATAACCATACCGTCACCAAAATTCAACTCCTCGCGTTTGACTAACCTCCCAGACAACTCCCGCAATGAGGCAAGAATCGTTACTTTTAAATCTCGCTTTAAACTCCAATAGTTCAAAAAACTAATTGTTGTTACTGTGTTTGAGGTTGGCGGAATGTAGAAAATTGCAGACGAACGATACGTCGCACCGTGTTGATTCGATACGTTTTCCCTAAATGAAATTGGAGTTTGAGCAATCATGCATTGGTCTGCCAAACTGTGTGCTTCAGACTCCATTTGTCGTTAGCATATTGCCACAAATGTGGAGATCTGAAGCTATCGGTAAGTCGCATGAAGTACTCCCTGTCCAACATTGGGCTTTCGAACATTTTGCTTGCAGCTGGAAACTCATGTTTTGGAATGCTGAGGTAACGAAAAATTTCTTCGGCAAAACGCTCTGGAAATTCGCCATCGTAGCGGCGAACCAATGACACGCCTTCATCACGATTGATATCTTTGGAACGAATTTCTTGCGCCGCATCGTAAGTCGCACGCCCAATACCAAACTTCGTATACGTCGTATAGTAATGAAAATCATCTATCCTATCGTCAATACTATTGTATTTACTATAGGTTCCCGGAGTACGTTCTGGTGAGGCCTGAAAGCCGCCATGCTCAACTGCATAATAATAGCAACTTTGAGGATGCCATTTTAAGTAATACCCGAGATAATGGACTTCAATTTGTTTGCGCTCAATATCAAGAGGGTTGGCAGGTAGATAAGGCAATAAATCTTGTTCTTCTAGACCATAGTCTTTGTATAGGCCATCGATCGAAGTACCACCTAGATGAATTTTTGTTTGATCTGAAGATGAAAAGTATGACCAATCTCGTTTGGCGCTATCTGTATCGCCTATAGGATTGCCGTATTCGGCCTCATTTTCACCATATACAACAAATGGAATATCGTGAAGTATTGCCATTTTCGGAGCAAGCGATTTTTGTCCGAACATAAAGGCTTGGAATGGATGGAACAAATTATCAACAGCTAGCCTAGTCAACAATCGATGAACCCGACCATTTGGGGTCATCAAGTAATTATCAAATCCAGCGTGAAGCCACGAGTCGAAGTTTTTCCTTCCCCATTCGGTGTAAACATGTGGCGCCCATGTTACGGTCAGAGGATGCATATTAAAGCGAGTCTTCAAGACATGTGATGCATAAAAACTATCTTTGCCCCCGGACCCAGGCAACAAACAATCATAGCCAGACTTACTCCGGAATTTATCACACAGAACAGCTAATTGATCTTCGCGAGATTTCCAGTCAATCACCTCATTTTTTCGGTCAGCAAAACGACAGGCATCGCAAATACCCTCCGCATCAAATGAAATGGTGTTCTTTTTAGTCTCTTTGGTATGCTGATACTCAACTGCAGAGTTTGGTCTTTGATTTGAGATTACGCATCGGCAACAAAAATCAATATGCTTAGGTAGTCCGTATCTTGCATACACCCCTTCGTTTGAGGGATCGAATTCTGACAAATCTATCGGTTTGGGATAAGGAATTAATGACATAAAGATATCCAAATAACTGTTAAAGAATTTTAAACTGCGCTGGGCTCAAATCAGCTAGCACTAGAAAACCGTCCAACAACAAGAACCGTATCGCTTAACCCTGCTTGGTCAATCGATTGCTGAATTGCAGGCGCGCAATCTAATACCTGATCTAAAAAAGCTTGATTAAACACATCGCTTCCAGCGACACCAGTCATCACAAGATCTTGATAATCTTGCCCAAAAAACCAAAGTGCTTTTGCATCTATCTTTGCCTGCTCTAGTAACAAACGCAAAGACTTATCGGTGAAAATATGCAAGTGATCAGGTGGGCAAATATGTCTGGCACTCATAGCAGGGAAGAACGCATTGCTCAAAGAACTGATACTAGGATGTCGTGGAACCTCGATGACGATCCAAGCGTTTGGTCTGGCTCCAAGTGATATGGCCTTCAATAATGCCAGCGGATCGCTGATATGCTCGACGACATTAAATAATGAAATAATATTAGCGTCTCGCATCAATTCGCGCGAATTATCACCATTAACAAAGGCTTGATCAATCTCCAACTCAAGCAGTCTAGCAAACTCAACAAAACTAGTATCTGCTTCAATTCCGCGAACCAACCATCCTGCATCTCTAGCAGCTGCCAACACTTCCCCTGTGCCGCAACCAATATCGAGCCACTCGTGATCCATCGGTGTGCCAATAACTTGCGTAACAAAATCTACCTTAGGACGTCCAATTAGCTGCTTTCTCTGTGCAAACAGCTTCTCGTCAAGATATATCTTTGCCTGACTTGATCGAACAACTCCAAGGCCAGCTTCTTGGTACAAGGATTGAACTGCAGATGCGCTAGGCGAAAGCTCACTGTATACATGCGAGCAGGTTGTGCATTGCAAGTAATCTACTGAATGAACTTTCATTAGCGGAAGTGCGGCCTGTGAAGAACATATCGGACATGCTACGCATCTATCAGACATCAAAACAAAATCCACAACCAACTGCTTTTGATCGCGGGCAATAGACTGACGCCACTCGCTGTTTCTGTTCAAACTTCGAATATCAAATGGTTTTCCAAAACGCATGGATACCTGATTACCCCAAGCATCAACTAGACGCGATGAAGGAGTGGTTATGTCATTTGTTTGGCGATTAGACAACTTTGAGCCTATTTTTGTAGCTATTCATCAAAGATTGTAGTTCAACAACCACTCGTGAGGCCGCTTCTTCTTTTTGAGGCGTATTGAATGTGCCGCCTCCGTTTTGCCTTCCAGTCAATGAGTTTATGGCCTGAGGCAGAGTTTCAATACTTGCAGGTATAGCCACCCCCATTTGAACATAAGGCACTGCATCATCAAATATAGACCCCGAAATTTGAATAACTTGCTTACCAATTAAGTGAGCTTCCAAACCTACGGTTGAGGTCATTGTACAAACCGCATCGCAGGCATGCAACAATGGAGCCAAAGGCCAATCTTGACCGGTAAGGATGATTTTTTCATTTGTAGGCAAAACTGGTGGGGATTCGTTCGGATGTGGACGTATAGCAAGTATCCACTCATCAGTAGCTGTTACATAATCGATGAGTATTTTAAGAACCCGATCAGACAGATTAGGGTCGCCTTTTTGATTTCTCCAAGGGTGAATTGATGGTTCAGCATGCGATGCCCAAACTAAAATTTTAAGCTTCCCCCCCCCCAGTTTTGAGCGCATTTGAGTTGCTGCGTGCATCTGCTCAGGATCAAACAGCCGATCAAATGCCGGATTACCTGTAACAACCACTTCATCATGCTGTCTATCCATGCGAAGTAGTGTCTGCCTAACCCCTTCATTTAAAACACACACTTTATCAGCAAAGCTCTTGCGGCCAATCCAATCTCTCTCATCAACAGCGAACAAATCCACCATACACAAGCTTGGTATGCCTAAATTGCCAGCAGCTATGATGGCCGCGCGTTCGGCGCGTGGAGAATTCGTTGCGCAAACTAAATCAGCTTTCACACTTTTGATTGCGCGCTCCAATACACCGACAGGGAGAAATATTTGGCGTCCGAATTTTGTATAAAGCGTGTTGGCATGCTCTGATCCATGCTGCGTCGTAAGTGCCATCATCGACAAACCCAAATAAGCCGCCGACTCCTCCCGATCTATCGCCGGATCATCTATGGTATCTATGAGCTGGCGGCCACGCTCAAGCCATGGAAGGTCTTCAGAAACAACCAAATCCTTAAAGCCTATAGTTTTGAGTCCAGAACGGCGCACAACGACTCCAGCGGTAGTCAAGGCAAGTACGACTGGTTCGCACAGCATCAAAGCCCTTGCTTTAAGCGCAACAGGAACTACCATTGCGGCATGGCCTCCGCCATACGTTACAAATAGCCATACGGGTAAGGCCATAACAGCTTATGGCTTTACCATTGACGGCTCGCCCCACATCGCCAACGCCGCCAACGCCCTAAGCTCTCGCGTATAGTTCGAAGACCCGTCTTTATGGCATTTTAGCATGTTTTCTACCAAATGTCGGCGACATATGGTCATTGTTTGCTCTGAATTGAGTAGTAAATCTGACAGCCATTGGTAGCTCGTTGTTTTAAACCAATCGCCTACGGGCACGGTGAACATTTGCTTTTTGCGGTAGGCTAGGTCGTGGCCGATGAGGGGGGTGACGGCTTTTTTGTACCAGTGCTTTTTTTCGCCGCCGCCTAGCTTGGTGTGGCCGCGCGATCTAAAAGCCAGCTCCATCATGCGGTAGTCTAAAAATGGGGTGCGCGCTTCTATGCTGGCGGCCATGCCCATTCGGTCGGGTTTGACGAGGTTGTTGCCGCTGAGCAAGAGCTGCATGTCTAAGTAGAGGGCTTGGTTGATGCGGTCAAAGTGGACTGCTTCGTCCATCCACGGTTTGGCGGCAGTGCTGAAGCTGTCGTGGCCTGCAAGCTGCGCGGCGATTTCTGGGCGATACAGAGCCGTTTTTGCCCCTTGGCTGAACAGGGAGATGGAGTTGAAATAGCCACGCTGGAAATCGGCTTGGGGCATGCTCAGCGCGTCGGGGCGGGCGAACCAATTGGCGTATTTGTCGTAGCCTGCAAACAGCTCGTCGCCACCGTCGCCTGTGAGCACGACTTTGACATGTTTGGCGGCCAGCTCGCTCACGCGCAGGGTGGGCATAAACGATGCATCGCCATGCGGTTGGTCTAGATGGCGCAGCACCCGTGGCCATTGGCTCAGCATGTTGAGCTCGGCCACTTCTAGGGTGTGTTGGCAGCCAAACATATCGGCCGCTTGCTGGGCAAAGGCGGATTCATCGTAGCGCGGGTCGGCAAAGCCGATGCAGAAGGTTTTCACGGGTTCTTTGACGTGGCGTGCCATCAAACCCACTATGGTGCTGCTGTCGACCCCGCCCGATAGGAATGCACCCCATGGCACGTCGCAGCGCAGGCGAATGCGGGTGGCATCGTCCAAGATGTGCATAAACTCGGCTGCCCAGTCGTCAAAATCGTAGTCACGCTCGCGCTGGTCTGCCAAGCTCCACCAGCGCTGGGTTTGCACGCCGCTGGCGCGCGTCCAGCGCATCCACGTGCCAGGCATTACATGCTTGATGCCTTGGTGAATCGTCCACGGAGCTGGGATGTAGTTGAATGTAAGGTAGTGGTCAATAGCTATTAAATCTGTAGCTACTAATGACGAATTGGCGCTGACATTTGGCAAAATTGCTTTGATTTCAGAGCCAAAGACTATTTTGTCGCCATCGTCGGCGATATACAGCGGCTTAACTCCAATGCGGTCGCGAATCAGGGTGAGCGAGTCGTCACGCTTGTCGTCGATGGCAATCGCAAACATGCCGTTGAGCTGGCTGACAAAGGCAATGCCGTGGCGCTCATACAGGCGCAGGATGACTTCAGTGTCGGACTCTGTTTTGAGCTGCACGCCTTTCTTGCGCAGCTCAGCGGCCAGCTCGATGTAATTAAAAATCTCGCCATTTTGCACCACGGCAATCTGGCCATCGTCGGAAAACATAGGCTGGTGGCCGCCGCCAATGTCGATGATGGACAGGCGGCGGTTGCCAATGGCCACGCCACGCGCTTTGTCGTGGTAGATGCCTTGGTCATCGGGCCCGCGGTGGATGATGCTGGTGGCGCAGGCCTGTAGCACGGCATCATCTACCGTGCGGTGCGCCCTGCTGTAGTAACCAAAAATACCGCACATCAGTTAGACCCTTTTCCGCTCAAACGCGACAGCGTGAGCCACATGATTTTAAGGTCGAACCACAGGCTTTGCTCGCGCACATACTGCAAATCCAGCGCTAGGCGCGACTCTTGGCTGCCCTCAGAGCGCTGCACCGCCTGTGCCAGCCCAGTGATACCGGGGCGCACGCTGCAGCGCTCTGCCCAAGAGGCATCAGCGTAAAGACTGCGCTGCGCTGCCACATCGGGGCGCGGGCCTACCAAGCTCATGTCGCCCAAAAGCACATTGATGAGTTGTGGCAGCTCATCGATGCTGGTGCGGCGGATGAAGCGGCCTACGCGGGTGATGCGTGGGTCGTTGCCAGCGGTGAAATACGGGCCTATTGCGGCGGCATTTTTCACCATGCTGCGGAATTTAAACATGCCAAAGGGCTGGCCGCGCAGGCCTATGCGCTCGTGCTTGAAAAATATGGGAGACCCAGACTCCACAGCGATCCATAAACCCGTTAGCAGAAAAACTGGAAATAAAACCAGCAAAACAAACAGTGACAGCGCAATGTCAAGTAAGCGCTTCATGTGTTGACTCCCATTCGCTGGGCAACTGCGTTAATTTCGGTGATGGTTTTGAGCCGATCCGACTCGATATGTCCAGCATCACGCAGCAGCAGCACTTGTTCCATGAGGCGCAATGCGGCTATGTCTTGCGCAAAGCTGCTGGTTTCGGCATCTGAATAGAAGCTGCGAGAAAGGATCACGGCCTGCGAACCAAGCCGAAGGTGTTCACCCATCACTGCAGCGCCATTAATCTGGCCTTGACTGACCCGCGCTATACCGCCAAAACCAAAGTGCAAACCCTGCTGGTGCACGGCAGCGGCCACACGGTCGACCATGCCGCGCGCCAGCGGCTCAAACATGAAGCGCATGCCCAATGAGATGTGCAAATCATTGAGCCCCATGAATACTTCGGCCAGCCCGGGCGTGGCAATCCAATCGTCGATGCTGTGCAATGCATCGGCATTTTCTAGCAGCGCCACCACTGGCACACGGCCGTCCACCAGGGCGCAAAATGCGGCTAAATCTGCCTTGCCGCGAAACATGGGCAGCATCAGCATGTGCGCACCAGCGGCTATTGATTCGTCGATTTCTGCGCCGCTAGCCTCATACACAGGGTTTAGCCGCACCATAAGCCGCGCGCGCTTGAGCACAGCGGCTATGGGGGCAATATCGGCCATTTGGTGGACCGATATGAAGGTGTTGCGCCCTGCTTGGCGTTCTTGCTTACCGTTGCGCTCCAAATCGACAAAAATACGCATGCCGTCCATGGCATCACATTGCGCGGCCAGCACGGGGTCATTGGTGATTTGCAAAAGCTCAATCATGGATGTGGTGGGTCAACTAAATATCGGTGGAGACTGCGCCGCGCTTCATAAGGCCACGCAGAGCAGGATTCTGCCAAACACACAATACTAGCAAAATAATAGCGAACAATGACCCTATGGCGCTGACATTAACTAAATTTTCTTTAAAAATAGGCATTAAAGCAGTTTTCCACAGCACCACGCCCGCCACACACAGAAAAAACGGCAACGCAAGATCCGCAAAGCGCAGCGCACGCAGCCACTGCGCACGCAAACCCCAGGCGCACACCGCCGTGGCCACACACAGCGCCAGCACCAAGCGCGCCAGCATGCCCTGCCCTGTCTCAGTGGGATTCACCACCAAGCTAAGCAGCGCCAGCGCATAGGCACACACCAAGAGCAGCAGCCGCGACAGCGTGGCCGCAATGAGCCCCAGCACCGCCAGCAAGGCCAGTGGCAGCAGCGCCCAAGCGCCTATTTGCGTCCAAGCGCCTACCAACTGCACCTGCGCCGGGCCCATTTTCCCCCATCCATAAAGCACAGCCGCCAGCGGCTGCGCAGCAATCACCAAACCCAGAACCGCCGCGCAGGCCAGCACCCACGACAAAGACAATGCTATGCGCAGGCGCTCGTCCAGCGCCAGCCCGCGCGCGTAAGCCTTAGTGAGTGCCGGAAAAGCCAGCGTGGCTACCAGTTGAATCGCCAGCAGATTGGGCAATTCCACCAGTTTCCATGCGTAGTTAAAAGTAGCCAGCGCGCCAGCGCCCTCGTGCGATGCCAAGCTGCGTGCTACTAAAGGCAAAGCAGCCGGCAAACCAACTGCCAAGGCGGCCAGCAGCCAAACTTTGGGCGGTGGCAGCAGCGTATCGGGGCCATCTGGCAAAGCCACCGCCATAGCCAAGCTTTGCGCATCAGCACGGCGCACCCGAACTGCCAAAAACACCAGCCGCAGGGCAAATGCCGCCAGCAAGCCACCCGCCAGCCATACCGCTACCGATGTGCCAAGGCTTAGTGCCCACCCTGTGCACAGCATGGCCAAGACGATGACCCCCGTGTGCGCCACATTCATGCCATACATACCCACCGCATCGCCCTCGTGCTGCAAGCGCGTGTACCACACGGCAGACAGAAAAGCCATTGGCAGCGCCAGTGCTGCGCCGCGCACTGCTACCAAAGCCAGAGCAGCATCACCTCCATTCATAAGCGCTGGCAGCAGCCACTGTGCCCAGCGCGCGGTGTCTAGCCACATCCAGCTACACAGCAGCGCTCCAGCGGTCAGGAGCGTATAGGCCATCAAGCACTGGCCTTGCAAAATCTGCGCATGCTTTTGCCGCGCCCACCAAGGCAGCATGGCAAATGACAGCGCGCCCGAGGCAAACACCGCGCTGGCAATATCGGGAAAAGTCAGCATGGTGACCACTGCATCAGCCGTTGGCGACACGCCAAATACCGATGCCTGCACCGATTCGCGCAGCAAGCCCAGCACGCGGCTCAGAATAAGCAGTGAAAAAGAGATGAGGCCAGCGCGCAAGTACATAGAACTGGGATTATCAAGGCGCTAAGCCTGCTTGCGCTGCAAAAACCTTAAAATTGACGCTTTTACGCATTCCACCCCACTACGGCCCCCCGCCATGCACAACAACAACACCCCAGCCGCCCCACAAGCTAGTCTGCCTGCAGAAGCCCCCAAAGACGAAAACCAGTTGCTGCTGGAGCGGCGCACCAAACTAGCGGCTATTCGCGCCGCGCAAGCAGCAGGCGCGGGTCCGGCGTTTCCTAACGATTTCAAACCCAGCGACAGCTCGGGCGCTTTGCACGCGGCCTATGATGCCGTGGACATGCCAGGGTCTGACGCTGCCGTCACACCCGCCAGCGTGGCTGGCCGTATGATGCTCAAGCGCGTGATGGGCAAGGCCAGCTTTTGCAGCATCCAAGACGGCTCTGCGGGATTGCTAGTCAACCGGATTCAAATTTACGTCACCAAAGAGATGATTGGCGACGAGGCCTACGAGGCCTTCAAGCATTGGGATTTGGGCGATATCATCAGCGCCGAAGGGCATTTGTTCAAAACCAAAACGGGGGAGCTGAGCATCAAGGCCACTCGCGTGCGCCTCTTAACCAAGAGCCTGCGCCCCATGCCCGACAAATTCCACGGCATTGCCGACCAAGAGGTGAAATACCGCCAGCGCTACGTGGATTTGATGGTGGACGAGACATCGCGTGAGCGCTTTCGCGCCCGCAGCAAAGCCGTTAGCAGCATTCGCAGTTTCATGCTGGCTAATGACTTTTTAGAGGTGGAAACACCCATGCTGCACCCCATACCCGGGGGTGCCAACGCCAAGCCTTTCAAAACCCACCACAACGCGCTAGACCAAGAGATGTTTTTGCGCATCGCCCCCGAACTGTATTTGAAGCGCCTGATTGTGGGCGGATTTGACCGCGTGTTTGAAATCAACCGCAGCTACCGCAACGAAGGCATCAGTGTGCGCCACAACCCCGAATTCACCATGATGGAGTTTTATGCGGCGTATTGGAATTACCAAGATTTGATGGGCTATACCGAGTCTTTGATACGCGATGTGGCGTTAAAAACCGTTGGCACATTGCAGCTTAGCTACGGCGGCAAAGCGGTCGATTTGTCGCAGCCTTTTGAGCGCTTGTCGATTCGCGAAGCCATCATCAAACACACCGAGGCGGCGCAGGCCTTGCCCGATGGCACAGGACTGGCCGTGGACAGCAAAGTGTGGCTGACCAATGCTTTGCGCAAGTTAGGCTTAAAAGAAGAAAAAGACCGCCTGTCAACGCGCAGCTTGCCTTCACTGCAAGTGCTGTATTTTGAAGAAACCGTAGAAGAAAAACTCTGGCAGCCCACCTTCATTTGCGAGCACCCTACCGAGATTTCTCCACTGGCACGCGCCAACGACAACAACCCAGAGATCACCGAACGCTTTGAACTCTACATCACAGGCCGCGAGTTTGGCAATGGCTTTAGCGAGCTAAACGACGCGCAGGAGCAAGCCGCGCGCTTCCAATCCCAAGTGAGCGCCAAAGACGCCGGCGACGACGAAGCCATGTTTTACGACCACGACTTTGTGCGCGCCTTGGAGTACGGCATGCCCCCCACAGGCGGCTGCGGCATCGGCATTGTCCGCCTGATGATGCTGCTGACCGACAGCGCCAGTATTCGGGATGTGATTTTGTTTCCGGCTTTAAAGCACCAAGCCTGAGAAGGCTAAGGAAGTAAAGACATAGCCGCCATATACTGCGGCTGCACCATCAACTCGTCCCACGCGGTGGGTGGCGTTTGCGGCAAGAGTGCCAAACGGCGCTGCTCGCTAGCGGCGCTTGGTTTGAACTGGCGCTTGGCTTGCGCTTTGGTCAAGCCGTCGAGCAACTCGTCCACCGCCTTGCCCAAATCGTCGCCCACGCTTTGGTTGCACAGCAACACCATGTCGCAGCCAGCAGCCAGCGCGGTGACTGCGGCTTGGGTGTAGGTTACGCGCTTGCCGTCGATCAAACGTGCGCCTTCCATGCTTAAATCGTCGCTGAAAATCGCGCCAGTGAAACCCTGCTTGGCGCGCAAAATATCGTTGAGCCATTTGCTGGAAAAACCTGCGGGTCGGCTGTCTACTTTGGGGTAAATCACATGGGCGGGCATCACGCTGTCTAGCGCGGCTGACAGCCAGCCATAGGGCGCGGCATCGTCGGCCATGATGGCTTTGAGACTGCGCTTGTCCACAGGAATCTCGGTGTGCGAATCGGCGCGCACAAAGCCGTGGCCGGGGAAGTGCTTGCCGCAGTTTTTCATGCCCGCTTGCAACAGGCCGTGCATAAGCGCTTTGGCCAGCGTCGCGGCCACGCGCGGGTCGCGGGCGAAGCTGCGGTCGCCAATGACGCTGCTTGCGCCAAAGTCCAAATCCAGCACCGGTGTGAAGCTCATGTCCACGCCGCAGGCGCGCAGCTCAGCAGCCAGCACATAGCCCGCTGCGGTTGCGGCATTAGCTGCGCGCATAGCGCCCTCGCCTGCCCCGCCCTTGCCGTCGTTGAACCACATGTCACCAAAGACGCGCATAGGTGGAATGTGGGTGAAGCCATCGGTTTTAAAGCGCTGCACGCGCCCGCCCTCGTGGTCTACCAAGATCAACAAATCACCGCGCACGGCCTTCATGTCGGCGCACAGTTGGGTGAGCTGCTGGCGGTTGTGCCAATTGCGGGCGAACAAAATCACGCCACCGGTGAGCGGGTGTGCTAAGCGCTCGCGGTCGGTCTCGGTGAGTGTGGTGCCGGCAATGTCTAGGATGATGGGGCTGTGGGTCATGGTAGTTTTTGCTTTGGTCATGTTTTGTATTCAACTACACAAAAACTTGCTGCGTAGTCTGTTTCGTCGGTTAGGGTGATGTGCGCTTGTAATTGCTGGCCGTCAAACCATTGTAAGAGCGCGCCATGCAGAACAATGCTGGGTTTACCGCTGGCGGCTTTGGCGATCTCGCAGCTGCGCCACGTCATGGGCATGCGCATGCCTAGGCCTATGGCTTTGCTAAACGCTTCTTTGGCGCTAAAGCGCGTGGCCAAGTAGCGCAGGCCGCGGGCGGGCCAGCGGGCGCTGCGTGCTCTCCAAGTAGCCAGCTCTGCATCGCTCAAAATTTTGGCGGCAAAGCGCTCACCGTGGCGCGCTAGGCTGGCCTCTATGCGGCGTATGTCGCAAATGTCAGTGCCGATACCGTAAATCATGTGCGGCGCTATAAGGTTTGAAAATCGGCCAATAAAACGCAATTACGCAGCAAACGCCGCGTCGATGCAGCGCAAATACGCCTTGGTCGTGGCCTCGTAGCCCATTTCCAGTGCATCGCCCACAAAGGCGTGACCAATCGATACCTCGACCACACCGGGCACTGCCGCCAAAAACGCAGTCAAGTTATCCTGATTCAGATCATGCCCCGCATTGATACCCAGCCCCGCAGCGCGCGCAGTCACGCCTGTGGCGGTAAATTGCGCCAATACAGCTGCTTGCGATGCTTTGCCCCAAGCACTGGCCCAAGTCTCGGTGTACAGCTCTACCCTGTCAGCACCCACGGCTTTGGCCGCAGCCATCTGCGCGGGCTCTGGATCCATAAACAAGCTCACGCGCACGCCCAGCGCGTGGCATTCGTCAATCAGCGGCTTCAATTGCGCGGCATCCTGCGGAAACTGCCAGCCGTGGTCAGAGGTGGATTGCTCCACGCTGTCGGGCACAAAGGTGGCTTGGTGGCAGGGCAGGCCACGCGCGCGCAGTGTGCGGATGAAATCCATCATGTTGTGAAAGGGATTGCCTTCGATGTTGTATTCCTTGTCCGGCCACGCCTGCAACAAAGCGGCCAACTCGTACACATCGGCACTGCGAATATGCCGCTCATCGGGGCGCGGGTGCACCGTGATGCCCGCAGCGCCCGCTTGCAAGCAACTCTGCGCTGCGCGGGTGACGCTGGGAATACCCAAATGCCGCGTGTTGCGCAAGAGCGCCACCTTGTTCACGTTCACAGACAGGGCGGTTTTATGCAAATTATGATTAGGTGCAGCCATTTCTTGCTTTCAAACCTCTAATTTATGAAAAATAAGCACAATGTCAGCGTCATATGGTCATAGTATGCTACATAAAAAATAGCATTTATAAACTCTGAATATCCATCATCAACTGCCGCGTGCGCAGCGTTTGCGTGCCGCAATGGTAGTGCAAGAGGCTGCGCAATTGCAGTTTAAGTGCGTTTTTTTCTGCGCCGCCTAAGCCCGAGCATACCGCGCGGGTGGCAGTAAAGGGCGCGGCATCGTCCAGCACCGTTTGCAGCGACCGCCAACTGCTCGCCAGCAAGCCCGCAGGGTCTTGGCTTCCCCGCTCGCGCAGGCCAGACTCGGCCACCAAGCAGTATTCCACATCGTCAGACAGCGCACTCAAGGTGTGGCTGCTGCTATCCAGCGCTGGCAAGAGCCCAATCTCGCGCAGCAGCATCAGCTCAAAAGCACGCAGCGCCGCAGGCAGATCGGGGTCGTTGAGCAGCTGCACACAGGCCGTGTAGGCATCAAACAGCGCCTCGTGCGGGTCGTCCCGCGCCAAAAGGCGCATCAGCAGTTCGTTGATGTAGTAGCCAGAGAGCAGCGCATCGCCACTGGGCATAGCCAACCCACCGCTCCACTCTGCGCCCTTCAAAGTGCCCACTTCGGCATCGCCCGAGTAGCTCAAATTCAGCGGCTGCAGTGGCAGCAGCACAGGCCGAAAATTAGAGCTTGGCCGCTTAGCCCCTTTGGCCACCAAGGCGATGCGCCCATGGTGGCGCGTGAACACCTCCAAGATCAGCGAGGTTTCGCTCCAGTCATAGCGGTGTAGCACAAAGGCGGGTTCGTGCAGTACTCTTTTCATAGCAAACTATGACAGTATGACGCTGACATTGGGCAATTTTTTGTATTGGTATTGCCGTTTGCCCGATTTCGGGTACTCCCGCATGAGGGCGGGCGGCGATGCCAATACGAAAAACTGCCCAATGTCAGCCATTCGGACTCACCCATCATTCATACCCAAATGACTTCACCCGCGCCTCGTTGTCCGCCCAGCCGCTGCGCACTTTCACCCACAGCTGCAAAAAAACCTTGGCATCCATGAGCTTTTCCAGCTCCACACGGGCCTCTGTGCCGATGCGCTTGAGGCGCTCGCCGCCCTCGCCAATGACCATGCCTTTATGGGTTTCGCGCTCCACCACAATGCTGGCGGCTATGCGGCGCAGATTGCCTTCTTCTTTGAATTCGTCGATGATGACCGCGCTGGTGTAGGGCAGCTCATCGCCCGTGAGCCGAAACAGCTTTTCGCGCACAATTTCAGCGGCTAAAAACTTCTCGCTGCGGTCGGTCACGTCGCCCTCGCCATACATCCATGCCTGCTCGGGCAGGTAGGTGGCGCACAGCGTGCTCAGGCGTGTGATGTCTTTGGCCGTTTTGGCGGACATGGGGAAAATATGCGCAAAATCATGGTGCTTGGCCACCTCTTGCAGCCACGGTGCCACATCGCCACGGCGGTGGTAGGTGTCCAGCTTATTTGCCACCAACACCACCGGCGTGCCCGCAGGCAAAAGCGCCAGCACCTGCGCATCAGCTTGGTTAAAACGCCCGGCCTCCACCACCAGCAGCACCAAATCCACGCCGCTCATCACGCCAGTCACGGTTTTGTTCAGTGTGCGGTTCAGGGCATTGCCATGGCGTGTTTGAAAACCCGGCGTGTCCACAAACACCAGCTGGTTCGCGCCCTCTGTGCGAATGCCAGTGATGCGGTGGCGCGTGGTTTGCGCCTTGCTGGAAGTGATGCTGACCTTTTGACCGACCAAGGCGTTGAGCAGGGTTGATTTACCTACATTAGGTTTGCCCACAATGGCCACCAAGCCGCAGTGCTGCGGGCCTGCTGGCGAAGCATTGCCAAATGCTTCTGCCGAAGTGCCTTGTTCAATTTGCTCTAAAGCCACAGACGTTTTTTTCATGAAAAAACTGTCTATAGTCGAGGTGGAATGGTCGTTTTCTACTACTTTTTGCGCAGCAGGTTTTGCAACTGGAGATTTGGTTTTTTTAGTTGCAACAGGCAGCTTAGCTGGCCTGTCAACAGCCACTTTGACTGGCGATGCAATCTCCGCTTTAACTGAAGCTCCTGCTGACGCTCCTACGGCCGCTTTGGCGCTCATTTTTTTGGCTGCAGACACTTTGCCTGCAGCAGCAGATTGCACTGCTGGCTTTTTAGTAGAAGTAGCCATGATTGAAGCCTAGGTTAAGTATTTTGCGGCAGGCGCTTGAGCGCCTGCACCATGGCCGCTGCCGCGGCCTGCTCGGCAGCTCGGCGCGAATTGCCCGCCCCGCGTTCGCGGCGTTCCCACTCTAAAATGGTGCATTCCACATCAAACATTTGCTTGTGCGCCGCACCCGTTGTACCCACCACCACATAGCTGGGAAGCTTCATCTTACGCCCTTGCAGCCATTCTTGTAGCTCGGTTTTAGGGTCTTTGGCGGTGGCCGACATGGTCGGGTTGATTTGCACTTTTTCAAACAAGCGCTCCACCATGGCTGCTGCCGTGTCAAAGTCGGAGTCCAAATACACCGCGCCAATCACCGCTTCGAGCGCGTCGGCTAATATAGACGGCCGCTTTTGGCCGCCCGAGCGCATCTCACCCTCGCCCAGCTTCAAAAGCTTGGGCAGCTCCAACTCCAGCGCCAATTGGTGCAAGGTTTCTTGTTTGACCAAATTGGCCCGCACCCGCGACATATCACCTTCGGCCATGCTGTCCAAGGCGCGAAATAAAAGCCCAGACACGGCTAAGTTGAGCACCGAATCGCCTAGAAACTCCAAGCGCTCGTTGTGGTCAGCCGTGAAACTGCGGTGTGTGAGTGCACGCGCCAGCAGCGCAGGCTTGGTGAAGGTGTATTGCAGGCGCTCTTGTAATTGGCGGTGCGCGGGAGAGCTAGTGGTTTCCACAGTGGATAAAGTGCAGCTTACTTGGATGAGCCTGCGTATTTGAGCGTCAGATGAGCCGGTCCGACCAAATGGAATTGGCGCTCATAAGCAAAATTGACCACGATTTTATCGCCCTCTTTGGTGATGTCCAGCTCTTTGCCGCTTATGCTGCTGATATTGTCTACAGCAGCAGCATTGTCAAATATTTTGCGCACCTCGACAGGGCTCGCTGCTCCTGTTGCAGCTTTTTTCACCACCTTAGAAATGGCTTGGTACTCCATGGCTGTAGGGAACACTTGCGCACCAATCACCCCCAAGCAGACCAATGTTCCACCAACGAATAGCAAGCCCAGAAAAGAAACGCCGCGTTGTTTATTCTTTAAATTGGATTTCATAGATATTTCCTTATGCATGCGCAAACGCTTCACTCAAAGCCACCAATGCGTTTGATATTACCAAAATTCATCCAGACATAAAACGCCCGACCCACGATGTTTTTCTCGGGCACAAAGCCCCAGTAGCGCGAATCTAGCGAATTGTCTCTATTGTCGCCCATCATGAAGTAGTGGCCAGCAGGCACTTTGCAAACCACGCCTTCGGCGCTGTAGCGGCAGTTTTCCTTGCCAGCAAAGTCGTCTGCGCCTGGCACGAAAGCAGGTCGGTCCGCGTCATTGAGCACTTGGTAGGTTTTATTGCCCGATTCTGCGCCTGCCGTTTGCACGGTTTGGCTAAACTGCTTGCTGTAGCGCACAGTGTCTTCGTCGAAATAATCAGGCAGCGCAGCTTTAGGCACGGCTTTGCCGTTGACCGCCAGCTCTTTGTTGAGGTAGCTCACCTCGTCACCGGGCACGCCCACCACACGTTTTATGTAGTCTAAACTGGGCTTGGGCGGGTAACGAAACACCATCACATCGCCACGCTTAGGCGCGTTGCCTTCGGTGATTTTGGTGTTGAGCACGGGCAAACGAAGGCCGTAGGTAAACTTGTTGACCAAAATTAAATCGCCAATCAAGAGCGTAGGAATCATCGAGCCTGAAGGAATTTTGAAAGGCTCAAACAGAAAAGAGCGCAACACAAACACCACTGCGATGACGGGAAACAGCCCCGCCGTCCAGTCCAGCCACCAAGGCTGCATCACCAGCTTGTATTTGGCTTCTTCCAAAGAGCCATCCACTGCGTTTTCAGCGTGGACAATGCCCATGTTTTTGAGTTCGGCTACGCGCTTGGTAGCAGACTCTTCCAGGGCAATCGCCATTTTCTTGCGCTGTGGCAAAAAATACAGCAGCTCTGCCACCCAATAAACACCCGTGACGACCACAGCCATGAATAAAAGCAGTGCAAAATTGCCTTCGACATGGCCAAAGTACCAAGAAGCAGCGTAGCCCACAAAGGCTGCCAAAACTGCGCCAGTAAGCGCGGGCATCATACTTAAGATCAAACCAATCACCTGTCAATCGTCGACTTGCAAAATTGCCAAAAACGCTTCCTGAGGCACTTCGACTGAGCCGATTTGCTTCATGCGTTTTTTGCCTGCTTTTTGTTTCTCTAAAAGCTTCTTCTTGCGCGTGATGTCCCCGCCATAGCATTTGGCCAAGACGTTTTTGCGCAAGGCTTTGATTGTCTCACGCGCAATGATGTTCGCCCCAATCGCCGCTTGAATCGCTACGTCAAACATTTGCCGCGAAATGATCTCTCGCATTTTGGAGACCACGCCGCGGCCGCGGTAGGTGGCTTGGCTGCGGTGCACAATGATGGCCAGCGCATCCACGCGCTCGCCGTTGAGCATGATGTCAACCTTGACCACGTCCGATGCGCGGTATTCTTTGAACTCATAGTCCATGCTGGCGTAACCGCGACTCACCGATTTGAGCTTGTCAAAAAAGTCCAGCACAATCTCGCCCAGCGGCATTTCGTATGTCAGCACTACTTGGCGGCCTTTGTAGGCCATGTTCATTTGCACGCCGCGCTTTTGGTTGGCCAGCGTCATCACCGCGCCCACATATTCTTGCGGCATGTACAAATGCACGGTGACTATTGGCTCGCGAATCTCCACAATCTGGCTCACTTCGGGCATCTTCGAGGGATTTTCCACGGTGAGGGTTTGCGGGTCTTTGCCGCCTGTGAGCACTTCATACACCACACTGGGTGCCGTGGTGATCAGGTCTTGGTCAAATTCGCGCTCTAGCCGCTCCTGCACGATCTCCATGTGCAAGAGGCCAAGAAAGCCGCAGCGAAATCCAAAGCCCAGCGCCTGCGACACCTCGGGCTCAAAGCGCAGCGAGGAGTCGTTGAGTTGCAGCTTGGTGAGTGCATCGCGCAGCGCGTCGTATTGGTTCGACTCGGTAGGGTACAGACCCGCAAACACCTGCGGCTGTATTTCTTTAAAACCCGGTAAAGCTTCAGTGGCGCTGTGCGCCGCGCCGCCCGAGCCCAGCACCACGCGCGTCACGGTGTCGCCCACCTTGGCGGCATTGAGCTCTTTGATGCCCGCAATGATGTAGCCCACTTGCCCTGCTTCGAGCGATTGGCGAGGCTCGTTGGCGGGTGTGAACACGCCCACGTTGTCGGCGTTGTACTGCGCCTCGGTGGCCATGAGCTTGAAGCGCTCGCCCTTGGCCAAGCGGCCATCCACCACGCGCACCAGCATCACCACGCCCACATAGGTGTCAAACCAGCTGTCAATCACCATCGCGCGCAGCGGGCCATTGGGGTTGCCACGCGGCGCTGGGAATTTGGTGACGATGGTCTCGAGTATTTCCTCTAGGCCCATGCCAGTTTTAGCCGAGCACGGAATCGCGTCGCTGGCATCAATGCCAATCACGTCTTCAATTTCTTTGCGCGCGGCCTCGGGGTCGGCGCTGGGCAAATCCATTTTGTTAAGCACAGCGGTTACTTCCACGCCAAGGTCCAGCGCGGTGTAGCAGTTGGCCACGGTTTGCGCTTCTACGCCTTGCGATGCATCCACTACCAAGAGCGCGCCCTCGCAAGCAGACAGCGAACGCGAGACTTCATAACTGAAGTCCACATGGCCCGGCGTGTCGATTAAATTGAGGTTATAAATTTGACCATCTTTGGCTTTGTAATTGAGCGCAGCGGTCTGTGCTTTGATAGTTATCCCACGCTCTTTCTCGATGTCCATCGAGTCGAGCACCTGCGCACTCATGTCACGGTCTTCTAAGCCACCGCAGCGCGAAATGATGCGGTCAGCGAGCGTGGATTTGCCATGGTCAATGTGCGCGATGATGGAGAAATTTCTGATGTTATTCATCAAAGGAGCTCACTAAGTACTTGAATTAAAAGGAAGCTGTGCACACGCCAAAGAAAAGGGGCGCGTCTTCAAAGATGACGCGCCCCATAAACCAACAATCATTGGCAACTGCGATGTTGGAGTTCCATTGTAGGTAAAAAGCGCGTTTTGCACAGGACTATTTGCAGGAATTTTAGCCGTTGCCGATCAGCAACAGATTTTTATACACAGTTTATCCACAATTTTACATTTGGTTTTCAAGCAAATTGTGAACGGCTTTTGGGATAACTTGTGGGCGAGCTGTGGATGTCCGGTGGATAGCTGCGCTTCATCCCGCATCATGGTTTTATACCCAATCTATATGCCAAAACCGTGCCCAGTTATGCCACTATTCTACCAAATATGCTTGTTCTAATTTTTGCAAGTTAGCGCTTGCTGACTTTATAGGTGTTTTATTTTGGAGAGGCGGGTCTAAAATTACTGTATGAAAAAACAACATCCCGAGTTGGTCGAAGGGTTATTGTTATGGTTTCATCGGTTTGACATGGCGGGCGAATGCACCCTAGACCAGTTAAACCGTAGGCGGTAAGCTAATCAACCAGTGAGAATTTTCAAGAAACCAGCCAGTGAGGCCAAGTAAATTGGCGCTAACGCTGCAAAAAATCTCCACGAGCAATTGTCTACAGCGTCTTTGATTTCGCCTGCTAGCTTTTGGCCTTGCCTCTCAATCTTGTGGCCAATATTGTCCTCAAGCGTTTTCAAGTCCGATAGGAAGGCCAAAGATAAGCTGTCGAATGTGGTGGAAGCCATGAATAGAATTTTAGAGCATTTAAGCAAGCCGTGGTTCAGTTTAGAGTTTGTGCGGGTGTTTGCTTTGAATGCTTTAAGTTCGATCTTCGTTTGTCCAATGGTTCTTGCACTGCTTGGTCACTGCTGCGGCTCAGCGAGCGCTTTGCCAACAGCATGCTAGCGCTTGTTTTACGCTTAGATTTGCTCGTTTTATGAAAAATAGTGACAATGTCATTGTCATATGGTCATACTATGCTACGCTTTATATAGTATGCAGCATTCTAAGTGTGACGTGCCTCCAGTATTAAAACCTCAATGCGGGCATAGCTCGACCAGCGTTTTGGCTATCTCTGCGTTTAGCGCGCCCAATCAGCGTGTTGGCTATCCCGACGCGCCCTCATGCGGCGGGTACACCGAAATCGGTCGATCGGGATAGCCAACACGCTGATCGGGCTATGCTCGCGTTGAGGTTTTAGTACCAGATGCACGTCACAATTAGTTTGCCAAATACTATATAAAATGTAGCAAACTATGACCACATGACGCTGACATTGTCACTATTTTTCTTGAAAAGTACAAATATAAGCGTAAAACGACGCGAAATAAGTTGTTGACCATCAGGCTAAACAGTTTTCGCCCATTCTCAACCAAACACCGACCCCTGCGGCTAAGCGAGAGCTGTGCCAATGCGCAAACAATCAGGCCGCAGGGTGACCAAGCAAGCCTAGCGTAAACCCTTCGACAGACTCATGACGAACGGCGTTAGGCATGACTCCTTCGACCAGCTCAGGGCGAACGAAGCCGATAGACGATTACTTCACCGGACGAATCAACGCAAACTGCGCCAACTCGCCGCGTCTGAACAGCACGCTGATCGCTTTGGATTTGTCGGCCTTGGCCAGCGCCGCCTCAAACTCTTTGGTGTTGCCCACTTCGGTATTGGCAATGGCTATGATGACATCGCCCTCGCGCAGGCCGGCTCTCGCTGCGGCATCGTTGGCGGCCTCTACCTTGACACCGCCTTTGATTTTGAGCTCTTTTTTCAGCTCGTCATTGGCATCTGCCAGCGACAATCCCAGCGACTGACCTGCACCACTTGGCTTGGGCGCAGCAGGCTTGTCGGCCACTTTTTTCACTGGTTTTTCAGGCTCGATCTCGGCAATGGTTACCACCAAGTCTTTGCTTGCACCACGGCGAAACACCGTGAGCGTTGATTTGCTGCCTGGCTTGGTGTTGCCTACCAAGCGCGGCAGGTCGGTGGATTTCTCGATCACTTTGCCGTCAAATTTGGTGATGATGTCGCCCGCCTCCACGCCCGCTTTGTCTGCTGGAGCACCGCTCTCTACGCCGCGCACGAAAGCTCCTGTGGGCTTGCCCAAGCCTACGGCCTCGGCCACGTCTTTGCTCACGTTGTCAATCTGCACGCCAATGCGCCCGCGCTGCACCCTTCCACTCGCCCTAAGTTGCTCACTGACGCGCGTGGCTTCGTCGATGGGTATAGAAAACGAGATGCCCATGAAGCCGCCTGAGCGCGAATAGATTTGGCTGTTGATGCCAATCACCTCGCCGCGCATATTGATCAGAGGGCCACCGGAGTTGCCGGGGTTAATGGCCACGTCGGTTTGGATGAAGGGCAAGTAGTCGCCCGTGTCGCGCTGCTTGGCGCTCACAATGCCTGCGGTCACGGTGTTTTCTAGGCCAAAGGGCGAGCCAATGGCCATGACCCATTCGCCAGCGCGGATGCGGTTGGCATCGCCGATTTTCACAGCGGGCAGGCCCGTGGCTTCGATTTTGAGCACGGCCACATCGGTGCGTTTGTCAGCGCCTATGACTTTGGCTTTGAATTCGCGTTTGTCGGTAAGGGTCACGATCACATCGTCCGCGCCTTCAACCACATGCGCATTGGTCATGATGAAGCCATCGGCCGTGAGGATAAAACCCGAACCTACGCCGCGCGGCGTTTCCTCTTCTTGCTGGGGCGCGGGGCGCTGCTGGCGCGGGCTGCGGGGTGCGTTAGGCGTGCCGGGCGTTCGGTCACCAAAGAATTTTTTGAAGAATTCTTGCATTTCCTCGTCCATGCCAGGAATACCACCTGCGCTGGATGTTTTGGTTTTTTCTAGCGTGCGGATGTTGACCACACTAGGGCTCACGGCCTCAGCCAAATCAGCAAAATCGGGCAGGCCGCGCACCGCAGGGGCGGACTGGGCGTGGGCACTGATTCCAAAAGCTGCATGCACAGGCAGTTGGAGCGCTTGGCCCATACAGAAAGCAACGGAAGCGATGGCGCAGACCAGCGCCGTTTTTTTGAATGCGGTTTTTTTGAACATGGTGTGAACGAAGTGAAGAAAAATAAATAAAGGGCGCTGTGGAAGTTATTTTTTGCGCTCAAGCGCGCTGGCAAACTGCTTTAACGTGCCAGCGGGCACTTCGCCTACCGCCGTCAGCCAATACCCATCCATGCGTTTGAGTAAAGTATGCGTGGCACCACTGGAAGCTGCGCCTTCGTGCAGATGCCGGGTTTTATCAAAGTCTTCGACAAACAGCGACACGGTGGCCAGTCCGTCGCTGAAAATCCACTGCATGGTGGGCGATGCCGAGGCGGCTGCATTGTCGAATTTGGCGCGCTTAAAGCAGCTCAGGGGCTTGAAACCGGGCACTGCCGTTTTCAGCAACCAGCCCTCGGCGGCGGCTGTGGTTTTGGCTATTTCCACGGTTTCAATTTTGTAGCCTTCGGTGGCGGCTGCCATTTTTTGCGCAAGCCTGTCTATTTTGACGGGTGCATCGAGTTGCACCTCTGTGAAGGCAGCTTGCTCTAGCACTGACCCGCTGGCATCCAGGGTTTGCAGCTTGAGCACGAGCTGGGTTTTTTTATCGGTCCATATGCGGTAGCCAAAACGCAGCGGGTCTTTGGGCACAAGCTGCACCACGTCGGCATCTAGCCCGGCCATGCGCTCAGCGATTTGGTTTTTGACAGCATAAAACTCTGGGATTTGGTTGGCACCGGGTTTGAGCAGGTCTGGAAAAGCACCCAATGCGTCGCGCTTTTCAGAGCGGGCGGTCTTGGTCTCTGGGTGCAGGGTGAGTATTTGGTCGCCACGGCGAAAACTCGAACGCGGTGCGCCAGTGAGCGATTCCACCCGCTCCATTTGCTGCACGCCGTCGCAGGCATGCCAAATTTTGGCACTGCTCATGCCCTGCTGCGAGGACACCACCACTGTGCCAATGTAGGAGCGCTTGCGCATGGCAGCGTCGTGCATGTTGCGCAGCCATTCTTTGACGGCGCTGTCCGCTGCTGGGCCGAGCGTTGGAGTGGTCATTTGGACTGGAATTGGGCCCAGGCTTGGTGCCGCGGCCGGAGACGGCACTGCCGACTGGGCAGCTTGGGCCAACAGTTGGTAGGCCTGGGGCTTGGTTTGCAGGTTTTGGTGTTGGCTTAGGTGTTGGCTAAGCTGCAAATTGGCCAATGGTCTATCCTGCACCCCAATTGGCGCAGATTGTGCAATCACTGCTTGCCCGAATAGGGTGCAAAATGCAAAAATTAATGCTACATTTAATATAGCGCTTAATGACCATTTGGCGCTGACATTGTGCATAAATTTCATAAATTTCCTGATTTCATTGGTGCCTGAGCCTGCCACGGCTCAACGCCCAGCCTCAAAGCTAGCGCTGCGCAAAAAACCCGCAGGCTGGGCCAAGGCCGATGCGCCGCCAAACTGCTTGTGCGCCGCCAAAAACGCATCAAAGCGCGGATCGCGCAGCATCACGGCGGCTTGTACTGGCTGCGCATTCGGGGCGGGCAATGCCAGTGCGTTGTTTGCAGCGCCGACGCCTGCTGCACCAGACGCAGCGGCTGCGCTCTGCGCAGCGCTGTTGGCGGCCACTGCGCTGCTGTTTTGTGCGCTTTGGCTGGTGCTGCCTAGGGTGCTTTGCGGTGTATTTTGCGCCATGTTTTGCGATGCGCCACCCAAGCCTAAGAAATCAGCAGACACAGCCCCCCAGCCAATGGCAGCCACAGCGGCCATGCTGGCAAAGCCCGACACCAGTTTCCAGCGAAATAGCGCGTCGTTGGCGGCTTGCGCCATGGGTTGGGCGCTTGATTGGTCTGCTTGCAGAGCCAGTTGCTCGCTGTGTGCAACACCCACCGCGCTGCGCAAAGCGTGCGACGGCTGTGCTATGGCCTGTATCGTTTGCAGTGTCGTATGGGTTGTGGTTTGCATGGTCGTTTGCATGATCGTTTGGGATGTCCCGCCGCCAGTTTGCGCATTGCCAGCCTGTGCGCTGGCCATTTGCGCATCGTCCAAGGCAATTTGCGCATGGAAATTGGCTAAAAAAGCAACGCTGTGGCTGGAAGTTCCAGCCGTTTGGCCACGCAGCACATCCCCAATCAGCTGGTAGCCATGCCAAGCGGCCCGCAGATCGGGGTCACGCTGCGAACGCGCCAAAAGAGCGCCAGCTTGCTGCGCTTGCAGTTCGCCATCGGCAAGCGCGCTGATTTGCTCAAAATCATTGTCAGCTGTGCTCTGGGCATTGTGGGGGGCATGGTCTGGCACGACAGTGCCCGCTAGGGCGTGCTCGGCCACGGTTTTATTGCCATTTGACATCTTCATTACTTCACTATTCATAGCATGCTTTCACCATCTGACGCTGACATGTGGCATATTTTCTCAAATAAATCATTTCAAACCTATTAAACATAACAAGCCGCCTGGCCCCATCTGTTGTATGCACAGCCCTTTTCACCATCGCTTGCCCCCTTGGTGCTCCAGCATCGGCCTGATGCGCTTAGACACCACCTCGCGTGCCCTGAAAATCCGCGAACGCACGGTGCCGATGGGGCATTGCATCATCTGGGCAATGTCCTCGTAACTCATCCCCTCCATCTCACGCAGCGCCAGCGCTTCTCGCAGCTCTGGCGGCAGGCAAGCCATGGCATCGTTGACCGCTTGGGCGATTTCCTTGGCGGCATAGGCCGATTCTGGGGTGTCGCTGCTTTGCCCTCTGGCGTTTAGAGCATCTAAGGCGCTAGAAGTTTCAGCGTTTTCGTCATTTGCCGCGCCGCGCAGCGCGCTTTCGGTAATGACGGGGTTGCGTTTGAAGTCCATCAGCGTTTTTTTGGCGCTGTTGACTGCAATGCGGTAGAGCCAAGTGTAGAACTGCGCCTCGCCGCGAAACGTGGCCAATCCACGGTAGGCGCGAATGAAAGCGTCTTGGGCGATATCGGGCACGCTGTCACTGTCGCGCACCATGCGGCCAATCAGGCGCTCCACGCGGCGTTGGTATTTGATAACAAGCAGGTCAAAGGCATGTTTGTCGCCCGCCAAACACTGCTGCACCAAGAGCAAATCGCTGTCGTTGCTGGGGTTGCTGGGGCGGTTGAGTGATTCGGAGCTGGGCGCAGAGCTGGACTCGGCGCTAGGCTCTGTATCGGCTTGCCCAGCTGGGCCAGACTTAATGTTCATGCGCTGGCAACCCCGGCGCCAAGCCCATCGCGCCCCGCATTACTAGAAATTGGCGCAGGTGTAGACGCAAGTGTTGGCGCAAGTGTTGGCGCAAGTATTGGCGCATAGGCTGCGCGGCGCAAGTCCTGCCAAGCGGCACTGCTGGCTGCGTGGCTGTGCAGCGCCAAAAGCCAAAGCACGGTTGTTCCCAGAATGTGTCCCTCGCTATTGGTTTCATACAGTTCATAACGCAGCAGCATGCCAATTTGCGCATCAAAACGCGCGGTCAGTGTGACATCTACCACCGGATGGTGTGTAAGAGCACCCTCGCGCACTTTTGGTTCCCAAGTCCAGCCCATATTTGTCCACGCCTGTGGGTTGCTGCCTTTGTGCATGCGCCCATCCAATTGCCAGCGCAGCAAGCCCACATGCTGGCGGCGCAGCGCATGCGCGCACAGCAGCCAAACCAGTGCTCCCACCATGCTAAAAAACAGTATTTTTACAGAAAAAACACCCAATGTCAGCGCCATATGGACACATAGCGCTGCATAAATTATAGCAAATATCAACAAAACCGCATTGCCAAGCCTAGAAGCTTGGATGCTGTGTGACACTGCGGGGGCGTAGCGCATGGCAGGGCAAGGTGTCTGCGCCGCAGGGGTTAGTGCGTGTTGTGGAAACTAAACGCGCTCATACGCGCTTAAAAACCAGCGTGCCATTGGTGCCACCAAAACCAAAATTATTCTTCACGGCCACGTCAATTTTCAAGTCGCGCGCTGTGTTGGCGCAGTAATCCAAGTCGCATTCGGGGTCTTGGTTGAAAATATTGATGGTGGGTGGGGATTTTTGCTGCTGCAAAGCCATCACGGTAAACACGCTTTCAATGCCGCCAGCGCCGCCCAGCAAATGCCCGGTCATGCTCTTGGTGGAGTTCACCACTACGCTTTTGGCATGGTCGCCCAAGGCTGCCTTGATGGCATTGGATTCGTTCAAATCCCCCAGCGGCGTGGACGTGCCGTGGGCGTTGATGTAGTTCACGTCGGTGGTGTTCAGGCCAGCATTGGTCAGTGCGTTGAGCATGGCGCGGCGCGGGCCGTCCATGTTCGGGGCGGTCATGTGGAAAGCATCGCCGCTCATGCCAAAACCTGCCAATTCACAATAGATTTTGGCCCCACGCGCCTTGGCGTGCTCGTATTCTTCGAGCACCAGCACGCCTGCGCCCTCGCCCAGCACAAAGCCGTCGCGGTCTTTGTCCCACGGGCGGGAGGCAGTTTTGGGGTCTTCGTTGCGGGTGGACAGCGCCCGGGCAGCGGCAAAACCGCCAATGCCCAGTGGCGACACAGTAGACTCTGCCCCGCCGCAGACCATCACGTCGGCATCGCCATACTCGATCATGCGCGCGCCCATGCCAATGGCA
This sequence comes from Polaromonas sp., assembly GCA_043728315.1. Taxonomy (GTDB): domain Bacteria; phylum Pseudomonadota; class Gammaproteobacteria; order Burkholderiales; family Burkholderiaceae_C; genus JAAFIP01. The sequence continues at coordinate 5,534 of JAYTMT010000155.1, read as the reverse complement.
TGCAAGCCCGTGGTGCAGGCCGTAACCACCGCGATATTGGGGCCCTTAAAGCCAAAACGGATCGACACATGGCCCGAGATCATGTTAATGATGCTCGCTGGCACAAAAAATGGGGTGATGCGGCGCGGACCGCGTGCCACCAGCTCGGCGTGGGTTTCTTCAATCATCGGCAAGCCACCAATGCCCGAACCAATGTTGCAACCAATGCGCAGGGACTCTTCTTCGCCTAGTGCCTGCCCCGTGGCAAGGCCAGCATCGGCCACGGCTTGCACCGCAGCGGCAATGCCGTAATGGATGAAGGTGTCCATGGTGCGGGCTTCTTTGGTGTTGAGGTAATCCTCCACCTTAAAGCCCTTGACCTCGCCCGCGAATTTGCAAGCAAAGGCGCTCGCGTCAAACTTGGTAATCAGGTCGATCCCAGATTGGCCAGCGAGCAAATTGTTCCATGCATCGGCCACGGTGTTACCCACCGGGCTGATGCAACCTAGGCCAGTAACGACCACTCTGCGCTTGGTCATGTCGGACCCTTGGGTTAAAGGTTTAAGCCTTGGGATGGTCTTGCGCGTATTTCACCGCAGCGGCCACCGTGGTGATTTTTTCGGCATCTTCGTCAGGAATTTCTATGCCAAACTCATCTTCCAAGGCCATCACCAGCTCTACCGTGTCCAGAGAGTCAGCGCCCAAATCGGCCACAAAAGCCTTCTCAGCGGTTACTTGTGACTCTTCGACGCCGAGTTGTTCGGCAATGATTTTTTTGACACGTGCTTCGATATCGCTCATATATACACTCTGAGGGTTGTTAAGACTTGCGGATTTTACCCTGTTAGGCAGGGTTTTCTAAAATTCGTTCAAAACGGCCTCAACACAGAATGCGGCGGGACTGTATAGTCACACTAACGTGCTTTTGCTTGGTGTCTTATCATTCGTGCTACGTATGCCCAACGCGACAGGTCTAAACCGCAGTTTTTCCGGCTCACTGCTACTCTGCCCATTCAGATGCAATCACTCTTGAATCCGCTTTTAGTGCAAGTACGCGCCTGCACCCTGTGCGCGCAGCACTTGCCGCAGGGCGTGCGCCCTGTGCTGCAAGCGCACCCAGCAGCGCGGATTTTGATTGCAGGCCAAGCACCGGGCAGCAAAGTGCACAGCAGTGGCGTGCCATTTGACGATGCCAGTGGTGACCGATTACGCGCATGGCTGGGCATTTCGCGCGCGGTGTTCTACAACGCCCAACAGCTGGCTATTTTGCCCATGGGCTTTTGCTACCCCGGCACAGGCAAATCAGGCGACTTGCCCCCACGCCCCGAGTGCGCCCCCGCTTGGCGTGGCCAATTGTTGGCACAGTTGCCAAAAATCCAGTTGCGTTTGGTGATTGGGCAATACGCCATGGATTACCACCTGCCCGATGCGGCTCGCACATTGACAGAGACTGTGCAATCTTGGCGCAACTATTGGCCCCATGCATTGCCCATGCCCCACCCTAGCCCGCGCAACAACATATGGCTCAAACGCAACCCGTGGTTCGAAGCCGATGTCATTCCTGTTTTGCAAGCGCGTGTGACCCAGCTACTGGGCTCTGCGGCATAAACCAGCGCGTGGTGCAAGCACCCTACATATACATGCCGCCATTCACATGCATCTCCTGCCCCGTCACATAGCCTGCCTGCGGGCTGGCCAAATACGCCACGGCGTGGGCAATATCGGCGGGTTTGCCCAAATGGCCCAGAGGGATTTGCGCTAGCAGGGCTTTTTTCTGGTCTTCGGCCAAACCGACCGTCATATCCGTTTCAATAAAACCCGGCGCGATGCAGTTGACCGTGATGTTGCGCGAGCCCAGCTCGCGGGCCAGTGCCCGCGTCATGCCCGCCACACCTGCCTTGGCGGCGGCGTAGTTGGCCTGCCCGGGATTGCCCGACGCGCCCACCACGCTGGTGATGTTGATGATGCGGCCATAGCGCTGCTTCATCATGGGGCGAATCACGGCACGGCTCAAGCGAAACACCGCCTTGAGGTTGGTGTCCACCACAGCATCCCAGTCGTCGTCTTTCATGCGCATGGCCAGTGTGTCGCGGGTAATGCCCGCATTGTTCACCAGCACATGCAAGCCGCCGTGGGTTTTGACTATTGATTCAACCAAGCTGTCTAGCGCCGCAGCGTCAGTCACATTCAGCACCTCGCCTTGCACACCCGCAGCGCTGATTTTGGCCGCACCCTCGGCTGTGGTGGCGGTGCCAATCACAGTGAAGCCCTTGGCTTTGAGTTCTTGGGCAATGGCGGCACCAATGCCGCGGGTGGCACCGGTGATTAGGGCGATTTGGGGGGTATTTTCCATAAAAATGAGGCTTGTTTTATGCGTAATGCTTGAGAATGGTGGCGCTAAACTGGAGCACATTGCCCAGACTGTCCAAAATAACACGTTCGACAATATTGGTATGCAGGCTTTGGTAATCATGCACCGCAATATTGCGAAAGCCTTGCATGGCTTGCATTTGGGTGCTCAGTGCATCGCTGATAATGCCATTTTTGGCGAGCAATACAAAACCGTCACGTGCGCTTTGCGCTATGCCAAGGTTTGCATGGCTGATAATATGCTGCGATATATCCAAAGCCGCTTCACAAGCGCGTTGGATATTCAAAATAGCCGCGTCTTGGTGGGTATGGCTACTGGAAAAACTGCTGGGATCAACGGCGTATTCTTCTCGGGCACGCGCCACGCAGCGCTCAATCGTTTGCGCTTTGTTGATCAAAATGTCACGGTTGACTGGCATGGTTTAGTTCGATAATACCCGGCCGCGTTGCATGACATCGCGCAATTGCGCTTGTCGTCTGGCATTGAAGTGCAAATACTCCGTGAGACAAAACACTTCGTAGTTGTCCACGGTCAAGGCATCGCGGCACAAAATACGCTGCCCCGTCGTCAAAATTTGCTGGTGCATCACACTGGTGCTACGGCTAAAGTCGATCAGATCCACGTCACGCTGCAGCGCATTGGCCAGTTGTTCGGTGAGCGCCAGATGCTGGTCTGTGCCAATACGCTGCTCTTGCATCACGGCAATGTCTATATCGCTACCTGTATGCAAATGGCCGTTTGCCGCGCTACCAAACACCCACGCAGCCTGGGCCTGCGGCAAAGCGCTATCCAGCACTTGGCGTACAGTGTCAGCAATGGCTTGGAATTGTGGGCATTGTTGCGTTTTCATGTGCATATCATGCCGTAAATATTGGCAACATGGGGCAGTTGCCAAAGCTTATGCCATCAAGGCTTTCGCCTCTGCCAAACTCGCGGGGTCAAACACCGCCGCGCTCAGCAGTTGCGCGTCGATGCGCTTGGCCATGCCAGTGAGCACCTTGCCTGGCCCGCATTCGATGAGTGTGCCCACGCCGCGCGCTTGGATGGCTTGCACGCATTCGACCCAACGCACGGGGCCCCATGCTTGGCGATAGAGCGCATCGCGGATCGCGTCAGTATCGGTTTGTACGGCTACGTCGATGTTGTTCACCAACGGAATTTGCGGCGCATGAAAAGTGAGCGTGGCCAGTTTATCCCGCAGCTTCTCGGCGGCGGGTTTCATCAGGCTGCTGTGAAATGGCGCCGACACGGGCAGCTGCAGGCAGCGCTTAGCACCCTTGGCTTTGAGGATTTCACTGGCCTTGGCCACACCAGCCACCGTGCCCGCTATCACCGTTTGCCCGGGGTCATTAAAATTCACGGCTTGGGCTATTTCTGTAGAATTTAAGCCAAATGTCAGCGTCGCCTCGTCACATCCTGCTATCACATCCGCAGCAGACATGCCCAGCACAGCAGCCATAGCACCCACGCCCACGGGCACAGCCTCTTGCATGGCTGCCCCGCGCAGGCGCACGGTTTGCACCGCATCAGCCAAACTGAGCACGCCCGAGACCACCAAGGCCGAATACTCACCCAGCGAATGCCCCGCCACCACGGCTGGCACTGCGCCGCCCTCAGCCGCCCAAGCACGGTAAGCTGCCACGCCCGCCACCAGCATCACCGGCTGCGTGTTCGCTGTGAGCGCCAGCGCTTCTTTGGGCCCTTCTTTGATCAGCTTTGCCAAGTCTTCGCCCAGCGCAGCCGAGGCTTCGCTGAGCACCGCCGCCACAGCAGGGTGGTCGCCCCAAGCGTCCAACATACCCACAGACTGCGAGCCTTGGCCGGGGAATACACATGCGAATGGTTTCATATAAGTCTCGATATTTTATTTTTACGGCTGTGCGTAATGAAAGTAACTTGCTTAGTCACGCGTGGAAACGGCGAATCCCGCTCACAAGCTGAGCAGCACCGCACCCCAGGTAAAGCCACCGCCCACGCCTTCGAGCATCACGGTCTGACCTTTTTGAATTTTGCCGCTGCGCACGGCAGAATCCATGGCCAGCGGGATGCTGGCGGCAGAGGTGTTGCCGTGTTGGTCTACGGTGACTACTACTTTGTCTTCAGACAGCTTGAGCTTTTTGGCCGTGCCCAGCATGATGCGGATGTTGGCTTGATGGGGGATGAGCCAGTCGATGTCAGCTTCTGTTTTGCCTGCTTTGGCCAGCACCGAGCGGGCGACGTCGGCCAGCACGCCCACGGCCAGCTTGAAGACGGCTTGGCCGTCCATTTTGAGCAATGGGTCACCAGAGATTTGCCCGCCATTGACCGTGCCGGGCACGCAGAGCACGCCTACGTGTTTGCCATCGGCATGCAGCTCGGCAGCTAAAATGCCGGGGGTAGGCGAAGCTTCTAAGACAACAGCGCCCGCGCCATCGCCAAACAACACGCAGGTGGTGCGGTCATTGAAGTCCAAAATACGGCTGAAAATCTCTGCGCCCACCACCAGCGCGCACTTGGCCGCTCCCGTTTTAATCAAACTATCGGCCACGGTGAGCGCATACACATAGCCGCTGCACACGGCTTGCACGTCAAAGGCGGCGCAGCCTGCTATGCCCAGCTTGTGCTGCAAAATGGCGGCGGTGGACGGGAAAACCATGTCGGGCGTGGAGGTGGCGACGATGATTAAATCAATATCGGCTGCCGATTTGCCAGCCGCTAGCAGCGCGGCATGGCAAGCGGGCAAGGCCAAATCGCTGGCCGATTGGTCGGCAGCTGCAAAATGGCGGGCGCGGATACCGGTACGCTCGACAATCCAGTCGTCAGAAGTGTCAACGCCCTTGGCAGCCAGCTCGGCCACAAGGTCAGCATTAGAGAGGCGGCGCGTGGGCAGGTAGCTGCCAGTGCCAGTGATGCGGGAATACGGTGAAGTCATGCGTCAATGTTAACTTACGTGGCTTGGGAATTTTTTGCTAGCTGGTCGATTTGCGGCTAAGTGAGCGCTTTGCTGATGCATGTTTCGGTCTTAAATGGTCACTGCTGTGGCTAAGCGAGCGCTGTGCCAACGCTCAAACGGATCGCTGGCCCGCTTCGCGGGGAGCTGGTTTTTTCGGGTCTATGTGATTTGGTATGGGTATGCTACAGCCTATGACAACAAACAGCGACACATTATTTGCAATGGCCTTGGGACTGCAAGCGCCATGGAAGA
>JAYTMT010000154.1:0-2999 GCA_043728315.1 Polaromonas sp. | reverse complement strand
ACGACTTAGCGCCGATGATAGTGCGGGTTCCCGTGTGAAAGTAGGACATCGTCAGGCTCTTATGCCAGAAAACGCCTCATCTTTGGATGAGGCGTTTTTTTTCGCTCAAAATTTATAATTCCAGCTCAACCATGAGCAGGATTTTGCCCCTACTCATACCCATTAACGGCATAAAATTACTTGCTTCGCAACTCGCGTCGGAGTATTTTTCCGACGTTTGACTTCGGCAAATCATCTCGAAATTCTATGTGCTTGGGGATTTTGTAGCCGGTTAAATGCTGGCGACAGTATTTGGCTACCTCTTCCTCGCTAAGTGTAGGGTCATTTTTAACCACAAAGACCTTGATTGCTTCGCCCTGTTTGGGGTCTGTGATCCCAACTGCAGCGCATTCCACTACGCCTGGACACATGGAGATGACGTTTTCTAACTCGCTAGGGTAGACATTGAAGCCGCTGACAATAATCATGTCTTTGATGCGATCCACAATTTTTGTGTAACCCTGCGTGTCCATTATCCCTACATCGCCAGTTCGCATAAAGCCGTCTAGTGTGAAGGTTTTGGCATTTTCTTCAGGCTGGTTGTAGTAACCGACCATGACGTTTGGTCCTTTGATGCATATTTCGCCTGATTCGCCCAAGGGCAAAGAGTTACCAGCCTCGTCTTTGATGGCGATTTCAACGCTGGGCAATGGCAGTCCGATCGTGCCGGAAAATTGCGCATTGGTAGCTGGGTTATTGGTGCCCATGGCGCAGGTTTCGCTCATGCCCCAGCCCTCGATCATTGCGCAGCCAGTGGCATCCAACCAGTGCTTTGCTGTGCCCTCAGAAGCTGCCATGCCACCTGCTTGAGAGACGCGGAGCTTAGAAAAATCTACGGATTTGAATTGTGGGTGCTGTAGCAACGCATTAAATAGGGTGTTGACGGCTGGAAGCATGTGAAATGGTCGCTTTTTGAGCACGTCGATAAATTTTCCGAAATCACGTGGATTCGGTATCAAAGTCATGTGAGAGCCCGACCGAATAGAAAGAAGGCAAATGCCCAGTGCGAAGATATGGTAGAGGGGCAGAGCAGCTATGGTATTGACTTTGCTGAGGTCACCAATGTCTTTGAGTGCTGGTGTAAACCATGCCTGCGCTTGCAAAATGGCGGCAATTACATTGCGATGTGTCAACACTGCGCCTTTGCTAAGTCCGGTTGTGCCACCGGTGTATTGTAAAAAAGCAATGGAATCCAAGTCAGTGCTGATAGGCTTGAGCGCCATGCGTGTGCCGTCTGCAATGGCGCGGTTGAAAGGTGTCACGCGGATGCCGTCATCCAATGGCAAGCTGTAAGCTGGCACCATTTTGGCCAAGTGCCGCACTGCAAAAGTGAGCCATGTGCCATACCAAAAACCCAGCAGATCGCCCATGGATGCAACAACCACCTCTTTGATGCCTGTATTGCCGATGACTTGTGCCAATGTGCCTGCGAAGTTTTCAAGAACCACAATTGCGCTGGCACCGCTGTCTTTGAGCTGGTGCTCTAGCTCACGCGCTGTGTAGAGGGGGTTGACGTTCACGCAGGTATAACCAGCGCGCAAAATACCAGCCATAGTGACGGGAAATTGGGGGATATTGGGCAACATGATGGCCACGCGTGCACCAGAGTCCAAGCCTCGGCTTTGCAACCACGCCCCTAAGGCCGTGCTGAGACTGTCGCATTGTCCGTAACTCATCCAACGCTCCATGCAGACCGTCAGAGGGTTAGATGCGAACTTTTTGAAGCTTTCATCAATCAAGGCTGTCAAGGAGCGAAATTGCTCTGGATTAATGGTCGCTGGAACGCCTTCTGGATAGCTGGCAAGCCAAACTTTGTCGGTGGATGTGGTCATGGAATTCCTTAATAACAATCTAGGAATTGTGCGCGACATACAGCAGATGTGTGCTGGGGAATTGCCCTAGGTAATGGCTAACTAAAAGACCAAAATCGCGTTAATTGCAATGAAAATGCAAGCCATTGTCACGCAAATGACAGGAGTGCAGAGAGTTCTTCGATTTGTGGACTGGAAGAGGGATGCGCAAGCAGCGAAAATTCAAAGAGACGGTTGATCCACTGCGATTCGCGCGACTCAATGCAGGATAAAAAATGCACACAGGCTCCCTTGCTGCGACGCATAGATGCAAAGGTGTCGAAGCCAGTTTCTAAAAAGCGCTGCAAATCAGCAAGCCCCGCAGCGGCTGCGGGGCCGCGCATCATCTTGAGCGTGGTGCGCAGGCCAGGAGTGCCCGTGAGTTTGTCAAGAGAATGGCCAATGCCAAGCGCCAGAGCGAGTTGCTGGCGGCGCAGTGCGGGCTGACCCGTGGTCTGCCAAGCTGTGGTGTAGCGGATTGCGGGTGCTAGGCTTTCAAGTGCAAGCCAAGACCTGCCCATAGCATCGTCTAGGGTTTCACTCAACGCGTGTAAGGCTGCCAATTGGGTGGCGGTGTGCACGACAGAAGCGGGAAACAAGCGCTCAAGTGTGCTGGCAATGCGAGAGAACTGCGCGTCACGTTGGCTGAAATCGCGTGTGCCGTACAGCTCGTCTAGAAAAAAACGCGTGGGCGCTGCGAATTGCGCGGATGCAAGCAAATCGGCGTAGCTGTGCGCGAATCGACGCGATTGCAAGGACTTGACCGCCAATACTGCGGCACCTAGACCTGGTGTGCCAACTTGAGCAGCGCGCAAGCTGTTGACCGTGGCCATATGGCTGCGGATGTCGGCGGGTGGGGCAAGAGTGGGCTGCATATAAACCCCAAGTGTATCTAGGTGAAAAGCTCTAGCCCATGCGCGTTGTGCCATGCCATCATGCGGGCATGCAAAAAAGACATTTTTTAAAGCTCGGTATGGCCAGCGCAGCTGCATTGGCGCTGGTGGGAGGTGGCTTGGCACTGGTAAGCCCTGGCCTGACCGACGGCAAACTCAGCAGCGCAGGGCAAATGGTATTCATGGCCGTAGGCAAAGCGGTGTTGGATGGCAGCTT
>JAYTMT010000153.1:0-3080 GCA_043728315.1 Polaromonas sp. | reverse complement strand
GGAAAAGTGATCCACTGTGGCCGCCAACTCGCCACCGCTGAAGCGCGTTTGTTTGGACCAGACGGCACGTTGTACGCGCATGCGACGACCACTTGCTTGGTGTTTGAATTGCCCAAATCCACGGCGTAAATTTAAGAGCACAATAACACCATGAGATTCCTACACACCATGCTGCGCGTTGGCAACCTTCAACGCTCGATTGATTTTTACACCCACGTGCTGGGTATGACATTATTGCGTACTTCTGAGAACACAGAGTACAAATACAGCTTGGCTTTTCTAGGCTATGGCAGTAACCCTGAACATGCCGAAATTGAGTTGACTTACAACCATGGCGTAGACAGCTATGACATGGGAACAGCTTATGGCCATGTAGCTTTGGGCGTGCCTGATGTGGCTGCGACATGTGATGCCATGCGCGCGACAGCTGCCAAGTACGGCGGCGCTGTCACCCGCGAAGCTGGCCCTGTCAAAGGCGGGACGACCATCATCGCGTTTGTAACTGACCCTGATGGCTACAAGATTGAGCTGATCCAGCGCGTTGAATAAACTTATCGATTCAGCTTAGCGTTTCAACTCGCTGGCTTCTGTCGCTAATTGGGTTATTCGTGCCCAATCACCCGACACCATCGCATCTGCTGGCGTCAGCCACGAACCGCCCACACATTTGACGTTCGGCAAAGCCAAAAAGTCTGGCGCATTACTCAGCGTCAAACCACCCGTTGGGCAGAAGTTGATGTCGAAAAACGGGCCGCTCCAAGCTTTCAGCAAGGCTGAACCACCCGCTTGCATCGCTGGAAAAAACTTCAACTCGGTGAAGCCATCTTCCTGCGCCATCATGATTTCGCTACCTGTCGCTACTCCTGGCAACAGCGGTAAACCCAAGTCGCGGCACGCTTTGCCAACAGCACTTGTATAGCCAGGGCTGACAGCAAACAATGCGCCGGCTTTGGCGGCGGCTTGGGCATCAGATGCGCTGCGTACTGTGCCTGCACCAATAACGGCATCCGGCACTTCTTTGGCAATGGCTTCAATACACGCCAAGGCCTGTGGCGTGCGCAATGTCACTTCCAGCATGCGGATACCACCAGCCACCAAAGCACGCGCCAAAGGAACGGCGTGCGCCACATCGTTCAACACAATCACGGGAATCACGGGGGCGTCTAGCATCACTTGCAAGGCTGTTAAATTTTTAAAGTCAATTGATTTCATTATTTTGCTATCGTTTTCAGTTTCGTTATCGTATTTAAAGTGGTTTTATAGCCAAGTTGTAGCGCCTGCTTCGGCTGCCGCTGCATTACGCCGCATAGCAGCAAATAATTCCCTGCCCATGCCCAAGCCATTGGCATCACGCAAAGCTTGCGGCATCACGTCAACCGTGCGCGCAGCCCATTCACCATCGCTGACCAACACTTGCAACGTACCTGCCACAGCATCAAGACGAATCACATCACCCGTACGCACTTTGGCTAATGGCCCTCCGGCTGCCGCTTCCGGCGACACATGGATCGCGGCAGGAATCTTGCCGGATGCGCCGCTCATGCGTCCATCCGTCACCAGCGCCACTTTGAAGCCTTTGCCCTGCAAAATCGCCAGCGGCGGCGTCAACTTGTGCAGTTCAGGCATACCATTGGCTTGCGGACCTTGCCAGCGGACCACGCAAATCATGTCACGTTCCATCTCTTTGGCATTGAACGCAGCCAGCATCGCTTCTTGCGATTCAAACACGCGGGCTGGCGCTTCCACGATATGGCAGTCATCGGGTACGGCTGATATTTTGATCACACTGCGGCCTAAATTGCCTTGCAGCAGCATCAAACCACCAGTAGCGCTGAACGGCGCACTGACGGGGCGGCAAACGCTGTCGTCTTGCGTCGCACCAATGGCATGCCAGTGCAGCTTGCCATCCACCAAATTTGGCTCGCCGGTGAACTCGCGTAGCCCGGCAGGTCGCACGGTCAACACATCGGCATGCATCAAGCCCGCGTCCAGCAACTCACGAATCACGTAGCCCGGGCCACCTGCGGCCTGGAACTGGTTCACATCCGCGCTGCCATTAGGGTAGACACGGCTGAGCAAGGGGATCACTGCGGACAAAGCCGAGAAATCATCCCAATCAATCGTGATGCCCGCTGCACGCGCCACCGCCACCCAATGAATCAAATGGTTGGTCGAGCCGCCCGTCGCCAACAGCGCGATCATGGCGTTGACGATGCAGCGCTCGTCCACCAGCTTGCCAATCGGTGTTTTGCAAGCCAACACAGTGCGCGTGGCTTCGCGGGAGAGCTCATCACGCAAGTCGTTGTCAGGGTTCACAAAAGCGCTGCCTGGCACGTGCAAGCCCATGGCTTCCAAGAGCATTTGGTTGCTGTTGGCAGTGCCGTAAAACGTGCAGGTGCCGCGCCCGTGGTAGGCCTTGGATTCGGCTTCCAGTAGTTCTGCACGCCCCACCAATCCCAGCGCCGCTTGCTCGCGCACTTTAGATTTAGCGTTGTTGGACAAGCCACTGGTCATCGGCCCCGCCGGTACAAACACCGTGGGCAAATGGCCAAACTGCAGCGCGCCAATCAGCAAACCGGGGACTATTTTGTCGCACACACCCAACATCAAGGCACAGTCAAACACATCGTGACTGAGGGACACGGCGGTGGACATGGCGATCACATCGCGGCTGAACAAACTCAGCTCCATGCCTGCCGTGCCCTGTGTCACACCGTCGCACATGGCAGGCACACCGCCTGCCACTTGCGCGGTTGCGCCGTTTTTGCGGGCTTCGGTTTTGATCAGGTCTGGGTATTGCTGGTAGGGCGCATGCGCCGACAGCATGTCGTTGTAGGCGTTGACGATGCCGATGTTCGGCGCTTTTTCAGCCACAACCTTGAATTTGTCGTTGCTAGGCAAGGCCGCAAAAGCGTGCGCCACATTGGCGCAACCCAGCCGGTCTGCACCGCGTGGGCGGTTGGCGGCGACGTCAACGCGTTCCAAATAAGCTTGCCGAGTTACCGCGCTGCGCTCTCTGATGCGCTGGGTGACTTGTTCTACGATGGTGTTTAGTTTCATATTTTTTGGTAACTAAGTTA
>JAYTMT010000152.1:0-4336 GCA_043728315.1 Polaromonas sp. | reverse complement strand
GTTCCAAAAATTTTGGTCTTGAAAATTGTAAATCGCATCTCAGCCTAAGCTGGCTAACGAATCGGTCAGATATGCAAAAGGATTACACCGCCGCCAGTGCCTGCTCCAAATCAGCAATCAAATCATCGATGTGTTCAATACCAACCGACAGGCGCACCATGCCTTCGCTTACACCTGCTTTGGCTAGCTCGCTGGGGTTGAGCTGGCGGTGGGTAGTGGATGCGGGGTGGCAGGCCAATGATTTGGCGTCGCCAATGTTGACCAAGCGCGTGAACAAGTTGAGCGCATCTTGAAAGCGCGCGCCTGCCTCGCGGCCTTCGCTGGCTTTGAGGGTGAAGCTGATGATGCCTGAGGCGCGGCCACCCATGTATTTTTGCACCAAGGCGTGGTCTGCATGGTCTGGCAAGCCAGCGTAATTGATGGCGGCTACTTTAGGGTGTTTTTGCAAATACTGGGCCACTTTGAGTGCATTGTCGCAAATACGGTCCATGCGCAGGGCCAGTGTTTCAATGCCTTGCAGGATTTGAAAGGCGTTCATGGGGCTAAGCGCTGCTCCTAAATTGCGCAGGGGCACTACGCGGCAGCGGCCGATGTACGCAGCTGCGCCTAAAGCCTCGGTGTAGACCACGCCGTGGTAGCTCACATCGGGTTCGCTCAGGCGCTTGAAACGTGCTTTGTGCTCTGCCCACGGGAATTTGCCCGAATCAACCACCGCTCCACCTATGGTAGTGCCGTGGCCGCCCAAGTATTTGGTCAATGAATGAACACAATATCTGCACCATGCTCAAAGGGGCGGCACAAATACGGGCTTGGCACGGTGTTGTCCACAATGAGTGGCAGGCCATGGTCATGCGCCACCTTGGCCAACGCGCCAATATCGGTGATATTGCCCAGCGGATTGCCCACTGATTCGCAATAAATAGCCTTGGTACGCGCGTCAATCAGCTTGGCAAAGGAGGCTGGATCGCGGTAATCCGCAAAACGCACCTCGATGCCCATTTGCGGGAAAGTGTGGGCAAACAGGTTGTACGTGCCGCCATACAAAGTAGATGCCGAAATGATGTTGTCACCCGCTTCGGTGATGGTTTGAATAGCGTAGGCAATGGCCGACATGCCAGAGGCCACCGCCAGCGCCCCAATGCCGCCCTCAAGCGCTGCCACACGCGCTTCGAGCACGCCATTGGTGGGATTCATGATGCGGCTGTAAATATTGCCAGGCACTTTCAAGTCAAACAAATCAGCGCCATGCTGGGTATTGTCAAAAGCAAAGGCTACCGTTTGGTAAATGGGCACAGCTACTGCTTTGGTAGTTGGATCTGGGCTGTAGCCGCCGTGGACGGCAATGGTTTCGATTTTCATAAAAATACCTTTTTTTAAAAAATAATCAGTGTAAAAACAGCTCTTTATCAATGCACAGTTTAGGCTACCACAGGTCAAGCCGCTTGCAAATCTCCAGCGTAGCCGCACTCTGGTTCATGCTGTAAAAATGTATGCCGGGCACGCCGGCATTGCGCAGTTGGTCACACAAATCGGTGGTCACGTCTAGGCCAAAAGCCTTGATGGAGGCACTGTCGTCGCCAAAGGATTGCAGGCGCAGGCGTATCCAGCGGGGGATTTCTGCGCCACAGGCATCACTAAAGCGCATCAGCTGCGAGCTGCTGATAATGGGCATGATGCCCGGCACAACTGGAATGCTTGCTCCTAATTTATGTGCATCGTCAACAAAGCGAAAATATGCGTCGCTGTTGAAAAAGTATTGCGTGATGGCCGAGCTGGCACCTGCTTTGACCTTCATGGCAAAGGCCAAAAGGTCAGAGTCTGGCGATTTGGCCTGCGGATGCACCTCGGGGTATGCGCCCACTTCTATATGAAAGTCATTGCCCGTTTCGTGGCGGATGAACTCGACCAGTTCGCTGGCGTATTTGAATTCGCCAAAGCTGCCGTGGCCGCTGGGCAAATCGCCGCGCAGCGCCACCATGCGGGTGATGCCTGCTGCTTTGAATGCAGCCAACTGGGCGCGCACGCTGTCTTTGGTTGCGCCAATGCAGGAAAAATGCGGCGCTGCTTGGTAGCCATCGGCAAGAATAGCTTGCACGGTTTGCATAGTGCCGTCTTGCGTGGAGCCGCCCGCGCCATAGGTGACGCTGAAAAAATGCGGCTTGATGGCATATAGCTTTTGCCGCACCGCTGTGAGCTTTTCCACGCCTTCGGGCGTTTTGGGCGGGAAAAACTCTAGGCTGATGGGCAATCGCTTGCTTGTTTGGCTCATGGGGTAACTCCAGTGCTGGCTCGGTGTGAGCCTGTAGTTTGGGTCAGGTGGATAAAAAATTCACGGTTGCCGTCGCCGCCCGTGATCGGGCTGTTGATGTAATGCTTGACTTCGAGGCCCAGCGCCAAGGACGCCGCGCGCATGCGCTGCTCCACCAGCGGGTAAAACGCCGCGTCGCGCACGATGCCGCCCTTGCCAATTTGCTCGGGCTGCAACTCAAACTGCGGCTTGACCAGCATCAGCATGACACCGCCCACAGCGAGCAGGGGCAGCAAAGCTGGCCACACCAAGGTTTGCGAGATGAAAGACAAATCGCCTACGATGAGCTCAAAACCGCGCTCAGGCGAACCAGCGTGCAGGGAAAGTTGCAAATCGGATGGTTTTGAGAAATTTGAACCCAATGTCACCGTCATATGGTCATAGTGCGCTATTAATTGCGGAGTAAGTACTTGACTAGCTTGCAGTTGCCGCGCATTGATTTTCTCTAAACACAGCACGCGCGGGTCAGCATGCAGGCGCGGGTGCAGTTGGCCGTGGCCTACATCAATACCCACCACATGGGCAGCGCCGTGTTGCAGCAAACAATCTGTGAACCCACCTGTGGATTGCCCCACGTCGAGGCAGCGCAGCCCTTGAACGCTCACACCACTCTCGCGTAACGCGCCCTCAAGTTTTAAGCCCCCGCGTGAGACGTATTTGGCCTCTGATTCATCATTGATCTCGACGATGGCATCATCGTCGAGATCATCGCTTTTGCGCAGCACGCGCCAAGCGTCGTCTGCCTGTCCAGCGCGTTGCCAGCGCGCGCCCGACTCTATCAGGCGCACCGCTTGGCTGCGTGAGCTGGCCAAGCCGCGAGCGACCAAGAGCTGGTCGGCGCGCATGGCAGCGGCTTAGTAGCGGTAAGAGTTGGCCTTGTACGGGCCTTCTTTTGACACGCCAATGTAAGCCGCTTGCTCGGTGGTGAGCTCAGTGAGCTGTGCGCCCACCTTTTTCAGGTGCAAGCGCGCCACTTTTTCGTCCAAATGCTTGGGCAACACATAGACCTGACCGACTTTGTAGTCTTTGGTCTTGGTGAACAGCTCAATTTGCGCAATTGTTTGGTTGGCAAAGCTGGAGCTCATGACAAAGCTTGGGTGGCCAGTGCCGCAGCCCAAGTTCACCAAGCGGCCTTTGGCCAGCAAGATGATGCGTTTGGAAGGCTTTTTGCCCTTGGCTGGGAAAATCACGTGGTCCACTTGGGGCTTGATCTCTTCCCACTTGCATTTTTCCAGCGATGCCACGTCAATTTCATTGTCAAAGTGGCCAATGTTGCACACAATGGCTTGGTCTTTCATGGCCGCCATGTGCTCGTAGGTGATGACGTTTTTGTTGCCCGTGGCTGACACAAAAATGTCGGCCTTGTCAGCGGCGTACTCCATGGTCACCACTTTGTAGCCTTCCATGGCCGCTTGCAGAGCATTGATTGGGTCAATCTCGGTCACCCACACTTGGGCACTGAGCGCGCGCAAGGCTTGGGCTGAGCCTTTGCCCACGTCGCCGTAGCCAGTCACCAAGGCCACTTTGCCAGCAATCATTACGTCTGTGGCGCGCTTGATGGCGTCAACCAAACTCTCGCGGCAGCCGTAGAGGTTGTCAAACTTAGATTTGGTTACCGAGTCGTTCACATTGATAGCGCGCAGAGCCAGCGTGCCTTTGGCCGACATTTCGTTGAGGCGCAATACGCCTGTGGTGGTTTCCTCAGTCACGCCAATGATGTTTTTCAGGCGGCGTGAATACCAGGTGGGGTCGATGCGCAACTTGGCTTTGATGGCAGCAAACAACTCGGTCTCTTCTTCGCTACCGGGCTTGCTGATGACTTTGGGGTCTTTCTCGGCTTTTGTGCCAAGGTGCATAAGGAGCGTAGCGTCGCCGCCGTCGTCCAAAATCATGTTCGGGCCTTCAGTCTTGCTGCCCTTGTCGCCAAATTCAAAAATGCGGTGGGTGTAATCCCAATAGTCTTTGAGCGTCTCGCCTTTGTAGGCAAACACGGGCGTGCCCTCAGCCACCAAAGCCGCCGCAGCATGG
>JAYTMT010000151.1:0-9116 GCA_043728315.1 Polaromonas sp. | reverse complement strand
CCCGCAAACGCGATTTCTGGTACTCCAGCATGCGCGGTGGCGGGAGAGCCCAAACGCTGCTCGGGCGTACCAGATCAAAGGCAGAAAGGTAGCAAAACGCTGCTCGGGCGCGCCAGATCAAATGCAGAAAGACAGCAAAACGCTACGTGGACACGCAAAACAAGCGGTTTTAAAAACCAAACCAAGCATTCAGGCGAACCGTATTGCGCCCAGTACAGGAACGCGCGAGACAGCTTGCGCGCCTGATGCCGCGCAGTACGTGCGCCCTAACGCATCAGCCCCTTACGCTGCGCTATCACCTCGGTGGTGCTGATCGAATCTGCACCATTGCCCCATGCACCGCGAATATAGCTGACCACGGCGGCTATGTCTTCGTCGGATAGCACATGTACAAAGGGCGGCATGCCAAAGGGGCGGGGATTGCCTGCGGTGCTGGGCGCGTAGCCGCCTGCGAGGACGGTACGCACCAAGTTGGTGGTGTTGTGCATTTGCACGGCGCGGTTGCCTGCCAGCGCGGGTAAGGCCACGCTGCCCTCAACGCGCAAGCCTTGGCCCGCCTCGCCGTGGCAGCTGGCGCAGTGCTGGCCAAACAGGGCTTGGCCGCGCTGGTATTGGCTGCTGTTTGTTTGCCCAGTATTTGGTGGCTTGGCTGATGCACTTTGCGGCAAGCTTTGCAAATACAGCGCGGCAGATTGCAAATCGGCATCGCTCCAATACTGCGTGCTTTTGGCCACCACCTCGGCCATGGGCCCAGCTACGGTGGCGCTGGCCGACACGCCTGTTTGAAGCAGGGCCACCACCTGCTCGCGCGGCCAGTGCGCCACGCCCGCCTCTGCTGCCGAGAGCAGCGACGGTGCATACCAGTCTTGCATGGGCATGAGCGCACCACTGAGCGTTTGCTCGCGCCCCGTAGCGCCCAAGGCATTGCGCTGGGCGTGGCAGGCGCTGCAATGGCCCAAACCTTTGACCAAATACGCACCGCGCTCTATATTTACAGAATTTTCTGGCAATGTCAGCGTCATATGGTCATTGTTTGCTGCATTCTTAGGAGTACTAGTAGTGGCAGCAGCATTGAAAAAAGCCAATCTCCAAGCAGCCAAAGCGATCTGCGTGTTAAACGGAAAACGCAGTTCGTGTGGCTTGTTGGGCTGCGCCACCGATGCTACGCCTTGCATGAAATACGCATAGAGCGCATCGCTGTCTTGGCGGGTAATCAGGGTGTAATTGGCATACGGAAACGCGGGCGTGAGCAGGCGGCCATTGGCGCTGCGGCCCTCGTGCATGGCGCGGTAAAAAGCATCGGCTGACCAGAGGCCTATGCCTGTGGCCGCGTCGGGCGTGAGGTTGCTGGTGTACACCGCGCCAAAGGGCGTGTGGATGGCCAGACCGCCCGCCATAGCCGCGCCGCCACGCGCGGTGTGGCAGGCCGCGCAGTTGCCAAGCTTGGCCAAATACGCGCCGCGCTGAAGCTGGGCATCGTTTGCGGCACTCGAACTGCTTTGAATTGGTGAATTTATGCTTTTTGAGCCAGATGTCAGAGTCAAAAGGTCATTGTGCGCTACTAATTCAATAGTGATTAACGCCACACCCGCCACTAACAGTGCTGCGAAAAATCCACAAATCCCCAGTAATGCACGTCGAACCCACGAAGCATCTAGCCACTGCTGCACCAGCTTTTCAAGCCACCTCACGGCATGCCCCCGCAGCGCTCAGGCAGGATCGCGGGCAGTGCAGCTGCTGGCTTGGCATTTGGAGGCACTGGCTGCGCAGCCAGCCAAGTGCTCAGCGCATCCACGTCTTGCGCGGTAAGCAGCTTGGCGATACGCCCCATACAGTCTGGCGCGTGGGCTAGGCGCATGCCCGTTTGCCAAGCGCCAATTTGCCCCGCGATGTAGTCGCGCGGCAAGCCCAGCAAACCGGGAATAGCTGGCTGAACGCCCATCAGCGCCGCACCGTGGCAGGCCGTGCAGGCGGCAATGCCCCGCGCCGCATCACCGCGCTGCACCAGCGCCTGCCCGCGCGCCAGTGTGGCCGCTGTTGTGCCCTGCTTGGGCGGCATAGCAGGCGGGTAGGGCAAATCCAGCGTTGCAAAATACTGCGCGATCTCCATCAAATACGCATCCGATAAATGCTCCACCATGCCCACCATCAAGCCATAATGCCTGCGCCCATCCCGAAAATTGACCAACTGGTTGTACAAATACCCAGCAGGTTTGCCCGCTATGCGCGGAAAATACGCCTCATTGGCCGTGCGCCCAATTTGCGCGGTGGCCCCCGCGCCGTGGCAGGTGGTGCAGGCCTGCATGCGCTGGGCCATGCTGTTTTGGGTTTTAGTGTCTTGCCCGAGGGGATTCGATTGGGCGTTGGATTGAGCCAGTGCGGCGCTGCAAATCAGCGTGAATAGCCATACCGACAGATAAACCGTGGGGGCGCGTTTGATACCAAGCATGCGGGTATCTTAGGGCACCTGCATTTTTTGAATGTGATTGGGGTTATTACTTATTTTTCGTTTTGTAGGTAGTCACAAACCGTAAACTTGCCGTACCGCATTCTCTATGCTCGTCAGGTCATGATGCGAAAGTTCGCCTACATACTTACCAATACGCGATTTGTCGATGGTACGAAACTGGTGGCACAGCGCCACCGAATCAACACCAGCCGAGGGCACAGCCACTACAACAGGTGATAGCACCTTGCCCGACGATGAAAGAGGAATCACCCCCAAGTGGCGCAAGCGCTCGTTGAGCGGCGTGATTGAGAGAATCACACAGGGGCGCGCATTGCCTTGCTGCTCGCCCCCGCGTGTAGGCTCTAGATTGACACGGTATATTTTTCCACGGGCAAAGTCGGCCATATGCAATCGGCCTGCTACGCCTCTAGGCCATCGGCCACTGTCACATCCCACAAGGCCTCATCAGCTCGGCATTGTGCAAAGGCGGGGTCGGTCATGTAAGCATCCACAATAGAGCCCATCTCTTTATCGCGCGCCTGCTCACGTTCTTGCAGAGCCTGCAACATGTAGCGCTCCATGACGCGGCTGCGCTCACCCGCAGGCACAGCGGCGTTAAACCGCTGCAGCGTGGGTGCCGAAATCGTGTACGAAGCGCGCAGCATGGTGCTGCTTTGGTCTAAACTGGCTTGCATAGTGTTCAGTATTACTGTGTTGATGTGCGCAGTATATAGTTAAACTGGCGTTTGGCGCACGTTTGGCACGCATTTGACAAGCAAGCTGAAAGTCATCACCTCTCCTGCGCCAGCCAAGCCAAGCCAGTATGAACCCTTCGACAAGCTCAGGACGGACGGGGTTGGTGGAAGGCCTCCTCGACAGGCTCAGAGCGAACGATGAAGTTGTGCGCTGGGCGAACGGGGCTGGGAAATTCAGCGAACGGAATTACGCTTAACCTCCGCCTCCTGCAAAGCCCGCCACATGACCTTGCCGCTGCGGCATTTAGGCAGCGCTGCCTCAAACTGCATGCTGCACGGTGCTTTGTTTTCTAATGAAGACCAACAATCATTTTGCAAGCGCCTGTTGGTAGCGTGACTTCCAGCGTGTTTCTGCATTCTCATACTCTTTTGCAATATCCATCGTGGCATAACCTAGCTTCATATTTATTTCGGAAGTTTCATACACTTTTAAAATTTTTTCGCCGTGTGCCTGCATCGCTCTCGATTTATTAAAGGCTTCAAACCCACTAATCGCGGTGTAAGTAGCGGTCAACGACTCTACGAAAGGTTTACCAATTTGTTTCAATTTATCCATTAAAAGATTCCAGACCATGGATTGCCCCGTCATATCTCTGCCCTGACTTGACATGGTTTCGAATATCCGCTCCATTGAGGCCACACCAAGACTGGCTTGCAAAATAATTAGACTCTCCGTTGTCAATTTAGAACTTGTAGATGGTTGTGCTTCTGGCTTCAAGAACCCATTCTCAAGCATTGCTAAAGTAATTTTTTGTGAAAATTTTTGATGGCTAATACCAATGTCCGATTTGAAGTAACCGTCCATCTCAATCAGATTAGCTTCAGACATTTCTGTTGCATAGGCACATTGCATAATTGGTAATATCTCAGAGAGCGTTTTTTGCATGATTAGATTCATGAATACTGTGCCGTCTTTAGCAATTTCAGACTCCAATCTTCCCCATAATGGATTCGCTTGATTCCAATTGGGATTGCGTGGGTCTAATTTTTTTAAAGATTCTTGGGTCATAAAATCAACTAAAGATGGTACGTTGACATTCGAAAGCAAACTTTCACCCCCGCTCATCGCCATTAGGACATTACCAGAGCGTACTAAATTTTCAGAACTAGCCTTTGGGCAATTGCTCTGATTTACCTGAGCCAATGCACTTACAGAAAAACATGCAATGAAAACGAGTATTACGATTATTTTTGACATTGAGTCCTTCATCTTCATGCTTCTTCACTAAGTAATTTAAGCACAAGAGAATAACGCAAGTACACAGTGTTTGTGCGATTGCAAGCCAAACAGCAGTAGCCTTGCCAATATGCTTCGAAAACCGGAGCCTAAACCTCTGCCTCCTGCAAAGCCCGCCACATCACCTTGCCGCTGCCGCTTTTGGGCAGCGCCGCCACAAACTGCACCGTGCGCGGCGCTTTGTAGACTGCCATGTTGTCTCGGCACCATTGCAAAATATCATCCTCAGTGGTGGCCAAATGCGACTGGCGCAACACGACGACGGCTTTGACTGACTCGCCTCGGTAGGCGTCTTTGGTGCTGATGATGCAGGCCTCGGCAATTGCTGGGTGTTTGAACATCAGCGCCTCCACCTCCGCTGGCCACACTTTAAATCCGCTGGCATTGATCATGCGCTTGAGCCGATCGGTAAGGAAATAGTAGCCGTCTTCATCCACGCGGCCTAAGTCTCCGCTTCGGAAAAACGGCAGTCCATCGATTTGTATAAATGCCTTGGCCGTAGCCTCGGGGTTCTTCCAGTAGCCTTGGAAATTCATGGGGCCGTGCATCACAATTTCGCCCACCTCGCCTGCGGGCAGCACAGCCAAGGTGGTCGGGTCTATCACCCGCGCTTGGGCGCTGACAAAAGGCACGCCTAGGCACTGCTGCTTGGTGCTGTCGGGCGGGTTGGCGTGGCTAGGCGCTGCGGTCTCCGTCAGGCCATAGCCCTCTGAGTAGCGCAGGCCAAACTGTTCCCACAGGCGCTGCGCCACGGCCTGCGGCATGGCTGCACCGCCACCGCCAATGTAGACCAAGCTGGACAGGTCGTATTGCTCAAAACTGGGCGATGCCAGCAGGTCGATCACCATGGTGGGGATATTAGTCCAATGCGTGACCTTGTGGCGCGAAATCATGCGGCCAGCCAACTCGCGGTCCCAGCGGGGCATGATGACCAAGGCCGCGCCTGCGCACAGCGTGGAATGCATGACGCTGACCATGCCGGTGATATGGAACATGGGCACCACACACAGGGTGACGTTTTCAGCAGAGTTGCCGCCCCACAGGCCACCGGCCACCGCGTTGTGCATGATGCTGGCATGGGTGTGCACGCAGCCCTTGGGCAGGCCGGTGGTGCCACTGGTGTAGGGCAACAGTGCCATGTCGCCCGGCTGCGCCAGCACGGGGCCCAGGTTGATGGGCTCGCGCAGCGCGGCGCTCCAGTCGTGCACCTGCGCGCCTTGCACGGCGGGGGGGCTGTGGCGGGTGAGCAGCCAGTCTTGCCAAGCGGGGGGCATGTCGGCGTTTGCTGCCTCGCCAAAGCCATCAGACATATGCGTGACCAAGAGGTGCTTTAAACGCTGCTGCGGCGCTAGCGCATCCGAGGCTGCCGCCCACTGCGGCGCAAGGTCTGCGCTGGTAATGGCAAACTGGGTGTCGGGGTCGGTGATGTAGTGCTTGAGTTCTTCGGCGCGGTTCATGGGGTTGACTGGCACCACCACGGCATCGAGCCGCAAAATGGCAAAGTGGGCAATCACCAGCTGCGGGCAGTTTTGCATACACAGCACCACCCTGTCGCCTTTTTTAACCGAATGTCGTCGCAAATAGGACGCGAGCTGCTCTGCTTCTGATAGCAACTGTGCATAACTGTAGCAGCGGTCAAAAAACACCAAGGCGGGGCGCTGGGGGTAGCGCTCAGCGCTGATGGCGATGTTGCGCCACAGCGAGGTCACGGGCGGACTGATGCTACGCGGCACGCGCTTGGGCCAAAAAGCGTAGTGCGCTTGGTGGGCTTTAGGCGACGCTGTAGATGCTGTAGACGTTTGAGCAGGGGCGGTGGCTGTGGCAGAGGCTGTGGCTGTGGTCATCAACGGAAACACCTATTGTCATGGTTAGTAATTGACCCGTATCATGGCGCAAAACCGTTACCTCCACTCCTATGAAAACCCTCAAAAACGCGCTCGCTCTGTCGCTTACGCTACTGTGCGCCGCTGCCCACACGCTGGCGCTGGCGCAAGCCACACCAGCGGCCTTCCCCAACAAA
The DNA here is from genome assembly GCA_043728315.1 of Polaromonas sp. GTDB lineage: Bacteria > Pseudomonadota > Gammaproteobacteria > Burkholderiales > Burkholderiaceae_C > JAAFIP01. The sequence continues at coordinate 2,655 of JAYTMT010000151.1, read as the reverse complement.
GCCATCAAGGTGGTGATTGGCTTTCCCGCTGGCGGCCCGCTAGACCAGCACGCCCGCCTGCTCACCGACAAGCTGCAAACTGTGCTGGGCCAGCCGATTTTGGTGGACTATAAATCCGGCGCGGGCGGCATTGTGGGCGCGCAAGAGGTGATGAAATCCCCTGCCGACGGCTACACCCTGATGCTGGCTAACACGGGCGTGATGGTGATCAACCCCGGCCTCTACACCAAGCTGCCCTACCAAACCCTCAAAGACTTTGCCCCCATTGCCCGCACCGCCATGCAGCCGCTGGCGCTCTTGGTCACGCCCAGTTTGCCTGCCAAAACCCTGCCTGAGTTTGTGAGTTACGCCAAAACCAACCCAGGCCGCGTGAACTACGGATCTGCGGGCAATGGCGGCATCAGCCACCTCGTGCCCGAAATGTTCAAAACCGCCACCGGGCTTTTCATGGTGCACATCCCCTACCGAGGCAGTGCCCCCGCATTTACCGACCTCATGGCAGGGCAAGTGCAATTCATGGCCGAGAGCATTCCCCAAGCCGCCGCCTACCACAAGCAAGGCAAAGTGCGGGCGCTGGCTGTGACCAGCAAGGAACGCAACCCCGCCCTGCCCGACGTGCCGACGGTGATGGAAACCAAGATGGCGAAAAATTTTGAAGTGGTCGGGTTTTATGGATTTTTAGCGCCAGCGGGCACCCCCAAAGACGTGGTGGCCAAGCTTGGCGAAGCTTTCAAAACCGTACTCAACATGCCCGATGTGCGCAGCCGCATGGTCAGCCAAGGCGCAGACCCTGCGTATTTGGGCCCTGACGAATTCGCCAAGTTTTTAACCGACGAGACACCGAAATGGGCGGAGGCGGTCAAAGCCTCGGGGGCGCGTTTGGATTGATTTTTAAGATTTTTATGCATATGTCACCGTCAGGTGGTCATATATCGCTACCGTAAGTGTAGCAATTCGCCTAATACGCCCGCATGCTTAATACGCCCGCATGCTCTTAGCATCGGTCGTGAACACATCGCCTTTGCGCTTGAGCACAAAGTAACCTTTGTCTTTGGCTGATTGCGTCACCGCTGGTGAAATGCTAAAGCCCGCAATACCGCCGTACAGATCAAAATCCTTGTGCTCAGGAGAAAAGTCACGATAAGCCTTGAGTGACTTTTCAACCTGCTCGATGTCTTTTTCGTGCACCTTGTATTTCACCTCTATCACCGCCACGCTTTTGCCTTTGACCATCACAATGCCAAACTCGGCTTGCTTATTGTTGAACCTGATTTGCTCAGCAAATTCAATCCGATTAAATAGGATGCCATCTAGCACGGGGTTTGCGCTCAAGCTGCTGAAAAAAAACGCTTTTGCTACAGCGGCTTTGCTTGGGCTCACACTTAGGTCTACGACCAACCCATTGCCAACGCTGTCACCAGCGGCTACCGTTTGCTTGAGCGGTGCATGCACCTGCGCGCCAGAGGCTTCAAATGCATAGTCACTTTGGCCTAGCGCCAGCAAAGCACGCGCGCGCGATGCTTCTTGTCCAGCAATATAGTCCGTCAATAGTTTAGTGGTAGCGTCAAGCCGCGTGCTGGTTTTGGCATGCGCCACTGCAAGAGCCGCTACGAGCTCTTTAAGTTCTTGGTTGGTCATAGGGGTTTGCTAAATCGCTTTTTACTTGGCCCATTTTAAGTTCATAAACCACAAGAAAAGCCATTTTTACTGTTTATTTATACACTTAATTTTGTTACAAAATCCCCCGTGTTTCACCTAGTCGCCAGCCCTTCCCACCCAAGCCCTGCAATGCTAAACTTCACGACACATTAACTCCATGCGTCAGGGACAAACATGCAACTTTTGAACGCCGGCAGAATCATCAGCCAAGCCAAGCCAAGCCTTAAGTTTTAAGGCCTGGGTTGTTCCCAAGCTCGCGCTAGCGTTTGCTTTTCTAGCCTTTGGCCTCACCGCCTGTGGCGGAGGTGGCGGCAGCAGCCCTGCCACCACCTCCGGCAGCACCACAAGCAACACCAGCAGCGCAAACACCACCCCCACAGTCAGCATCACCTGCTGGAATGGCAATGCAGTCAGCAGCAAACAAGACTGCAGCGCATTTCCCGCTGGCATATTTGGCTTTGCCAATGTCAAAGTCGTGGCTACTGGTAGCAACACCTTTAGCATCACCGGCCTTGGCAGCACCAGCGGCGTCATCAGCGCAAAGCTCGTGGGCGGCACACTCACGGTGGGCGACGGTGTCAATCTGCGCGTGGTGCACACCATGGACAAGACTGGCGCACTCACACTCAGCCTTGCGTCTGGCGCGCAGCTGGGCACTCCCGCCTACAGCAGCAGCTACCCCTGGACACTGCGCTTTGGTTTTGAAAACGCGGCAGACGTTGTCGTCATCGGCACGCTCAGCACCCCCGTCGCGCCCGTAGTCTGCACCGCACCCGCCATGGCCAGCGCAGCCAACACCTGCGTACCGCCTCCAGCGGCTACTGGCTATACGTGGAACAACAACATCAAAGCATGGGTTGCCAACATCGGCGTTCTCGTCTCTGGCGCAAACACCTTGCCTGCGACATGCCTGACTATTGGCGACGATTGCTGGAAAGCCAACGTTGCAAATGGCACAGTCAAGTTCGTGAACAGCGGCTCGGTGATGACGGGGCT
>JAYTMT010000150.1:0-73201 GCA_043728315.1 Polaromonas sp. | reverse complement strand
AGGAAGGTTTCGAGAAACGGCAACCGAACGGCAACCAGGACGATGTTGAACGCCAGAAAGAAGAAAGGACTTAGAGCCTTTCGACTCTAAGTCCTTGATTCATATGGTGCGGCTGGCAGGAATTGAACCCACGACCCTCTGGTTCGTAGCCAGATACTCTATCCAACTGAGCTACAGCCGCGAAGCTTCGAATTATAGCACGAGCGGTGGTGGGTCGTGCGGATGTGAGCCCCAAATAGAAATGTCACACCCCACCGCGTAAAACTGTCACCCTTGGCTGGGATAAACGACAGAGGTACGGCGAATGGAACAAGAAAGTAAAACGCAACGGCAGGCAAAGAAAGGTGACGGAGTAAAGCCATTGCGGTAAACTGGCTGCATGAAAGCATCTACCAACAGTATTCCGAACGCTAGGCCGTCACTTAGCATCTCAGCCATGCAAGGCGCTATGTTTCCTGTGGTGGGCATCACCCGCTCTAGTCGCCCACACAAAGCGACTGTAGCCACATCTATCGTGCTTAAAACCCGACCCGATGCCAAACAACAAAGCGCGGCAATTGCTTCATTGGTGAAAATGTGCAAACAATCACCCGTGGTAGCCACTGCCAGAGGTGGCATCACCGCAGAGGTTCGCCGCGACCGTGATCGTGGCCATGAGTGAACTGGTAGTAATTGATGCCAGCGTTCTGCTGGCCATACCGTTGCCCGACCCACAAGCGCACAAAGCATATGCCACTGCGCTGCTTTTCGCGACCGAGAAAGGCGACATTACCCCGATTTTGACCCAGCTATGCTGCCATGAGGTAGCGGCAAAACTGGTGCGCAAAACCCGAGGCTCAGTCGTTTCGCTTGCCACGGCGCAGGATTTTTTTGCATCGCTGAGCGATATTGGCTTTCAGCACTTTGTGGACGTGCGAGACGCTGAGAGCCTGTTTGTTGATGCAATGGGCTTGGGCTGTGGCAGTTACGACGCGGCCTATATTCGAGCCGCACTGGACAATCAAGCCTCGCTGGCCACGCTAGACAAAAAGCTGATGCCGCACCTTGTGACCAGCGGCGTGCAGCACTGGCAGCCGTAGGTTTTTCACAGCATTGTAGAAGAAACACCGATTTTGTAGAAAACCAGCACGCCCGCAAAGGGGCATTTTGGCGCTTTGTACGGTGGTGGGTCGTGTAGGACTTGAACCTACGACCAAAGGATTATGAGTCCTCTGCTCTAACCAACTGAGCTAACGACCCCGCACATGCAGCGTGTATTGTAGTGGAGCGCGCTAGCGGTTATGGCTTAAGGCGTTGCTAACTAGTTTAGAAGTGATGTCCACGATCTGAATCATGCGGTCATAAGCCATGCGGGTTGGGCCGATCACGCCCAATGTGCCTACGATTTGGCCATCTACCTCGTAGGGCGCGCTCACCACAGACAGCTCAGATACAGGTACAAACTGGCTCTCGCCACCAATGAAAATCCGCACGCCTTCGGCTTGGCTGGACACATCCAACAGCCGCATGATTTGCGCTTTTTGCTCAAACAAGTCAAAGGCGCGGCGTAGTTGGCCCATATCGGTGGAAAAATCCGACACTGCCAGCAAATTACGCTCACCAGCTATCACCACTTCATCTGCGGTTTGCAGCATGGCTTCTGAGCTGACCTGCACCGCAGCCTGCATCAGGGTGGCGATTTCTGAGCGCAGTTGCTCCACCTCTGCTTGCAAGCGCTCGCGCACCTGCTCAATGGCCAAACCCGCAAAATGGCTGTTGACATAATTGCCCGCCTCAATCAACTGGCTTTGGGTGTAGTCAGCTTCTGTGAAAATCACACGGTTTTGCACATCGCCATCAGGAGCTACGATGATCAACAGCACCCGCTTTTCGGACAAACGCATGAACTCAATGTGCCGAAACACAGAGCTGCGCCGTGGCGCAACTACCACACCCACAAACTGCGACAAGCTTGACAGTAAATGCGCCGCATTAGAAATCACTTTTTGCGGCTGGTCAGCCACCAAAGACTGCGCTGGAAGCTCTTGCTTGCGTGCAGTGAGCATAGTGTCCACGAACAGGCGATAGCCCCGTGCAGTGGGCACACGCCCCGCTGAGGTGTGGGGACTGGCAATCAGCCCTAACTCCTCTAAATCACTCATCACATTGCGTATCGTGGCGGGAGACAGCTCTAGTCCAGAGGCGCGCGACAAAGTGCGTGACCCAACAGGCTGCCCGTCAGCGATATAACGCTCAACCAAGGCTTTTAACAACAACTTTGCGCGGTCTTCGAGCATGGAGGCATTTTAGTATGATGTAATTTAGCTATGCAGCCTCAATTTAAGCACATTGCACTCATCGGCAAATACAACTCCGATGCGGGTCCCGATTCGCGTGCGATTTTGGAGGGGATTGCGCGGTTTTTATTAAGTCTTGGATGCGATGTGAGCCTGGAGCGCGACACGGCTGCTGTGCTTGGCAATGTGCATTACGCCAGTTTGGATGTAGACCAAATTGGTGAGCAATGCGATTTGGGATTGGTGGTAGGCGGTGACGGAACTATGCTGGGTATTGGCCGCCAGCTGGCGCGCTATGGCGTACCCTTGATTGGCATCAACCAAGGCCGTTTGGGTTTTATTACCGATATACCCTTGGGCGACTACGCCAGCACCTTAGAGGCCATGCTGGGCGGCGCTTACGAGGAAGACCACCGCAGCTTGATGCACGCGCAGGTGATGCGCGACGGGCGCTGTGTGTTTGATGCACTGGCCATGAACGATGTAGTGGTCAATCGCGGCGCTACGTCTGGCATGGTGGAGTTGCGTGTAGAAGTGGATGGGCGCTTTGTGGCCAACCAACGCGCTGACGGCTTGATTATTGCCACTCCCACGGGTGCTACGGCCTATTCTTTGTCGGCTGGCGGGCCGTTATTACACCCCTCCTTGCCCGGCTGGGTACTGGTGCCAATTGCGCCACACACACTGTCCAATCGCCCCATTGTCATAGCAGATGCATCAGATATAGCTATTGAATTAGTAGCTGGGAAAGATGCAAGCGCGAATTTTGACATGCAGTCTTTAGCCTCCCTACTCAAAGGAGACCGCATCATTGTTCGGCGGTCTGAGCACCATGTGCGGTTTTTGCACCCTAAAGGATGGAGCTACTTTGACACGCTGCGCAAAAAACTGCATTGGAACGAGGGAGGTGCTTGATATGCATGTTGCCAATAGCGGCCTTAAACGCATCAGCCTGCGCGACTTCGTGATCGTGCAGGCTTTAGATTTGGATATTTCTAATGGCTTTACCGTGCTTACAGGAGAAACTGGCGCTGGTAAATCGATTTTGATCGATGCTGTGCAATTGGTGTTGGGCAGCCGGGCCGACGCAGGCGTGGTACGTGAAGGCTGTGCGCGTGCGGAAATCAGTGCTGAGTTTGAGGCTGGCTCAAGCATTGCGCCTTGGCTTGAGGAAGCGGGATTTTCTATAGAAGACAGCTTGCTTTTACGCCGCTCTATTGACGCACAGGGTAAGAGCCGCGCCTGGATCAACGGAAGCCCAGCCACCGCAACGCAACTGCGCGAGATTGGGGATCAACTGGTAGATATTCATGGCCAACACGCTTGGGCGGCACTGACCCGACCCGACGCGGTGCGTGGACTACTCGATGCCTATGCGGGCATTGACACCAAGCCTTTGCACGCAGCATGGCAAGCATGGCGACAATGCAGCCAGCATGTAGAAAAAGCCCGCGCACAATCCGAACAAAATAGCCGCGAACAAGAGCGCTTGATCTGGCAAATTGGCGAGCTTAGCAAACTCGCGCCGCAAATGGGCGAGTGGGAAGATCTCAACACCCAGCACACCCGCCTGGCCCATGCACAAAGCTTGCTCGAAGCGGCGCAAACCAGCGTGGAACTGCTGGAAGCAGACGATAAAGGCGCTTTGCTTGCGCTGTCCAAAGTGACCCAAGCACTGCAAAGCAAGGAGCATTTGGAGCCTCGTTTTGCGGAATACAGCAGCATTTTGAACCAAGCGCTTGCGCAAATTGAAGACGTGGCACGCAGCCTGCACAGCTATGCACGCGCGGCCGATTTGGATCCAAGCAGCTACGACCAGCTTGATGCGCGGGTGTCCACATGGATATCCATGGCACGTAAATACAAACGCGGCCCTGAAACACTGGCAGCCTTGCTGGCATCTTGGCAAACTGAGCTACAGGCGCTTGAACGCGGCTCTGATGTAGCAGCCTTGGAGCTGGCACTGCTTGGGTCCCGCAAGGAGTTTGACCGCTTGGCATCATCCGTTTCCAGCAGCCGCTCCAAACAAGCTAAAAAACTGGCGCTAGCTATCACGCAAGCCATGCAGGGCTTGGGAATGCAAGGCGGGCTGTTTGAAGTGAAGCTGCACGCATCAAGCGAGCCAAGCCCCTATGGCATGGAAACAGTAGAGTTCTTAGTAGCGGGGCATCCTGGCGCCACGCCCAAAGCAGTTGGCAAGGTGGCCTCGGGCGGCGAGCTCTCTCGCATTGCTTTGGCTATTGCAGTAACCACGAGCCAATTAGGCACGGCGCAAACCTTGATTTTCGATGAGGTAGATTCAGGAGTTGGCGGTGCTGTTGCTGAAACTGTAGGCCGTCTGATGAAGCAGCTTGGAAAAGACCGGCAAGTTTTGGCAGTAACCCACCTGCCACAAGTGGCCGCCTGCGCTGACGGGCATCTGGTGGTAACCAAACTACGGGCACAAGCGTCCACTTTAAGCGATGTGCAACCGGTGACAGGTGAGCAGCGTGTCGCAGAAATTGCCCGCATGCTGTCTGGCGAGCGCCTCTCTAGCGCAACCCTTGCGCATGCCAAAGAATTACTAGACCAGTAAAATCCTTCTATCATGGACATAGTACTCATTACCGGCATGTCTGGCTCTGGCAAATCAGTGGCACTACGCGCACTGGAAGATGCGGGGTTTTATTGCACAGACAACTTGCCCCCAGAGTTAATGGCGCAATTTGTAGAGCTGGAGCTCAAGCATGGGGTGAGCAAACTGGCTATTGCCATGGACGTGCGCAGCGCAAGCTCACTGCCCCAAGTACCCAAGCAATTAGAAGCGTTGAAAAAATTAGGGGTCACCGTCCGCTCGTGGTTTTTAGACACCAGCACTGAAATACTCGTGCACCGCTTCTCTGAAACGAGGCGCAGACACCCACTTTCAGGAGGCGACCATATCGAGCCGCGCCGTGCACTCACAGACGCTATTGAGCTTGAGCGCGAGCTGCTGTCCGATTTGCGGGCGCAAGCGCAGGTCATTGACACTGGCTTGCTGCGCAGCACCCAGCTGCAAAGCTATGTCAAAGCATTGATTGAGGCGCCGGTAAGCCAATTGACCTTGGTATTTGAGTCATTCGCGTTTAAACGCGGCATACCACTCGATGCCGACTTTGTGTTCGATGTGCGGATGCTGCCCAACCCACATTACGAGCGGGATTTGCGGCCATTAACTGGATGCGATGCTGCTGTGGCTGACTTTTTGGCTGCAAAAACTGATGTGGGTCTGATGCTCAACCAAATCCACAATTTTGTGGGCGCATGGCTGGGACCTATGTCACGCGACCACCGCAGCTATGTGACAGTGGCTGTTGGCTGCACGGGTGGCCAGCACCGCTCGGTGTACTTGGTAGAAAAACTCTTTGACGCGTTTTGCCAGGATTGGACCACTTTGAAGCGTCACCGCGAGTTGGACACCAACCAAGTGGGCATCAGCGGCTTTTAGATACCCAGCATTCGCGCCATAGGTGCAGGCAGTCCAATTTGGCGAAAATCTTGTGGCAACAGCCATCTGCCACTTCTGGTTTGGCAAATAGCCTGTGCCTGCTCAAACGACACTTGCAAGTGCAGCGGATGCAAATACAAATCTTTGTGCGTGAGCACATGTTTGATTGCGGGTTTCGCTTCTACTTGTGGTTTTTGCATGCCACTTAAAAGACCTAGCGCCGAAACCTCATTGTCAAACAAAGCAAATGCATACAGCCCCGCCCAAACTCCTGGAGTAGGCCTTTGCTCAAGCCATACAGCGCCGTCTTCGCGTGCAAGGCAAAGCAACCACAGCGATTGGCCCGTACGTTTCAATTTGCGCGTTTTAACTGGGTAACTGCAAGGCTTACCAAAGGCATTAGCAGCGCAGCCCGGCTGCACTGGGCAAAGCAAACACTGCGGCGCTTTGACAGAGCAAATGCTTGCCCCCAAATCCATCAGCGCTTGTGTGTAGCTTGCTATTGCCTCACTGGCGCCTGTTGGTGGCAATAAGTCAGTTGCCCTTTTCCACAACAAAGCTACATTTTTTTGGCTTGACAAATCAGCATCAAATGCCAAGTAACGGCCAAGCACCCTTTGCACATTTGCATCCATGATGGACACCCGCTCTCCAAAGCAAAATGCAGCTATGGCAGCCGCAGTGGACGGCCCAATGCCGGGCAATTGCAGCAGTTGCGCAGAGCTAGGTGGGAACTGGCCACCGTAGTCGCTTACCAAGATCTGGGCGCAGCGGTGCAGGTTACGCGCTCGGCTGTAATAACCCAGCCCACTCCACATCGCCAACACATCGTCAAGTGTGGCATTGGCCAAATCCGCCACGGTAGGAAACCGCAGCATGAAACGATTGAAATACTCTTTGACCGTGACCACCTGCGTTTGCTGCAGCATGATCTCAGACAGCCACACGCCATACGGATGGCGCGATGCCTGCCATGGCAGGCCATGGCGGCCATGCACGCGCTGCCACGCAATCAGTGCGTGTGCAAACGTCGCAGCCGCATCGGCCAAGCCGGCCTGCTTCATGCCGCCAAAGGCTGAGCTTCAGTGTTGGCAAACAAGGGCATGGGTGGGCGTGATGCCTGCTCAGAACCCACCACCAAATGTGCAGTGAGGTCGCGCAACTTGGCATCTACTTCGTTGAGTGCAGACTCTTGGGATTGGATTTCACCGATGCGCTCATCCAAGGTGTTGGCCGCACCTTGAATGCGCTCTATAGCCTCGATGCGCCGTGCAAAATTGCGCCTGCGCTCACGCAACTGGGAGTCCAATTGCGCTGCCGCTGATTTGTTCCACAATTCGACCTCACCCAAAGCCGACTCATAGACCACACGCAGACGGGTAGCCAGTGCGCGCACTAAGCGGTCTGCGAAATCGGGTTGGGCCAGTTTGAGCGCATTGCTCACTCCTAAATACTGTACGTGGCTGCGTTGCACCAGCTCTAAGTCACGCTCATAACGCGCCATATCGGGCTCGGTGGGGGTTTGCAGTGAAAAACCGAACTCAGCATTCAACTGGCGAAAACTCGCGCCCAACATGGTCTGAATTTCGCCGTTAATGTCTTGCACATGGTGCAGGCCATCCCGCAGTCGGTCAAAGGTGTCTGAATAGGCTTTTTTAATGCCTAATTTGATGCCCGGCTGCTTCATCACATGGTTGAGCTGCATCAACTCAGCCTTGAGCGTGCTTGCGCCCAATGACCTGAAAACATCTTTGAGCATGCGCAAGTGCACAGACCGGACTGCATGGATGCGCGAGCCACTGGCATCAAAATCGCTTTGCTCTGTTTCAATGCGCGTGCGCATGTGCTTGATGACCGTTGTATTTTTACCACGCAATCCGCGCAATTCCAACATTTGCTCGGACAAATCGCGCCTGCGCACATGCAGCACACGCCCGGCTTCTGTGCGCAGGTCTTTGATTCCCGACGACATGGCCGTGCGCAAGATGTTTTGGCGCTGGCCCAGCATGCCCTTGCTCAGCGCATCCTCAAGCTGCGGCAGCTTGCTGGCCTCAAGCAAAGCAGCATCACCAGTTACCTTGGCAACCAAACCTTTTTGCGCCGACACAGGAAGCACCTGCTCAACTGGAAGCCCTAGAATTTCTGCCGAAGTAGCGCGCTGGCGTTCAATTTGCGCTTGCACCTGCGCTGGGGTGGACAGTGAGTCCCACATGCTGTCAATTTTATTGAGCACCACCAAGCGCGAGCTCGTGCCCTCGCCTTCGGTAATAAGGTGCTCGCGCCAAATCGCTAAATCTGACTTGGTGACACCCGTGTCGGCACCCAAGATAAACACCACAGCATGCGCTTGTGGAATCAAGCTCACAGTAAGCTCAGGCTCAGCACCGATGGCGTTCAGCCCTGGGGTATCCAAAATCACCAAGCCCTGTTTAAGCAATGGGTGGGCAATGTTGATCAGCGCATGCCGCCACTTGGGCACTTCTACCAAACCATCGCCGTCCACCATCGGGTTGTCTTCGGGCGTTTCGTCGTGCCAAAAGCCCAGCGCTTTCGCATCGTCTTTACTGACTTTACGGATTTCGGCTACTTTCTCAAATGTTTTGGCCAATTGGTCTGCATTGTTTACATCAAGGTCAAAGCGTGTCCATTTTTCAGGGGCAGCGCGCCACTCCATCAAGGCAATGTTTTCAAGCCGTGTCTCAATAGGCAACAGGCGCAGGCAGGGCGTTACATCTGCATCCCAACCCAACTCTGTGGGACACATGGTGGTACGGCCTGCACTGGCAGGCATGATGCGTTTGCCATAAGCGGCAAAAAATATGGCGTTGATCAGCTCTGATTTGCCGCGTGAAAATTCCGCCACAAAAGCCACCATAACCTTGTCAGAGCGCATTTGGCCTTCCAAACGTAGCATGCGTTCTTGCACTGCAGCGTCCATGAGGTCGTGGTCACGCATCCACTCAGCCAATAGCTTCAGGCGCAGCGCAAATTCGCGCCTCCAGGCGCCGTGGCTGTCAAATTGTTCGTTAAAAGAGGCGGCCAAATAATACTCCGAAGGCTTAAATCAGCACCCCAATATAGCACCGTGCGGGATATACGTCATCCCAATTTTTGGCATGTAGCGCAAAAAAATGTCGAACGCTGTCCTTGCCTGATCGTTTTAACTGGGCTGGCACACACCCGGCACGGCTCGCCCGCACGGCCATACACCATGGCTTGGAGCTGAAAATAGCCAGTTTTGCCTTCGGCACTGCTGAAGTCCCGCAGGGTGCTGCCGCCCTGCTGCACAGCAGCGCGCAGCACAGCCACCACCGCCGCATGCAGCTTGCGTACCCTTGGCAGACTCAGCGCATTGGCACGCACCGTTGGCCGTATACCCGCCATAAAAAGCGCCTCTGATGCATAAATATTGCCCACGCCTACCACCAACTCACCACCCAACAACACCTGCTTGATGGCCGTGCTGCGCAGTCTGAGTCCAGCATAAAAACCAGCCACATCAAAGGCATCAGAAAACGGCTCTACGCCAAGTTTGCCCAGCAACTTTTGCGCCACTGCACTTTCCTCGTGCGGGGCATACACTACCGCGCCAAAGCGCCTAGGGTCATGCAAGCGCAGGCTACCCTTGCTGGTACGCATTTCAAAATGGTCGTGCTTGCCGGCTGGGGGCAGTGATTTTGAAAAATCCAAACTGCCAGACATGCCAAGATGGAGCAGCAAAAGCCCTGCGTTTTGCCCACTGCTTGCGCGCAGATCAAGCAGCAAATACTTGCCTCTGCGCCGCACCTGCACCACTTCGGTGCCTATGATTGACTCCAGATCGCATCCCAATGGCCAGCGCAGCGGCTTGCCCATCCACATGTCCAACACGTGGGCATCCGCAATGCGGTCTGCAAAACTCAATCGAGTCACTTCAACTTCGGGCAATTCAGGCATGTTTGAATTATCATGGGTGATGAACCGAATATTGAACCATTTTTCACATTGTATTTTTGTGGTCTGCGCGCTGTGTAGCACGGGCGCACAAGCCCAAGCCGTCACGACACCTGTCGCGTCTGCGGCAAACCAAGCCACACCCACCAGCTCAGCACTGGATGCGCCATTGTTTTACCAACTCCTCATTGGCGAGATCAGTGTGCGCGGCGAACAATCGGGCGAGGGCTTTTCTCTCATACTAGACGCAGCGCGCAAAACCAACGATGCGCGCTTATATGAACGCGCCGTAGACATTGCCATTCAGTCGCGCTCAGGCGATGCAGCCCTGCAAGCGGCACGTGCGTGGAAGACCGCCCAGCCCAACTCGCGCGAGGCCAACCGCAGTTATTTGCAAATTCTGGTGGCGCTCAACCGCATCAGCGAAAGCTTGGAATCGCTCAAACTCGAGGTGCAAATGGCACCTCCCGATCAAAAAAGCAGCGTGATTGCCCAAATTCCACGTTTATTTGCCCGAGCAGGCGACAAAAAAGCAGCAGCCACAGTCATAGAGCAAGCACTGGCAGATGCTACAAGCCCCAAAAATGTGGCAGCAGCCGCTTGGGTAGCCATAGGCCGCGCAAGGCTGGCCGCAGCCAATGTATCGGGCGCTTTGATAGCGGCCAAAAATGCGCAAGAGGCTGACATTGGCTCTGAAGGCGCTGCATTTTTAGCCGTTGAAATCATGGAGCCCAAGCAAGCACTGGCTGAAACCATCGTTAAAAGCTACCTGAGCAGCCCCAAGCCTTTGGCTGAAATTCGCATGGGCTATGCCCGCGCCTTGATCGACGTGCAGCGCTACGCTGAAGCCAGCACACAAATCGAAGCCGTCACCCGCGAAAAACCAGAGTTAGCCGAAGCTTGGTTGATTTTGGGCAGTCTCAAAGTGCAAGACAACCAGCTTGATGCGGCAGATGCTGCGCTCAAACGCTTCATTAGCTTGGCAGCCGAGCAGGGCCGCAGCGAGGAGCGCGCAAGAGGCCTCACTCAGGCCTACCTTTCGCTGTCTCAAATTGCAGAAAAACGCAAAGATTTCCCTCTGGCTGAGAGCTGGCTGGCCAAAATCGACAGCCAGCAAGACTTAGCCAGCACCCAAACCCGCCGCGCATCCATGCTGGCCAAGCAAGGCAAATTGGCCGAAGCCAGAGCCTTGATTTCAAAACTGCCAGAGCGGGATGCTGCCGACAAACGCATGAAGCTCATGGCTGAGGTGCAGTTGCTGCGCGACAACAAGGCCTACCAAGCGGCATATGACCTGTTAGCCCAAGCCTATGCAAAAACCCCTGAAGACCCTGATTTGCTCTACGACCAAGCCATGATGGCAGAAAAACTCAGGCGCTTGCCTGAAATGGAAAGCCTGCTGCGCAAGCTCATTGCAAGCAAACCCGACTACCACCACGCCTACAACGCGTTGGGTTACTCCTTTGCAGAACGCCAAATCAGACTGCCAGAGGCCAAAGAGTTGATTCAAAAGGCGCTCACCTATGCGCCAGGCGACCCTTTCATCACCGACAGCTTGGGCTGGGTGGAATTCCGTTTGGGCAATAAAAGCTTGGCCAAACAGCTTTTGCAGACCGCCTACAGCGCGCGGCCAGATGCAGAAATAGGAGCGCATCTGGGTGAAGTTTTGTGGAGCTTGGGTGAGCGCGAGCAAGCGCTCAAAATCTGGAAAGAAGCAACTTTGCTCAATCCGGAAAATGACACTCTTCTCGAAACCCTCAAACGGCTTCGCGTAAGCTTATAAGTATGCCAGCCTGCCAGCGCAGAGTAGCGCGTATTTTTCTGCTGCCAGCTATTTTTTTAATAGCAGGATGTCACCATATGACGATGACATCTGCCTCAAAAACCTTAAAAAACGATTTTTACAGCGGCAAAATCAGCTTGCGCACCGACAGCGAGCCACCGCACGCTTGGTTTGCCAGTTTTGAGCTGCAAGGCGCAGCAAATGCAGGCACTTTGACGCTATTGAGCCCGCTGGGCACTACGCTGGGTACGCTGCGCTGGGATCAGGCGCAGGCACTGCTGCAAACCGGCGCAGATGTGCAGCGTTTTGACAATTTTGAGGCGGCACTGTCCAGCCTAACTGGGGCATCGCTCGCGCCGCAAGCGCTGTTTAGCTGGCTGCTTGGCCAGAACTACCAACAAGATGGCTGGGAGCTAGATTTGTCGCAATTTTCCAACAACCGCATCCTCGCGCGACGCACTGCGCCCCTGCCTGCGGCGCAACTGAGCCTGGTATTGGCACCTTAAGTAAAGCATGCGCACGCTCTACGACCTGCCAGCTCCCGCCAAGCTGAACTTGTTTTTGCACATCACAGGCAGGCGCGCAGACGGCTACCACCTGCTCGAATCCGCATTCATGCTGATCGACTGGATGGACACCCTGCATATCGAGCTGCGCAGCAGTGGCTTGAGCCGAGAAGATTTAACCTGTGTCCTGCCCGCGCAAGACCTGACCCTGCGCGCCGCCGCTGCTTTGCAAGCGGCCACGGGTTGCAGCAAGGGGGCACACATCAGCATTGCCAAATCTGTTCCCGCCCAAGCCGGCATGGGCGGTGGCTCATCGGACGCGGCCACCACCCTAATTGCGCTCAATCGCCTCTGGGGATTGGGTCTGTCGCGCCAAGCGTTGTGCCGCATTGGTCTGACTTTGGGTGCAGACCTGCCGTTTTTTATCTTCGGCCAAAACGCTTGGGTGCAGGGCATTGGCGAGCAAATGCAAGCGATTGACCTGCCGCCTGCGCATTTTGTGGTGTGCAAACCACCCGCAGGCCTGTCAAC
Organism: Polaromonas sp.; assembly: GCA_043728315.1. Taxonomy (GTDB): domain Bacteria; phylum Pseudomonadota; class Gammaproteobacteria; order Burkholderiales; family Burkholderiaceae_C; genus JAAFIP01. Next base: position 60,706 of record JAYTMT010000150.1, on the reverse strand, counting down.
CGCTGCAATTTTTAGCAGTGCATCGCTCAAACGCGACACCGAGCCTGCTATAATCGAAGGCTTTGCTGAATACCCCTATAACTACGGTTGTAACGATCTTCAGCCAGTCGCCACAAGGCTGCTCGGTGATGTTGCGCAAGCACTCGCCCACCTGCAAAAGCAGGGCTTAGCGCCAAGAATGACAGGCTCAGGAAGCGCGGTTTTTGCCCATCTTGGTGATGCGATAAATCCATCAGATTTATCAAAATATCCCCTAGAATTGCAAGCTCCGCCAGCAGGTTGGCAGCAGAGAATATGTGCAAATTTGGCCAAGCATCCCCTGCTTGACTGGTGTGCATAGAATTGGTGCACACAGAACTGGTTCAGGTAGGTATAGCAAAGATACAAGTTCAGAAAAGTTAAAGGTTGCGCCACACAAGTGGAGTGACCCGTGTAGGGGAATCGCCAAGTTGGTTAAGGCATCGGATTTTGATTCCGACATGCGAAGGTTCGAATCCTTCTTCCCCTGCCAGAAATTCACGGTTAACTCTCGGGTTTGCCATTGTTCAACGACTTACCCCCCAACAGCATCATGAGCGCGTTGCATTCCGATTTCATGGTATTCACGGGCACCGCCAATCCCGCTTTAGCCGCAGAAATGGCTACGCACCTTGGGATTTCGCTCGGTGCTGCCGACATTGGCCGCTTCTCTGACGGTGAATGCACCGTCGAAATCAACCAAAACGTGCGCGCCCGCCACGTCTTTGTCGTGCAATCCACCTGTGCCCCCACCAACGAAAGCCTGATGGAGCTGCTCATCATGGTGGATGCCCTCAAGCGCGCATCGGTGGACCGCATCACAGCCGTGATTCCGTATTTTGGCTATGCCCGCCAAGACCGCCGCCCGCGCTCCTCGCGTGTGCCCATTTCGGCCAAAGTTGTAGCCAATTTGCTACAAACCGTGGGCGTGTCGCATTTGCTCACCATGGATTTGCACGCGGACCAAATCCAAGGCTTTTTTGACATCCCTGTAGACAACATTTATGCATCCCCGGTTTTGCTGGGCGATTTGCGCAAACAAAGCTACGAAGATTTGATTGTGGTCTCGCCCGACGTGGGTGGTGTGGTGCGCGCAAGGGCTTTGGCCAAACAATTAGGCTGCGACTTGGCCATCATCGACAAACGCCGCCCCAAAGCCAATGTGTCTGAAGTGATGCACGTGATTGGCGAAATCGAAGGCCGCAACTGCATCATCATGGACGACATTGTGGATACCGCTGGCACACTGGTAAAGGCAGCCGAGGTACTCAAGCAGCGCGGAGCCAAGAAAGTATTTGCCTACTGCACCCACCCGATTTTGTCGGGCCCGGCCATTGAGCGCATCACCAACGGCGATGCACTTGACGGCTTGGTAGTGACCAACACCATTCCCCTGTCTGATGCCGCCAAAGCCTGTAGCAAAATTCGCCAACTGTCAGTAGCGCCCTTGATCGCCGAGACGATTCAGCGTATCGCCAAAGGCGAGTCGGTGATGAGTTTATTTTCTGAACAAAACAATCTTTTCTAAAAAATTAAGTCCGTATTGCTTAGCCTGAACGCAGCACGCATGCAAACCCACCGATTGAAAGATCAGTGAATAAAACGGTCCGCTGATACCGTAAATCAGCACAGCCGCAATCCATTGGTGGATTGCGTTTTTTATCGAAGTTCAACTGGTCGCGGTTGTCTTCATTTTGGAGTATTACTATGAAATTTGTCGCTTTTGAGCGCGCTAAGCAGGGTACGGGTGCGAGCCGCCGTCTCCGCATCACGGGCAGAACCCCCGGTATCGTTTATGGCGCAACCGTTGCCCCAGAGTTGGTCGAACTTGACCACAACGCTCTTTGGCACGCCCTGAAAAAGGAAGCCTTCCACGCCACCGTGCTCGACATGGAATTGAACGGCAAAGAGACCAAGGTCTTGCTGCGCGACGTGCAATACCACCCCTACAAGCAAATGGTGCAACACATTGACTTCCAACGCGTCGATGCAAACACCACCTTGAGCATGAAAGTGCCCCTGCACTTCAAGGGCGAGGCTGATTCTGCTGCCGTGAAAACCGACAACTGCTTGGTCAACCATGTGGCCACCGAGCTGCAAGTGTCATGCTTGCCTGCCGATCTGCCTGAGTTCATTGAAGTAGATCTGTCTGGCCTGAAAAAAGGCGTGTCCTTGCATGTCAACGACATCAAGCTGCCAAAAGGCGTGAAAGTGCTCACCAAAGGCAAGGTCAACCCCGTGATCGTGTCTGTAGTGGCCCAAGCCGCAGAAGAAGAAGCAGCCGCTCCTGTGGCTGATGCCAAAGGAAAAGCCGCGCCAGCTAAAGGTGACGCAAAAGCTGCTCCTGCCAAAGCTCCTGCCAAAGCGCCAGCTAAGAAATAATCTATCCAAGATTGTTTGCCCACTAAAACGGCCCACCTCGGTGGGCCGTTTTTCATGGGGCATGTCTCCATACTGGTTGCTCAAGCACTTCACGCTCCCGCCGGGCTTGCCGAAGGGCTCATGCCCCCTCCGTTCACCCTGAGCTTGCCCTAGGGTTCATGCAAAGTTGGTCTCCTCTGCGCGAGCATAGCCCTAGCAGTGAGATAGTCAAAAACGCAGCCGCTGGTGCAGCCGCAAAAAAACAATCCCGCAGCGGCGACCCGCGCCATAATCCCCGCATGATCAAACTCTTTGTTGGCTTGGGCAATCCCGGCCCAGAATACGACTCCACGCGGCATAACGCGGGCTTTTGGCTCATTGACGCGCTCGCACGCGAACTCAAGACCACGCTTGTGCCAGAAAAAGGCTATTTTGGACTGGTTGCACGCACCACTGTGGCTGGGCAGGCGGTGTGGCTCTTGCAACCACAAACTTTCATGAACGGTTCGGGCAAATCGGTGGCAGCATTAGCGAAATTTTTCAAGATCAGCCCCGAAGAAATTTTGGTGGTGCACGACGAACTAGACATTGTGCCCGGCCAAGCCAAGCTGCGCATAGGCGGCAGCCATGCAGGCCACAATGGCCTGCGCGACATCCATGCACAGCTAGGCACAGACCAGTACTGGCGGCTGCGCATCGGCATTGGCCACCCCGGGGTGAAGTCTGAAGTGATCCATTGGGTGCTGAAAAAACCATCGCCAGAGCACCGCGTGTTAATCAACGAAACCTTGATGCGCGGCGCAATCGCATTGCCGCATTTTCTAAGTGGCGACATGGAAAAAGCCATGCTGGTGGTACACACATCCAAGCCGCCGCGTCCCAAAACTACCAAACCTGTCGACCCCGTGGCCAGTATTGCACCAACCACAGCGACACAATAGCAAGAAAAGCAGCGACTAGTAGTGGAAAGTAATACTTTATTGGTTGCGGTGAAATTTGTGGTGCACGACCCAAATTCACAGAGACTATCTACAATGCATAAGCACAAATAATACACTTTTTGAAAGCCTGTATGCCTCACAACTACTCCCGTAAACTCATGCGCGACCAAGCGCTTTTGCAGCATTGGGACAAGCAAGACGACAGCTATTTTTTTGATTTTTCGCTCAATCGCGAACAAGTAAAGAAAGCGCAAATGGGCTTACAGGGCACGATTGTGATGCCCAAAGACCCCGCCTACAACCAAGACCGCAAGCTCTTTAACCCAGTATTTGACGCGCACCCCAGCATGATTGTGTATTGCGTGGTGGAAAGCGATGTGGCCATTGCGCTTGAATTGTCCAAAACCTCGCGCTTCCCACTGGCACTGCGCTCGGGCGGGCACTGCACCGCAGGCTTTTCTGCAGGGCCCGGTGTATTGGTAGACGTGAGCGCTCTGTCTGACATCCACATTGACGTACAGGGCATGACAGCCACCGTGGGCTGTGGCACAAAGTTTGGCAAATTCAACGCCGCACTTGAACCCTATGGCCTGCATGTGCCCGGCGGCGAATGCGACGATGTATGCGTGGGCGGCTATGTGCAAGGCGGCGGCTACGGCTTCACATCGGTGACCTATGGCATGAACTGCGACAACGTGCTGGCCATGCGCGTGATGCTAGCCGACGGCTCCATAGTGACCGCCACGCCAGATGTGAACAGCGACCTGTGGTGGGCCATGCGCGGGGGCACAGGCGGTAATTTTGGCGTGCTGCTGAATGTGACCTACCAGCTGCGCAAGATTGGCCAAGTATTCGGTTGGGCCATCATTTTTCCGCTGCAAAGTCCGCAAGATGCTGACAACGCCACCAATGCCTTGGTGTGCATGCAAAACAATTACATGCGCACAGCTGCATCGCCCAATTTGAACATCCAAGTGTCCTTATGCTACCAGCCCAATATGGCTGGCGGCATCCCTGTAACACCTGATACGCCCATGCAGCCGTATTTGATGCTGCGCGGCCTCTATGTGGGCGACCAAGCCGCTGGCCAAGCCTCTATTGACATGCTTTGCACCCTGCCCGGCGCAGTGGTGCAGTGGACAAAGATGGACAGTTTTCAAAATCTCAACCAAGACCTGCTCAATGTGCCCTATGGCATGCCCTGCTTGGGTCCAGACCAGCCATGGCCACGCGAGGACAAATCGGCGCGCTATGTAGAGCGCAACTGGACCAGCAGCGAGTGGCGTGGCCTGCTCACTTTGTTTACCAGAGCGCCCAACAAATACACTTATTTTTATATGGAGTTCTACGGCGGCGCAATCAATGCCTACCCGTATGAAAACAGCGCTTTTATCCACCGCAACACCGTCTTCAATGCCGTGCTGGATGTGTTTTGGCTAGATGACGCGCAGCATGCGCCAGCGGTGGCGTTTTTAGAGGCGTGGTTGGCTTACATGGAGCCGCTGTCTAATGGGCATATTTACCAAAACTACCCGCGCCTGAACGAACCCAACTACGCCTACAAATACTGGGGTAATGCGCAAGCGGGCTTGTACGCAGTGAAGTTCAAATACGACCCCACCATGCGCTTTAGTTTTAGCCAAGCGGTGATTCCCCTGATGCCGCCCGGCGGCGGGCCCGGACCGGTGATTATTTTGCCAGCCTACTTGCAGCAGGCACTTGATCAACCGATTGTCTACACCACGCGCACGCTGTGCCGCGAAGTGGCCTGAAACCCTGACGGCGCTTACACGTGGACAGTGGCACCGATTTTGATGTGAACGCTTGGCTGGCTGCGCTTGGCCTGTCGCAGTACGCCGCCGCTTTTGCAGACAACCATGTGGACGCATCGGTGCTGTGCAGCCTCACCGCCGAGGATTTGCGTGAGATGGGATTGGTGTCGATTGGCCACAGACGCAAGGCTTTAGATGCCATTGCGCGCCTTGCTACACCTGTAGCTGCCCTCGAGCACGCAGCATCAGAACCAGTGGGCAAGCCCCTTAGCCGCGCGCGCGTTTCGCCCTCGGTGCAGCGCAGGCAAATCAGCGTGCTGTTTTGTGACTTGGTGGGCTCCACGCAATTGTCAGCGCGGGTTGACCCAGAAGACCTGCGCGATTATTTGCATGCCTTTCGTGCGGTGGTGGCCCAAGCCATTGCTGAGCACCAAGGCTGGACTTCGCAGTATTTAGGCGACGGGGTGATGGCCTATTTTGGCTACCCACAGGCGCACGACCATGACACCGAACACGCCGTGCGTGCCGCTTTGGAAATAGTGCAGCGCTGTAGCAACTTGCCGTTGTTTCATGGCCATGCCACCCAAGTGCGCATTGGCATTGCCACAGGCCTGACAGTGATAGGCAAACAGCTGGCATCTGAGCAGGAGTCTGAAGAAAACGCGATTGGCGAAACACCCAATCTTGCCGCGCGCGCGCAGGCCATGGCCCAGCCCAACACGATTGTGGTGGCGCCTGCCACCCACCAAATGGTGGGGCATTTGTTTGAATGCTTGGATTTAGGTGCTTTCGAGCTCAAGGGCTTTGCGCAGCCCATGCACCTGTGGTGCGTGCAAGGCGAGCGCGCCAAAAGCAGCCGTTTTGATGCCATGCGCTCAGGCCGCCAGCAGGCCCCTTTGATTGGGCGCGAATCTTACTCCCTGCAAATCAAAGAGCATATTGCTGAAGCCCGCTCAGGCAATGGGCATATCTTAGTGATTAAGGCCGAAGGCGGCATGGGCAAGTCTCGCTTGGTTGACGATGCTTTGGAGGGCATGGGTATCAGCAGCCACAAACGCTTGGTGTTCCAGTGCTCGTCTTACAACGCAGCGGCACCTTTGTTTGCTGTGCGCTACTTCATTGAGTTGCAAGCAGGCATAGCCGCTGGTGATGCGCCCCAAGCGGCTATGGACAAGCTCAGAGCCCTGATGGAGCGAGCTGGCACTGTGGCCGAACAAGAGCTTGCTGTGATGGCTGATTTGCTGCGGATTAAGGCAAGCAACAAACTGGCCATGCAAGACATCAGCTCGCAGCAGGTGCGCGCCATGGTTTTTAAAATTTTGATGCGCTTATTGGAAGTGCTGGCCAGCGACTGTGGTGTGGTGGTAGTCGAAGACTTGCAATGGATTGACCCCTCCACCTCAGAGCTTTTCAGTAACTTAGCCAGCACCATTGCCCAACTGCCGATTTTGCTGATTGCCACCACACGCCCCAGCGCCCTGCCCGCATGGGCCAGCGACGTGCATGCCAGCACTTTGCAGCTAGAAAAACTGGCCGACTTTCAAACCAAACGCTTGGTGCAAGCAGTGGCGCACCCGCAGGTGCTGAGCACCGCAGTTCAAAACGCCATTGTGGCGCGCTCAGACGGTGTGCCGATATTTGCTGAAGAGCTCACCCGCGGCTTCATAGAATCAGCCTCGCGCAACCAAGACGGCGCCAGCCAGCTGTCCAATATTCCCTCGACCCTGACAGAGTCATTGCTTGCGCGCTTAGACAGCTTTGCGCATGGGCGTGAAATTGCGCCGATTGCTTCGGTGATTGGCCGAGAGTTCCCTATTGAAGTGCTCACACGTCTGTCGGGCATGGAGGCCAGCGTGGTGCAGCGCGGCTTAGAAGAGCTCATACAAGCGGGCGTGTTTGTAGAAGGCCACAGCCGATTTGGCAAGGCCGTGGCTTTCAGGCATGCACTGGTGCGTGAGGCGGCCTACAGCCTGCTGATTCGCCGCGAGCGGGTGCGTTTGCATGCCAAAATTGCCAATATTTTAGAAAGCGATTTTTCAGCCATTGCAGCTGCTGCGCCCCACTTCATGGCCTTTCACTTAAGCGCCGCAGGTGAAACCACGCGCGCCATAGCCCAATGGCTGCGCGCGGGACTGGAGTCAGGCAATCGCTCGGCCTATGTAGAGTCGATTGGGCATTTCCAAGAAGCGCTGGCGCTCACCCAAACCCTACCCGCCAGCATTGCGCGTGACGAACAAGAGTACGCCCAGCGCGTCGATTTAATCAGCCCCCTGATAGCGGCCAACGGCCACTTAGCACCTGTGGTGGAACAAGAAGTAGAGCGCATCACCCAGCTGAGCAATCGCCTTGGCACGCAAGCCACGGCGGTTGCTCCCTTGGCCTTGAGGCTGCTGCTGCACATGACCGCTGGCAAGCTGCTTGAGGCCTTTGATATGGCCCAGCGCATTGAAGCGGCGGCTGTAGGCGGAAGCGAAAGCGACCGCCTGATTGCCCACCGCTATATGAGCACCACACTGCTCTTTAGCGGGCGCTTTATGCCCGCAGTGGCCGAGGCTGAGAAATTTTTGGCACTCTATGACCCAGCGCAGCACAGCAGCGCCATGGACAAGCTCGGCCCGTCTAACCACCCAGTAATGGTCATGGTGGGTTTGACACAGGCCCACACAATTTTTGAAAACCCAGACAAAGCGCGTTACTGGGCACAAAAAACCCTGCTCGATGCACGCGCCAAAAGCAGCGTGCATAACCTCTCGCAGGTACTGATTTTTGGCCACTGCTTTCCCGCAGCCTTAAGCGGCAACGCTTTGGAACTGGCCGAGCGATCAGCGGAGCTCTCGCAATTGGTGGCGCTGCATGAGCTGCAAACTTGGCAAGGACACGCCGCGCTTTTTGCAGGCCTGTCACTCATTAGCCAAGGCCAATCCGAGCAGGGTTTTACACAAGCGCGCCTTGGCATTGACCAATTGGTGCAAAACCGCGCCTACTCCAACATTTGGTACATACTGCATGCCAATGCCTGCCAGCAAGCTGGCCGCACCGAGGAAGGCCTAGCCAGCCTCGCACTGGCCGCCCCTCTGATCGACACAGGCCTGCGCTGGCTAGAGGCTGAATATTTGCGCTTGCGTGGTTTGCTGGGTGCTGCGCGTGGGGATGCGCTGGACAAGTGCTTACGCGAGCTTGAACAGGCGCAGGCCTTGGCCACACAACAAGGCGCAATTCTATTTGCCAAGCGTGCGCGGCATGCCATTGAGCGCTTACAGCTCTAGGCAACCGAACCAAGGCGCTAAAAGCGCAGATGCCGCTACTGGCCAGTTGCCACAACACCGCAGCTGAGGCTGAAAATCAAACTTCCCAGCGGTGGAAAGGGATTGATCACCAAACCCGATTGGATATCTGTGATTCTGGCTGCGGCCGTGCCTGCCAGCGCGGGGCAGACCATGCCGCTGGCGCTAGAGCAAACCACGTCTGTGCACACCAAACCTGGCACTGCCGCGTCCCGCAATACCGCACCATCAGCAGCACTGGGCCCTGCATTGCCAACGGTCAACGTATAAGTGACCGAACCACCGCCTGCTACTGTACTGGTATTGTTGGTTTTACTGATGCTGATATTGGCAGCACCAACCACAAGGTTGATATCCGAGGCGCTGTTGTTTGCCAAATTTGCGTCTACCAATCCCGGGGGCAAGATCAAAGCGGCTGTGTTGGTTACAGAACCATTGAGCAGTGTGGTGGTGGCAACAATGGCAAACTGCACAGTACTGTTAAACGGCAAGGCTGGTATCGTGAGGCCACCAGCGCTTTCGATGCCAGCAATTGTGCTGCTAGGCGGACACACCGCGCCGCCAGCGGCACTGCACACGATGCTGTTTTTAGTCAATCCCGTCGCGGCTGCATCGCGCACAGCCACCCCGTCTGCCGGGCCTGGTGCACTGGCATTGTTGTTGGCCACCGTGACGGTGTAGTTGCTTGTGCCAAACACATTGATGCTGCTGATGCCGTCTGTTTTGGCCACCGAAGGGTCTGCATTGGGTTTGCACTCGCGCAAAATAAGCTGGGTAAAGGCCAAATCGTCCCCAGGTGTGGTGGTGGCCAAATCTATAAGCGCCAGTGTGACGGCCGTGGTGGTAGCCACAAAGGTGCTTTGGGTGATTCTCCAAGTATCCGTGCCCGTGTCAAATGGAACTGTCACCGTGCTCAGCGCATAGGTGTTGGTGCCAGAGGTCACTTGAATTTGTGGCTGGCTTTGCACCGTGGTGGTCTGGCCCACGGCAACTGGGCTGGAGTAATAGTACAGAAATTCATAGCTGCGATTGGGCACAAGCCCTGTGACGTTTTGCCGCCAAAGCCGCCATGCAGCACCAGTGCTATTGCCTTTTGAATACACCCAATTATTCGCATTGGCAATGCCCCGCGCAGCATCGCCGGGGAAGGGATTTTGCACCACAGCGCCTGCACTGTAATTGACCGCACCCGTTTGTACCGACACCCCGGTTGCTGCGCTGGCTACGCCGGGAGCGTACTGGTTTTGGCTTGTGCCCACCAAAGCGATGGTGTTGGCAAAGTCTGAGTTTGAAAGTAAATTTAAAGCGCGCCGACATAAATTGTGCGAGTGAAGCGAGATAAACAGGTGCTGAATTGCTTTCGTGGGTGACAAAGGAATTATCTAATGCGAAATTGGGGCTGTGTTGATGGATTGGCGCACATGGCTATATGAATGCCACAGACAAAGAAAAACCGCCTTTAAGGCGGTTTTGTTGCGTCTGGGCGGCTTACTTTGCGGTGGCGGATTGCCTACCAGCTGCGTAGGCTGCCTCTAGCGCCGCTTTGACGTTCCACACGCCAACGTCGTGGAAGTCTAGCTCGCCACGGTCGCGTGTCTCTAGGGTGGCGCTGCACAGGTACTGGCGTGCAATCTGGGTGATGCATTCGGCTTGTGCGACGGGTTCTGTTTGCTTGGTCATGATTTTGGCCTTATTGCTTGGTTTGGCCCTAGTTGGCCAACGCGGCCGCGGCGCAGCGTGGCAGGTCGATCTGGCCATTTGCGATGGCCCCTAGCACATCCGCATCTAGGCACTCAAGGAATGCGGTGGCGCGGCGGTCGATGATGGCTTGGGCTGCCTGCGCCCAGCCTTTATGGTCTACAAAGGCCATGGCCAGCGCTGGATTGACGCGGGTTGCGCCGATTAGGTAATCGGACAAGCAAGCCTCCAATTGGCCTGTAGTTTGTTGTTGAGTAGTGTTGGTGCTCATAATTGGCTCTCTGGGTTAGGGTTGGTAGGCCTTCGGTACCGCTCTGTTCGCCACCGAAGCCAAGCACTATCTACACATAATGTAGACAGCGCTCGGCTCTGGTGGAGACCAGCAACTTGCGCATTCTTAAATTAGCTTATTTGCTAATTTTGAGGTTTACGCCACCAAACCTCTAATTAGGCATTTTGAAATTGGCGATTAAAAGCTCGGTGACAGCCTGCCGCTTCCCCGCCGATACGCTGTAGTTGGTGGCCACAGGCTTGATTTCAAAGCCCCTGAAGAGAGCCCGTATTTCCGGCACGTCGTTAATCGACACGATCCATTTGCCCTTGGCATCAGACAGTAGGTCACGTAGGCGCTCAAAATCGGCCTTTGCGAACATGTTTTTACCGTAGTATTCCTCGCAGTCGTAGTAGGGCGGATCAACATAGAAAAACGTGGTCGGCCTATCAAAGCGCTTGATGCAATCCCCATACGGCCTGTTATCCACAAAAACCCGAGACAGCCGCATATGCGCCTCGCTCAAATCCTCCTCCAAGCGCAACAGATTAATCCGAGGCTTTTGCGTTGCACCAATCCCAAAGCTCGGGTTCGTCACCCGCGAACCGAACCCGCCTTTGATCAAGTAAAAGAACCGCGCTGCCCGCTGAATATCCGTCATCTGCTCAGGATCGAGCACCTTGAACCGCTCAAACTCCTCGCGGCTCACCAAAATCCACTTAAAGTAGCGCAGAAACTCCTCAAGGTGAAGCTGTACCACCTTGTAAAGCGTGGTCAGGTCACGGTTGAGGTCATTGATGATCTCCACATCGCTTGGCGGCTTGCGAAAAAGCATCCAAGCAGCCCCCGCAAATACCTCTACATAGCCCTTGTGCTGGGGAATAAGCGGGATGATGGTCTTGGTGAGCTGGCTTTTGCCGCCCACCCAGCCTAAAAATGATTTAGCCTTAGCTTGGTCTTGAATTGATATGCCCATGGTCATTACCTCGTTGGTTTTGACGCTCTAGGCGCTCAGATTGGGGGCGCTCGGCCCTCAGGTTGTTCATGGTGCCGCAACGCGTGCACTTAATCATGAGTTGGGTGAATTGTCCTTCGCCGAGCTTACGATTGCAAGCCCCGCAGCGTATTTCGTTCATATGCAAGTCTCTTTCCTGTTGGGAAATATGGTAGGCTTGCCCCGCTGTGTACACAGTGGCGGGGCTTGTCCGACTTGCAGGTCATATCTGCTTGAAATGGGGCTTAAATAGCTGTTAGCGCAGCGCTTTAAGTTACCCGCCTTTTTTGTCCGGTGCTATACCTCCACCACAAAAGCCGCTAGCGCAGGCGCTGCGCCCTCGATTACGCCCGAGCGCACAAACACCTTAGCAGCCACTGCAAAGCCCGAGCCTCGCACCCGCTGCTGCCCACCACCGGGGTATTGCACCGTGCTGGTGTCATCGCCATGCGTGGCCACCACCTCGCCGATCAGCAAAGGAGTCTGCGGCAGCAGCTCTAAAAATAAGCGAAAAGGATTGCTCATAGATGCCTCTCAATCGCCACAGTCTGGCGCAAACTGGGGCTGCTGGCAGACACAGAAACCGAGCGCACCCGTCCGCGCCAAGGCACGGTGTCGTTGACCTGCACCAGTTGGCCAACATCTAACACGCCCGGGTTTGCACCGCCCGTCAGCACGGGCAGTTGCAGCGTTTGCAAGTATTTAGCCCCCGCTGCCCCCAGCACCGCCAGCCCGCGCTGCGTGGCCGCGGTTACATGCGTAATCAACGGGTCGGTCACCAGCGCCCCCAGCAGCTCGCCCGCCGTGCCAGTGCGCTTGACCAGCACCACCACGCCCTGCGACGTGCCAGAGACATACACGCCATTGACTGCCACCGAATCTTGCTGCTCAATGCCATCGGTAATCACCGCATCAGGCGTAAGCGCCACATCCGCCGCAAAAGCCCCGCCCCAGTTCCATGGCCCACCCGGCACACCGCCTGGCAGCGTGGGGTAAGGGTGGCGCACCAGTAGGGTAGGCAGGCTGCGGTGGCTTTGCACATAGCCCCCAGCCGCTTGCGCAATCGCCTGCACAGCCGACAAAGGCGCGCCCGTGTGCGACCAAGCCCCCGCAGGCACAAGCCAATCGTCCAAGCCCCAGTCTAGCCCCGCGCCGCTGGCGCTCAGGGCTTGCAAAGCCAACTGCTGCGCTGTTTGCGCGGTGGAGTTTAGATACTGCTGCTCGCGCGAGAACGGTGCGCTCAGCAGCGCGGTCACGCTGCGCCCTGTAATCTGCACACTCTTGCGGCCAAATTCATGGCTGCGCCGCCTGCTGTCCACCACAAAGCGCCATTCAAGCCCGTTTAACACCAGTTTGATCTGCACTGGCGCGCCGCCGACAGGCGCAAGCAAGCCCATCAGCGCGTCTGGCCCGGTAGCGCTAAATGACCAAGCAAAGCTGCCCACATCAGCCGACAGATTCACACCGTACAAAGGCACTTCGGCCATATCGGGCAAGCGCAGCGCAGAGACATTATTCACTGACATATAAAACCTCGCGGGAAGAACATAGAGCGGTGCGCCAAACTGGTTGGGGCAAGGATGCGCACCAAAGTTTAAAAAGACAGCGCGCGGATTTAGCAACGTGTACCGACACTGAAAATCGAGATTGGTAAACGGGGTGTATGCTGGCGGCGCAAGAGGCGGAGCTTCGCGTCCAGCGGCAGGCTGGCGCGTAGCCTGCCAAGGTACTACCGCGTGGCGCAAATACGGCACGGCCACTGCAAAGCGCGCATCTGTGCGCCGACTCAGCGCCTGCGCCTCCTGCCAAGCCCCGCCCTTGGCCACTGGCAGTGGCACAAGCTGGACCCAGCTATCACCCTCCGCGCGCGCCACCAGCACGCCCGCATGCCAAGGCGCAAGCCCAGCCGAGTGGCGCGGCAAAAGATCGGTAAAAGAATCGGTGCCAGAGCGGTACAAAGCCTGCCCCGCATCCCAAGCAACCAGTCCGGCACTGCGTGCTGGCTCAGTGGCCACAAAAGGCAGCGCAGCCAGTGCATCACGCACGAGGCCAGCATCCCAAGGCAGCGCGGCCGCGGCGCGAAACTCCAGCCCGCGCACCCAAGGCAAACCCGCCTGCGTGGCATGCGCCGCGGCTGCCTGCCACGCCACGCCAGCACTGCGAGTAAACGGCCTGCTAACCGCGTTGTCATACCCCACTGCACAACCAAAAACAGGCTCAGGCGCAAGCAGTCCCACGCTTGCATACGCAGGCGGCACCACCGCCACCGCAGAGCCAAAATTTAGCAGCACCGCAGTGGCCAGCGGCGCGACATACACCCCCGCAAAATTAAGATTCACCACACTCATGGCAGCGCCCAAGTGCCCACGGTGCTGTTCAGCGAACCACCCGTTTGCAGCACCAGCGTGCCCAGCCCGTTGTCTATTTTGATACGCGCCGCGGTGGCAGGTATCCCCACGCTGTCTTCGTCCCCCACAAACAGACCTGCCCCGTTGACAAACCGCACCCAAGCCACCGCGCCGCTGGCCTGAGCCAAAGACGGCGCAGGCACGGCAAGCGTCAACGTGCGCCCCGCCACAGCGCCAAGGCTGGGCTTGGGGAACACCGCAGTGGCGAGCAGCACCGCAGCGCCCGCAGGCGCTCCGGCCAGCGGTATCGGAGCGGTGTAAAAAAGCGCCTTGCCTCCCCCGCTCGGGTCACTGTCCAGCGCCCGTGTCAGTGCTTGCAGCATATCGGCAGTGACCGCATCGCCCAAAGTCATAGCTTAATCATGTCGCTCACGACAGCGTTGTATTGGCACGCGTTGTCGTGCGACACCACAAAGTATTCGCGCGCTGCGTCGATACCAGTGAAGGCATACCCACCGCTTGCGGCGCTCTGCGTTTGCGCCACGAGCGCGCCGCTGGCCTTATCATACAACCGCACCTGCTTAGAGGCGGGCACGTTGTTGACTGTCACCACACCTTCGATACTGCCAAAGCCCATGAACCCTGCCGACAATTGCACGCGCGCGCGGCCAACATCAACCACATTTGCCGATAGCGCTCCTAAAGCGCGCGCCCCCGCACGCGCTGGCGCTCTGAGCACTATTCGCGCGCCAGGCATTGGTGCGGCTACCGCAACCCGCAGCGCTGCTTCTAGTGCCTGCACGTCGGCTAGCGTCGCAGAGCCTGAAAATATGCCAGCCGCAAGGAACCGGTCGTTTGAATCGAAAGCATACGAGTTACCTGACAACCCATAGCCCATGCCCCACAAAGTAGCAGGCACGGAGTTGTTTGCGCCTACCGAGCCTATCAACGCACCGTCGATGTACGCTTGTTGGGTGCTTGCTCCTTTAAGCAGAGCTAAAAAACGATAAACACCAAAGGGCAACCCTCCTGTGTGCAATGCGGTGTTCGGGGAGGAGTATGTGTACAGAGTACCGTTGGGCTCTATGTCAAGCGCGAAGTTTTGAGCTGCCGCACCATCATTTTCGTAAAAAGCCACTAGGTTAGAGCTGGCTTTGTAAAACACACACACCACTCCTTGGGCAGGCACGTTCACGGGGCTGGTATAGGGCATGGGGTTTGCGGCCCCTGCGTAACTCGCGGCATAGGGGTATGTTTCAGCCAATGTGCAACCGCCAAGCCCCATGTGGTTATTTCCCACCCCATCCAAAAAATGCGTAGCGCTCACGCGCAGCGCGTCATGCGCCACCAGTGGCGTAAGCGCAGGCACAGAAGTCCACCACGCCATATTTATCTCCAAGGCCCGGTGATGTCAAAAAGCTGACTGCACACGTTGCCCGCGCTTTCGTAAGAGCTGCCAATCACCAAGAATTTGCGCCCTGCGTAGCCAGCCATATTGTCCAGCACCGTGCGGTCTGGAAACGGCTGGCGGTGCTGTATGTGGAACAGCCCCGGCATCGCGCCGCGCAGCGCCCCCGACTCTTCGCGCAGCAGTACTGGCGCAGTTACCATGCTGTAATCTGCCGCGTTCGGGAATGGAAAATTGGTGCTGTATCCACTCACCGTAGCACCAGCCGCCCCAGACAAGCTGATATATGCAGCGCGTACCGGGCTGCCTATTTGCAGCGAGTTTCGCATAATTACCCGTCCTTCATATTGATGCTCCCAAGCGGCGTAGTTTCGCCGATTCGGGTATCCGTAGCCTGAATTTGCCGCCTCAGGGTTCTCGTGCGCGCATAAAATAGTGTTGAAACTATCACCTGGCTTGTAAGAATCGAAGTCGGTGAGCCCGTAGCCCCCTCTCGCGCCGCCGGGCTCATAGTTTGTGTAAAAGTAAAACCCTCGATCGTCGCCCAGAAGAATCCAGTCGCGTGCACCCGTTGGCACGGCGTACGCGGGGGTGTTGCTGCCCATCGCGTAAACCCATTTGAACCAGCCGTTTGCGGCAGTGTTACCAGCGCCCGTGCCCACCTCATTGCGCGTCGGGTAAGCCGCGTCATAAGGCGCGCGAGCGCCCGCAAAAGTATCCACATCGATCATGCTCTGCGCCATGGTCACCTTGGCGTATTTCGCATAAGACGCATCCCAAACAGGGTCTAGGCTGTCATCCACCCGCAGATATGGGCGGTTGCTAAGCAAATTGGGGCTGCGGTAAACCGCTTTGTTCGCCCCCGCAAACACCTTCTCAAAGCCCAGCGGCGCTACCTTAGCCGTGCCGCTGGTAGCCGTAGTGGCTGGCGTTGTGGGCGTGCCGGTCACGGTAAATGTGTAGGTTGTGGCGGTGCGGCCAAGCACTTGCACCTCTCCGTTGTACTCGGGCTGCGTCCAGCCCTGACTAAGCAGCACCTGCCCCTCCCGATATTGGTGGCCAGCAGACACGGTGGCGGTAGCCACGCTGCCCACGCGCGTGATGCTGTCCACCGTTTTAATAGCGTGGCCAGTGACCAGCAGCGCGTCCAGCAGCGCCACCAAATCGCCCTGCGTTGCGCCCAGCACGGGGCTGGTGGGGTGCGTGCTATCAAAATACTTTACGGGGTATGGCATGGTTTTTTCCTAAAAATTTAAACGCGGTCAATGCTGCCGCGAGCCTCAATTTGAAAGCTGTCGCCCAGCACACTGGCTGGGCCTTGCAAAATAGCGCGTGCCAACCACACCGGGTAATTGGCCGCAGCAGTGTTAAAGCGCAGCACATTGCCCGCACTCCAGCCCGAGCCCCAGCCCGCAGGCAGCAGGCTAAAGTAGGGCTGGCCCGTGGCTGGGTTAGCGGGGGTGCAGGGCGAGTTCACGTCGCCCGTAGCAATTTGCCCCACCGACTCGCCTAGCACCCTAAACGTCGTGGCCGAGGTAAAAACCAAGGCCCAGCGCTGCTCCTGCGCCCCCCTGTTGGTGCAGCCAATCGGGTACACCACATCGTTGTATTGCGCCGAAGTGGCATTGCCAATGCGCGCATCCGACCACACCCCAGTCCACGTCTCTTGGCTCAATTTACCAAACACCCGCGCCTGCAAATCACCAAACACCAAAGCCGAGCTTGCATACGCGCCGCTGGCGGGGTAGTCGTGTGTCAGCGGGCGGTTAAGTTTAAGAAGGCCACTGATTTGCACCTCGGTAAGCAACACCGTGTCCTCAATCCGGTGCTCGGCCTTGAGCGGCAATTGCAGCGCCCCCAGCGCATAGCCAGAGTTAAGCGTAGCCGTGCCTGCGTCCAAGTCCATGTCCAGCATCGCCTCGGGCACGGCCACGCCCAAGTTATCGCGCAGCTTGATATAGCTCACCCGCACACGCCCCACGTTCACCACGGTGCCCACCACAGGCGTGCCCGGCACAGTGTAGGTATCTGTGTGGTGCACCACCACCACATCGCCCGGCCTGTAAACCGGCACACGCCCGTCCAGCGGCAAGCGTGCAGTGTCCAGCCCCAATATGTTCGCGTCCAGCGGTAAGTATTGCAAAAAAACCGCGTTATAAGACAAACTTTCGGCGGGTATCGGTGCGGCGATCGACCATTTCACCAGCCCGCGCGAAAAGTCCACCGCCCCTCCAAACCCCCCTCCCGACACCGCGCCAGCCGCGTTGCAAACGCCAATCAGCGCCCCGCTTTGCAGCTGGGCCGACGCTATTTTGATCGGCGCAGAGCTCGTGCGAAACACCCCTTGCCGCACACGCCCAGCGCCGCTTAGCTTCTCAGCCACATTGCTCCACACCACGGCATTTTGGCCATTGGCAGGCAGGCTAGTCACCGTAATTAGCCCAGCAGAGCCCACCGTGCCCGCACTGCTTATAGCTGGCGTAGCCGTAAGCGCATCCCAGCCCTTGCGCAGCACGCCGCCGCCTGCGGTGTACACCTCACCCCCCACGCTCAGCGCAAGGCTGTCAGTCACCACCTCACCCCCCGGTGCCAGTGGCACTTGATAGCCCCAAGCCATCGGCGCTGTAGTGCTAGCCACCTGCACCGCGTGGCCGGGCAGTGAGTAAGACACTGTGCGCGTGCCCGCAGTCAGCGTAATCGTGGCAGTCGATGCCTCTTGCGTGTCGTAAAAATAAGTACCTACCCCATTCAGATTCGGCCTGCTGCGCAGCACATTAAGGTAAGTGGCCGCCGTGTAGTTAGCCACAAAAACCACCGCGCCAGTAGAGTAGTTAACCGAACCCACCACCGCGCCATCCACCACCAAGTTGCCCTGCCTGTCATCGCGTGCGTAAACAATGCTGGGGTATGTGTGCCCGGGCGGCGCGCTTACACCCAGCGTGCACACTAAGTTGCCCGGCACAATCGGCGCGCCCGCAAGCGTGGCACTCCCCGGCACGGCCACCGCTTGGGTTGCCGGAGTTTGCGCGCTGCGTGTGGCCGAAAAAGTCACCATACCCGCCCCGTCTGGCAGCACAGCGGGGCTCATTTGCACCACCGTAGAGTAGCCGGGGTAGCCAAGCCACTGCGTGCGAGTCGATACGTTGCCAGTAGCGTCCCCCGCAATTGCGCCCGTAACTATGTTTGCGGTTGCCGTATAAGTCGTAGCGCCGCGCGTCCAAGTCATAGTCAGGTTATCCGATTGCCAGAGCCAGCCATCCAGTGCGCAAGTGCCCACCAGGCGCGCAGGCAGCGCAATCGTATTAGGCAGCGCCTTGGCTGCTGCCGCATCCCCCCAGCTAAACACCAGCTCGCTGCCCACATCAGGCAGCGCCCCCAGCGTCATGCTGGCTGAGCCCGTGCTGTAGCTAATGCTCCCCGTGCCATAGCTGGTGTCTGCGCCCACCAAGCGGCCGGTGGCGTTGTCTGTCAAGTCATACCAGCGCCCCTGCGCCATGTAAGACACCGTAAAAGTGCCCGGCGCAGGTGGCGGCTCAAACGCATAAACAAAAGCCAAGCCCTGATTCGCCTGCGTAATTGCCAAGCTCTCGCTGTGTGCAGCCGCCCCGCTGGAGGTGGCTGGTTTGTAGGTAATCACGTTACTGCCAGCGGCATACGACGGCGCACCCGCTGCAAAAGTCAACACCCCGTCCGCATACCCCACCACCCCCACCGTCGTGCTGCCCTGCTTAAGCAGCCCAGCGCCATCGTCCGTAAACACCGTGCCCGCGTGGTTTAAAACCAGCGAGCCCGGCTCTATGGCCGTAGGCGTGCGCAGCGCGCTGTTAGGGCCCAGCGCAGCCGCTACCGATGGCAGGCTAATAGCAGCCACCGCAGTGCGCGACACATTGCGCCGCAGCCCGAGCGGGTATTGGTCAATGATCGGGCTCTCGCTAGCGGCAGCAGGCACCACAGAGTTATACACCTCACTCACCTGCACCGCCAGCGCGTTCAATGCCGCCGCCGCCGTCAGCGGTTTAATACTGTAAAACTTGGCACCTGCCGCCACATTGGTGCTGTACAGCAGGGCGTAGGCCGCCTCGTTGGTCACCGCCCGCGCCAGTGGCGGGCCCACCACATCGTTCACAAGGTATGCACTCAGCGTACACACCGCCAAAAACGCTTCGAAAGTTACCACACCGCCGCCCTCGCTCACTGTGTAGGGTGCTTTCGAAATAGCGATTTTTAAAATCCGCACTGTTTGCTCCGCGCCATTGGGCGAGCGCATCACCACCGCATCGCTCTCAGCTGGGAAATCCCTGCCCGACAAACTAAACAAGTTAAGCACCAAGCTGCCCGCATAATGCGCCTCCAGTATCCGGCAGGTCAAGCGCGGCCCTTTGCCCGTGTAGCGCTCAATCGCCTCCTTCGCATCCAGCCGCCTGTCAGTCCATGAGCGCGTGGTAAAAAGGTTCACACTCACTTTTGCGTCCGCAGGTGGTTTGCTAATGATCGCGTGCGCTTTGTAATACGAGTCCACATTGCTTGTGTACACAGCCGGAAAAATCTTGCGCAGCGCCACATTGCCATACACCCGCTCCAAATCCGCCACATCAGGAAAAAGATTATTGCTAAGCCCATCCACCACCTCGGCAGAGGTCATAGCCCCACCACCATCTGGCGTATCCAGATTCACTTGGGCTTTAAGTAGTTTGATGTCGCCTGTCAGGATTGGCATAGTAATTCTCAAATCAGTTTAGTTATCGGTTTCAACATAATCGCTGATGATGTCCAGCCCCACCGCCAGCGCCGTCGCATTGTTGGTGCGCCAAGCTTTGTGGTAGCTCAGCAGCGTGGTAGCCAGTGGCAGCTGCAGCCCCGCAGTGGCCGCGCTCAGCGTCCCGCTGGCCACCGCCCCCGTGTTCAGCCGCGTCACCATATAGCCCACTGTAGTCAGATTAGGCGACGCAAACAGCGCCAGCTCATAAGCATCCACACTCAGTGTGTTCACAGGGAAGCTCGCCCCCAAATCAATCGCCGTCTGAGCCGCAGAGCCGCCGTAGTACAGCTTCAGGTTCGTATCCGCCGCCCCATGCCCCACCCCTATGCTGTTAGTCAGCGTAGCGGGCTCCACATTCGTCGCCGCAGCTGTCGAGCTGCTCATACCCACAAACATCCGTGCACCTGCCACCGTAGCCGCGTCCGAGCAGCCAAATCGCACAATTTTGGTAAAGCCCCCCAGCCCAGCCCCATTGCCGATCGTCGCCTGCGCCACCGCCACGCGGCTCTCGGCCAGTGCCCCAGCAGTAGCTGCGCTCACATAGCCCAAGCGCCGCAGCCGTGTAAAAAAGTTGGTCGCAGCCACATTGCGCGCCGTTGCCGTGCCCACCACAGTGGGCGCGGTGTAGCCGTTACCAGTTGTGGCCGTCGTAGCATTGCCCTGAGCTTTCCATTTGGCCGCATAGGCTTCGCGCGACACGTCGCCGCGCGGTATCTGCTGCACGACACCAGCCACAATCACCAAAGCACTACGAATAGCCATGGCTATAACAAAGCCACAGACGGCTGGCTCTGAAAGTTCACGCCCGTTGCGCTAGTCGCAAAGCCCACGCGCTGCACCACATTGCCAGAGCCGCTCGGTGCGGTTGCACTGCCAGTGCCCGCAGTTGTTGACAAAAACACATTCCCCGGCGTTTGCCCAGTCACCGCAGTATTCGTGCCTTCAAAAAACACCGTTGCATTGCCTGAGGCGGCTACAGCCGACAAAACAAAGCCATGCGCCTCCTTGCCCACCACAGTCGCATCCGCTTTGCGCACCTTAAAGCCCGTGCTGCTCCACACGTTCACATAGTCGCCCGCAGCCAGCGCTTCGCTAGCCACAATCACCGCAGTGTCTTGCCCCAAGCCCACAGGCATCATCGTTATATCCCACCGGCCCGCAGCATCCAATGCCCCCACTTTCCCAGCATCAGCCGCTCCAGCACTGCTGGCTTTGCTGTTGACGATGCTCGCATCCAAAACACCATTGGCGTTCAGTGCTATCAGCTTTTGGGCATCAGCAGCACCCGCACTGGTCGTCAGAGCAGCCTCCTCAGTCAGTTGCCCCGCATTATTTTTAATATATTTCGTGGTGCTTAAAGTACCCATGATTAAAACTCCTAGTTAAAAAAATCAAACAAAAATCGCCGCTTGAAACCCCAAGTTGACCCGCGTCGGCGCAACCGCGATACCCAACACCTTGGCAAACAAAGCTTGCACAGGCAACGCCTGAGTCAATGCCCCGTCTAGCCCTAAAAAAATACATTGCCCGGGCACAAAAGCCCAGCCCGCATGCTCCAGCTGCCCTGGCGCCAGCACGCTCACACTTTCGCCAGCGGCTGCCGCCCCCAGCGTCACACCCACCACCGCATGCGCATGGGTTGCCATAGTGCAGTCCGCAGGCACAGCCCGCCCCAGCGCATCCAAGGTCACCGCCACATGGCCAGACAAAGCCATACCCGCCGTATAAATCACCGTGCCTGATGTACCCGCCGGCCCCGGCAGGCCTTGCTCTCCACGCAAGCCCCTTTCCCCCCGCAAAATCTCTCCTGCGGTAGCCAGCACCACAGGGCCAGCAGGTGCCAGCGTCAGCGTGTGCAGCAGTCCATTGGGCACAGCCCCGTCCAGCACCACCTCCGAGCCCCCGCTGCTCAGCGTCAGGCCCACGGTGAGCGTGGGGGCTAGAGTGATGCCTATTTGTGCCATGGTTATTCGTCTTGCGTTGATGGTGGTGGTGGTGGTGGTGGTGGTGGTGGTGGTGCGCCCACAGGCACGCCCGTCACCGCCCGCAGCACAGGCAGCAAAATCGTCGTCGTGTGCACCACCGCAGCGCCAGCGCCCCCCGCTGCCTCCATGTAGCGCAAATCCAGCTCATGCGTGCCCACTGGCCAAGCCAGCGTCTGCTGCGCATCGGCCAGCAGCAAAATCGGTGTGTCAAACATCGCGCTGCCCACCACCGCCACAGGCGTGCCCAGCGTCACCGCCACCGTGCCCAGCAAGTCATAGGGCTCGTCCGCCGATCGCACTTGGCAGGTAGCCGTCCAAGTGCCCGCAGGCAAGCGGCAAGTGCCCGCCCAACTTAAAGTGTCCCCCGCTTTAAGCGCGCTCATTTTAGGTATTGCAGCAGTAGCCATGGTGTTTCCAGTCCAGTTAAATTCAATCCAGCCCAATCAGCCGCAGCGTCGGCACATACCAGTCCGCCCCCGCCACCGAGCCATCCTCATAAAACAGCACAGGCAGCCCTTGCAAAGCCCCCCGGCTGTGGTCAAAAGTCACGCTCCGCGCCAGCCCGCGTATGTTCAGCACCAGCACAATCCCCGGCGCAGCCGCCCAAGCATGCAGCGTGTCCACCAGCGCCCTTGTGCACCAGGTGCGGTCTTCAGAGCCCTCCAGCGTGTAAGGCCGCCCCGCCTGCTTGGTCGCCTCCTCAATCAGCAGCGCCCCCGTAGTCGTGTAGGTTTGCGTCTGCACCACAGGGCTCCAGGTGTACTCATCCGTCCAGCTCAGCGCACTAGGCAGCGCCAGCGTCGTAGTCACAGGGCTTGCGCCCAGCGTCGTGTAGGCAAGGGTCAGGCTGCTCATGCGCTAAGCCTCGCGTTTTGCAGCACCCGCAGCAGCGCAGCAGCGCCCGCCTCGGTGGTCGGCACAGTTTCAGTACCGCCAGCGCCAGTCAGGTTGATGTTCACTGTGCGAATGGGTAGTCGTGTGCTTGGCTCATCGGTTGGGGCAGGGGCGGGAATAGGGCTTGGGCTCGCAGTCACAGTCTTTCCCGCCGCATCTGCCTTAGCACTTAGCGATTCAGCCTCCACATCCTTTGCCAGCGCCCGTTGGCGCAAGGCACGGATCTCGGTGAGTCGTGCAATGTTCTCGCCACCCAGCGCCCTATCGCGCAGCTCCAGCGCAGCCGCTTGGTCTCGCAGCGCATCAGCTTGCTGGCGCACCGTCTCCACGTCTAGCCTCAGCTTCTCCAGCTCCAAGCGCTTGGCTTGCTCCAGCAGCCGTGTCTGCGCTGCCAAGTCCTCCGTGGTTTTCGCCAGCTCCAAATCCGCCGCATTTTTGCTTAGCTGCGCTGCCAGCACAGCCTTTTTTACCACCAGCTGGCTATCGCGGTAACTTGTGCTAGCAGCAATGTCAGCCCCTTGTGCATCCGCCTGCTTGGTGGCAGCATACTGTCTTCGCTTGGCTGCGTCCTCGCGCTCTTTTTGCGCCTTCTCATTTTCTTTGGCCTTCTCTTCAGCGTCCTTTTGCTTATCCTCACCCTGCGTTTTCAGCAGCGCCACCTCAGCCTCAGCCTGCTCTTTCAGCAGCCGCGTCACCTCCGAGTTATTCGGCCCCGAGTTGCCAGCGCGGCGTATCTCGTCAATGCGTTGTTGCAGGCTCAGCGCCTTGCCAGCGTTTTTATCGTCGCCATACTTCTCGCCATATTTGTCACCCACCCGCTTCTTAAACGCATCGTCACCTTCCTGCCCGACAATGCGCTTGCCCTCTTTATCCGTGCTAAAGCCTTCTTTGTCTATGTTGGCGCGTCGCCGCTGCGCATCAGCCGCCCGCTCTATGGCCGCCGTCTCGCGCTCCAGCGCCTCTATAGCCCGCTCCGCTGCGCTCTGCGTGGCATCCCCCGCCCGCGCCGCCGCGTCGCCCAGCCTGCCAGCTGCATCAGCGCCAGCATTCATCGCCTGCACAGTAGCCCGCCCAGCCGCATCCACCACAATCGTCAGCCCCTCCATCGCCGCCAGCGCCACAGCGCTGCTATCGGCTACGCCATTGTTCGCAGCTATCAGCCTTTGCAGCATCACCCGCGCCGCATCCCCCTTGCGTGCCTGCCAAGCCACATAGCTCTCGCCTTCCTCTTGGCCTTTCGTCTTTATCACGTCATAGGCTTCCTGCGCCCGCTTGGCCGTGGCTTGCAGCTCCTCGCGGCTAGTCAGTCCCAGCTCCTTCATCGCTTCCCGCAAGCTGTTCACGCCCAGCTTGGCTTTGTCACTCGCGTCCGCCAGCTCCAGCGCCTTGGTCTTAGCCTGGTCAAGCAGCCCGTCCGTCACCTTATCGCCCAGCGTTTTGCGCAGGCTCTCAATTTGCAGGCGCACCGCCTCTATCGCCTTTTGGCTGTCTGCGGTGGCTATTGCCTTGCCAATGCTGGCTGTCAGCACCGCCGCCGTGTCTACGCCTTGTTTTTTAAGGCCATCCAGCCCCGCAATAATGGCCGTGGTGTCGTTAATCGCGCTGCGCGCCGCCTTGCCCATGCCGCCCGATATCACATCAAAGTCCAGCCCCGTGCGTTTAATCGCTTCGCGCACCCCTTGGTTCAATACCCCTGCCAACACCGCCGCGCTTTGGTTCGTGTCTTCAAAGGCTTTTTTCGCCTTGCCTGCAAACTCAGTCAGGTCAACCCCCTTAAGCGCATCAGTCCAAGTTTTATTAAACTGGTCAGCAGTAATTTTCCCCTGCGCCACCAACTGATTCAGCACATTCGCTGCATCGCGTATGCCAGGCGCAGTGCTCAGGTCAAAGTCTTTGCCAATTTTGGCCACCGCCTCCGCCGCGCTGTCGCCCGATTCTTTAAATTTATCAAAAGCAGCCACCGAATTTTTAGCCGCTTGGCGCAGCACCGCCTCAGCGTTTTGTGCCGCAATCTCTGCTTTTCTAAATGCGCTTTTACTTTCATTGCCAAAGTCTGTAGCCACCAGCCCCAGCTTGCCAGCAGCCACTGCCGCCGCCTCAAGCTTTTGTTTCAGCTCCTGCACAGGCGGTATCGCCTGCTGCGTCGAGCCTATCAAATTGCCCATCGCGTCGTAGGTCAATTCGCTAAAGTCTTGCGCCGCGCGGCCAGTCAGCCCCAAGTCATCTGCCAGTGGCTTAAAGTCCAGCGTAGCCACTGCCCCCGCTACATTGCCAATCCCCTTGCCCAGCCCCACAAAGGCCGAGCCCAGCAGCCCCGCCACCTTTGCGCCGCCCACCGCCGCATCACCCAGCGCCTTCGTCAGCCCGCTCTCGCCCAGCTCCACCGCCACCGCGCTCACCGCATTTTTAAAGCGGTTAAATTGCGCCACCAGCGTGTCTGGCGATCCCCCGCCCGCATACAAATCGTCTAGGCTTTTGCTCAGCGCTGGCAGCAAGTCTTTAGCCAACACCCCGCCAGACTCCACCATTTTTATCAGCTCTGGCACCGTCACCTTCAGGCCATCTGCCGCAGCTTTGAGCGCCCCCGGCAGCGCCTCGCCAAGCTGCCCACGCAGCTCCTCCATGCTCACCGTGCCCTTACTGGCAATCTGGCTCACCGCCCGCAGCGCATTCTCGGTCTCTGCTGTGCTCTTGCCCAGCGCCGACATCGCTCTGGACACCGACGTAAACACATCCCGCGTAGCCTGCCCCTCAATCGCCGTGCCCTTGGTCGCCGCCGTCAACTGCAAATAAGCCTGCCCCGTGCTGTTAATCTCCAGCCCCAGTTCATTGCTTATCCGCTTAACAAAAGCCATCTCATCCGCCGCAGCCTTGCTGCTGCCAGCCACCGCCGCCATACCGCGCTGCAACGAGTCCGCTTGCGTAATAGTCTGCACCAGCTCTCGGCCAGTAAATGCGCCTGCAATCAGCGCCCCAATGCCTCCAAAAGCAGTGCCAGTCGCCGTAGCTGACTTAGCCGTTTTATCCAGTGCCTCAGTAGTTTTGCCAGCAGCTCCGGCCGTTTGGTTCAGCCCCTGCCCAGCAGCTACCGCCTTGCCTTGCAGCGCAGCCGCACTAGCGCCTGTCTCAGCCAAGCCTTTATTGACATTACCCAGCCCCACCTGCGCCTGCGCGGTGTCTGCGGTAACTTGAATTTCTACGGTGTTGTTGCTCGCCATACCCACACTGTGCCGCGTGCAGGGCGTGGGGGCTAAGTAAAGTCTTTGAGTGTTTTTGCGGGCAGCAAAAAGGGCGCACGCAGCGCCCCTTTTTTTAAATCAATACACAGCCAAGCCTAAGCCAAGCGCGCGCGGAAGTATTGGCTAATCCCCACCCCCGTCTTAGTCGGGTCTTTCAAAAGCTCAGCCTCCGTATCCAGCTCGGCAAACTTGTCGCCCAGCAGCTCCAGCGCTTTGGTGGGCGAGAGTTGCACCTTCCAAAAATCCAGCAACACCGGCTTGCCACTGTTCGCCTCGTTCAAAAATTCGCAATACAGCTCCAGCGTCTGCGCACCGCCAGTCAGCCCCTCCACGCGGTTATAGCCCACAAAGCTGTAGTCCACTTTCAGGCTCTGCGCATCCGTAATCGCCCCAGCGGCCAACACAAATATTCCCCCCGGCCGCACCTCATAGTCCGTGCCAGCCACATAGGTGGTAGTCGCCGCGCTGTTGGTCACCACCACCGCTGTGGCAGCGGGGTGCGCCAGCGGGCAAATCGCATCTTTGTAGCCCAGCACCACCTCATCCACCACCGCAGCGCCCGCCACCACCGCCTCGCTGCCAAACATCGCCCGTGCAAGGTTCGTCTTGTTCAGGTCATGCAGCGTCAGCTCCAGCGTCGCCGTGTCTATGCGGCTCACCGTGGCGTAGTTGCCCCCACCTGGCTTGGTGTAGTCCTTGAGGTTTTTCTTTTCCTCTTTGATCTTAATATTCAGCTTGCTGCAATTGCCCAGCTCCATGCGGCCAGTGGCCGTGCCCGCCACGCGTGCATAAATTTTGCCGCTGCCCTGGTAGGGGTAATAAGTCTCTGCCATGTTGATTCCTTCAGGTTGGTTAATCGTCGTTTAAATCGTTGCCTAAGCCGTCCGTGGGTCAATCACCACCTCAGCCTTAAACCCCAGCGGCACATACTGAAACCCCGCGCTATAGCCCGCAGCAGGCGCTTCCGTCAGCGCCAGTGGCTTGCTAGCCAGCGTCGGCTTAAAGCCCATCAGCGCCGCGCACACCCTGCGCACTATCACTCCCGCATCTGCCCGGGCTTCCTGCCCGCTGCGCAGGCTGCGCTGGTTGCGCGTCGCCACCACCACCAGCCATGTTTGCTCCACCCGCGCCGCCTTGCCATCTGCTCGGCTCTCGGCCACGTTGTAGCCTTGGTACACCAGGTGCACCGCAGGCGTGTGCTGCTGGGCTTCGCTCACCCCGTCCAAGTCCACCGATGTCAGCACCTGCACGCTAGGCTCCAAGTCCGCCAGCTGCGCCTCCAGCCGTGCAATGAGCACCGCCTCGAGCGCAAAAAAGTCCAGCTCTGCAATCACGCAAAGCCCCGCAGCGTGTCATCGCTGATTTGCCTTGGTGCAAAGCTGTGCACCACCCCACTGTCCTCCAGCGGGTCCGCATTCAGCGCCACCCCCGGTGCACCGCCCCATGGGCACACCAGTTGCGTCGTGCCGTCCGCGTAGCTCTTTAGCTCCTTCATCACCTGCTGGTGCCGCCGCGCCACCTCATGCTCGTCGGGCAGGTCCGTGTACAAATAATACCGAGCGACAGCACACACAATCCGCGTCAAAACAGGCGGGCACACCCGCACAAGCGGTGCGCCTGGTGTGGTGGCAGGCTTAGCGCAGCCCAGCAGCGGCAACGCATACAGCTTGCCCACATAGCCATCCACAAAAGCCGTGGCATCGTCCAGCGCCCGCGTCAGCATACGGGTATTAATCTCCCCCGTGTTATCGCGGTCGGTCAGCAATTTAAGCTCACGCTCGCCATAGCGCTCCACCATGTCCACCCATTGTGCGTAGCGCATCGTTCAAGTCCGGTTACGCATGAATGTGCTTGACGATCTGGCATTCCACCAGCGCACCAGAAGCCGCCGCGCCCAAGGCACGCCCGCAGTGGTCAGCCAGGGTGCCCACCGCCGCGCAGCCCGTGCCGTCTAGCGCGGGTTTCAAATAGTCGCCAAAAGCCACCGCAGCGCTGGCCTCCACCAAATAGCTGTAGTCCGTCACCACGCTTACCGCGTCGCCCACTGGCGCGTCAGTTTCCGTAATGCCTTGGCAGTCCTTCGCGCCGCCCGCTGCCGTGGCATAGCCACCGTCATACGCTGCAAAGCGGTTGGCCACCATCGCAGCCGTGGCCACCATGGTCACGGCAAAGCGTTTTTGGTGCTGTGCACCCGAATTGTTTTGAGAAGGCATGTGTGTGCTCCTTTGTGTTTAAGGGTTATTTGGTTTTGGTGGGGGCGCTGCTGGGAGCGGCAGGGGCGGTGGACACTGCCACCTGAGCCGCCACCTCAGCCTGTGCCTGAGCCGCAGCCGCCGTGCGTTCCTGTAGCACAGCGCGGGCATCGTCAAAGGCTTGGTTGGCCTTGGCCTCAGCCGCCGCATCCTTCTTGGCCTGCGCAGCCGTCTCGGTAGCGTCTTCCAGTGCCCCGCAGGTAATCAAATCCTGCGTGTCCACCTTGTTCAAGCCCGCCACCTCAGTGCCCGGCTCAAAGATTGTGCGCACCCCGTTAATGGTGGCCACAATAGTCGATATTGCAATCAGTTTTCCCATGGTGCTGCCCCTTACTTCGGGTTCTGAAACAAGAACGCAGCCGTGTTGTAGGCCACACTGGGGCGGCGCTCAAAGGTAGCGCCATACACCCAGCTCTTGTTGCCATTCTCGTAATACGGCGTTTCCGCAAACGGGTGGCCTTCAATCACATTGGTAAAGCCAAAAGCAGGCTCAGCCAAGCTAATGTTGCCGCCGTTCGTACCACCCATCATCGGTGCATACGCCAATATCGCGTTATTGCCCCAAATGTCTTGCCCCACGTCGGCGCTGTCCACCCAAATGCCATCGCCCACCACAATTTCTTTCACCTCCAAAATCGTCTTGAGCTGCTCCAGCGTGGCCGGACCCATCTGCGTATTGGGCAGGTAGCTGCGCACCTCGGCATTGGTAATCAAGGCAGACTTTGCGTCCGCACTCAAAATCAATTTGTTCGGGCGCTTGCCAATCTTTTTGCGAATAATGTCACTCGCAGCGCGAATATCGGTCACAGGTGTGCCCGTGCTGGCGCTCCACTTCGTGCCGGCTGCCAAAGCCTGTGTGTGCCCCGCTGCGTAGCTGCTCGGCAGCGTTGCCACACCCGCCACATCCAGTTCATAGTCTTGCGCCAAAATGCCACTGGCAGTCACCATAGCAATGTTGCTAATGTCCAAGTAGTTGCCCACATTCAAGCTGCGCGACTCGTCGCTCTCACGAATCAACTCACGCGGAATCGGCACCTCCACCGAGTATTGATCCACGCCATAAGTCTTGCCCTCATACTTCACTTCCACCCGCTTGGTGGCAGCGCCGGGGGCGCGGCGCAGGTTGTAGCGCTTAAAGCGCTCATTACCCATCTTAGCCAGCATCACCGAGCTCAGCGCCTGCGGCAAGCGCGGAAAAAGGCTCTCGGCAATATATTCGCCTTGCCCCATGCCCAAAAGCAGGTTAGTCAAAATCGGGCTTTGGTTCAATCGAACCTGTGCAGCGGTCATCATGGTGTGTTGTCCTTCAAAAAATAGGGGTTGGGCTCAGGCCGTAAAGCTCACCACAGCCGTCAAGGCCTCGGCATAGCTCACTTTGTGGTGCGCGGCATAGCCCCGCGCTTTGGCATCAATCTCGGCCTCTGTCATGCCTTTAGTTGCTTGGCCATCAGCAAAGCCCACACCACCAGGCGCATGCTCCCCAAAGCTCACGGCAGCCGTGCCGCTGGCCAGCCGGGTTTTGAGCCATTCGGTTAGCGCTACCGTCTTGGTGCTGCCGCCCTCGGCAAAGCTCACAGGCTGCGCATCAGCCAGCGCCTCAAGCGCCGCCACCGCCATCGGGCGGTCTTTAGGCAGCAACACCGCAGCGTTCACGCCCTCGGCAAAAGCCACAAAGCCCGCAGTGCGCGTGGCCTTGGCAGCCTCGGCAAACTGCGCCAGCTGTGTGGCCGACGCAGTAGCCGCCGTATTAGCTAAGGCCAGCGCCGCGTCCGTCTCGGCCTGTTTGGCTTTTGCCGCAGCTATATCGGCCTTGAGTTGTTCAATTTCGGTCATATCGTTTTGCTCCTGAGTTAAATCGGGTGTTGAAGAAGTTGGGGGAAGAAGGGGTGGCGTGCTTGATGCCAAGGCTTGCACCCCAGCCAAGCCATCGCCACTTGAAAAGTTCACTGCGCCGTCAGCGCTGCCAGCAGCAAAGTCCGCCAGCCCTGCAATAGCAGGCGGCTGCGCACCCAGAAATGCCACATGCCGCAAATACCATGCGTCTGGGCTCGGGTTGTTCGGGTGCTTAGGCGGGTAAAAGCTGGCGCTGCGTTTTTTAAAAGCGCCGCTGGCCACCATCTCAGCAAATGCTGGCAGCACCTGGTGCGTCGTCATGGCCAAGTTGCCCGCCGCATTCAGTTCAATTTTTTTCACCCAGCCATAAGCAGGCAGGTTGTGGGCAGGGTGGCCCACTGTCAGCGGCGCTTCGCGCTGTGCAGGGTCATAAGCCGCCACCATGCCCGCCACGTCGGCGGCGCTAAAGCTGTGCACCGTGCCGCTGTCGTCCGTGTGCTGGCCAGCGCGAAATATTTCTATCTGCGCGGGCAGCGCTGCTAGGGTGTTGTTGGGGGTGCTTGTTTTCGCCATGCCCGCAATGTCGCGCGGATCAGTCTTTGGCAATAAGTAAAGTGTTTGAATTCTTTTAGGCGCTTCTCATGGCATTTTTAGCCACCCAAGCCCGGCGTTTGCGTTTTGCAATTGGCCAGCCCCCTGCCAACGCCCCACAAACCCGCCACACCCCGTCCCAATCCATCCCAATTGGTTTTTGCAGGGCAACGCCGCACCCCGCGCCTTGCGGGGCTTAAATGCCCTTTGTCTCTACCCCCGCCAGCAAGTCCCCCTGCCGCTGCGCAAAGCGCGCTGCCTGCCAGCCATCCACAATGTTGCGCACCTGCGTGTCGGTCAGCTTGTATTTGCGCGCCAACACCTTGTAGTCCCCCCTAAACTCCGCACACATTTGTGCATTGCGCGGGCTCAGGTGGTAGGCCACCGCCTTCGGCCAATACACCTGCCCCCCGCCAATCACGCTGCTAAGGCGCAGCACCTGCGCCAGCGCAATCCGGGCCAAGCGCTCCAGCCGCGCTGCCCCCTGCAAAGCCTGCCCATCCATCGTCAGCACCAGCCCCGCCTCGTC
This sequence comes from Polaromonas sp., assembly GCA_043728315.1. Classification (GTDB taxonomy): domain Bacteria; phylum Pseudomonadota; class Gammaproteobacteria; order Burkholderiales; family Burkholderiaceae_C; genus JAAFIP01. The sequence goes on along the minus strand of JAYTMT010000150.1, from coordinate 29,529 downwards.
CACCAGCTGCAAATACACCACCTCAGCCGCCTCGCGCAATATCTCTGGCAGCTCAGGGCTTAGCAGCGCCGCCACAGGCGCAAGCTCTTGCATGGTTGGCATGTCGTTGTGCATGTCGTGTTCCTCCTTGATTTATGCGGGCAATGCTAAAGCAAACCTCAAACCTGCGCTGCCATGGAGGCATTGGCAGCAGCCCCCGCACCAGCCCCTACGCCATTAGCTTGCACCCGTGCCAGCCAGCGTTTAAGGCTCTCCAGCACAGTATTAATCTGGTAGCCATTCAAAAAGCGCCAAGCATGCAGTTTGGTCTGCCGCTGCACATAGGCCAGCAGCGCCGCATCGGTGTCCGCCTGCACCGCCCCCGCAGTCGCCAGCGCCGCCCACAGCGCCCGCGCCTTGCCCCAGCGCACATCCTGCGCATCGTCACTGCTGCGCTTGCCCGCCGCCCGCTTGGCCGTGTAGGCAGCCGCCCCAGCAGCCTTGGGCTTAGCCACCAACCCACTGGCTAGCGCCATCCGGTCAAAGTGCGCCCGCGCCTTGGCCAGCTCGGTGGCAGTCATGGCTTTGCAACTGTCTTTGCCAGCAGGCAAGGCCTCGCTGGTGGTGGCCACCTTGAGCTGGTAGCGGTAATCGTCGTCAGTTAACTTGAGCTGGGTGCGGATGACGTGGATGGCGGCGATGTGGTTCATGCTTGCGCTCCATAGCGCTGTGCAGCCGCCCGCGCAGCGCGGCTTAAATAGGCGTTAAACCAGCGGCGCACCACGTAGCTGCGTGCGACGCTGATCAGCGTGTAGAGCACGCCAATGAACAGGTTTTGGCCAAGGCTGATGTGAAAGCCGATCAAGGGCAGGATCACCAGGTTGGCTACGAAGTTGATGGCGAAGCCAATGGCCACATTGATCAGGGCTTCTATGAGGCTGCCTAGGCGGGTTTGCGTCATGGCTTGAACTCCGCAGCGAGGTCATAGCTCACAGTCAGCTTGGTCAAGTCGGTAGCTACTACGGCGTAGCCTTCGATGGTTTGTTGTTTCATAGTGGTATCCGTTTTGGCTAAAAAGTTAGAAGCAGGAATTCCTGCTTCTAGTTTGTCGTTAAGCAAACAATGCCAGTTGCGCCGTGCCAAAGCCAGCCACGCGCCGCTGCGCGGCCAAGCGCGACACCCCGTGCTGCGCCTGCGCCAGCTGGTGCGGGTGAATCAGCCCGCGCGTCACCATCGCCTGCACACTGTTGGCAATGCTGCCCGAGCCTAATCGCGGGTCAAACAATTTAGCAATCGCCCGATACGGCCAGCCCTCCAGCGCCAGCCGCCGTATAAACGCCCAGCGCGGGCGGCGTGCAAACCAATACACCTCGTTTTGCGCCAGTGCCTTGGTATTGAAGTGTGTGTTGAGGGCTCGGTAGCATTCGCGTTGGTAGGCCATCATCGTTTGCTTAAGCTCTGGCTTAACGCGATTTGCGTCAACGCCAAACAGCCAGCCATTGAGCATGTCGAGCGGTAAACAAATCATTTCGTAGTTTTTATCGTCCGATCCAGTTGTACGTATGACACGTACAACTGATGCCAGCACCGGATCGCGTTTGGTACGCTCTAGCTGCCCTTGCCAAGACAAACCTATTGCCTCCGCAATCGGCCTAAGCGCCAGATAAATGCCATCGTGCTCATGCAGCGCCACAATTTTTGCGCCTTGAAATTCAATCAGTTCGGTTTTCATGCGTGTTCTCCAGTTTGTTTGGCAAAAAGCTTCACCAGCGCGGGCACGCTCTGCGCCCCCACCGTGTCCATGCTGTCGTGTATGCACAGCAGCAAGCTGCCCATATCCACAGCCGGCACGTGCAGGTAGCCGTCTTTGCTGTGGTGGCCCATCGCCTTCTCGCCTATTTCGGTGGCCATGCAGGCCAGCGCATGCAGCGCCTCGCGTGCCTGCAATATTTTGTTGTGGGTGTCTTCTGGCAAAGCAATAAAGCTGGCCAATGTCCGTCGTGTCATAGAAGTGCTCCTGTCTGTCGGTTGAATAACCAACGCACCTGCTGTCAAACAGGGGCGGCGGCTCGAACGGGTTGACAGACTGGCGACAGCGGAGCTAAACCAGCAGGGCTTGCGCCCTCCCATCCGAGCCGCCAAAAAGGGGCACGAACAAAAAAGCCGCATACCTGTGCGGGGCTGCGGCTGAGTGCCGCTGTCGATCAGGCTGTCAAACCCGATCACGCCTTTTTTTGACGTGACAGAGAAATCATAGCACCTTTCAAACATGGCCGCTCCTAGTGAAGCGCAGCCACTTCAGCAGCCACCTGTTGGGCAGCGGCCACCCAGCAGGTTTGGCGCTCTGCGCCGAGCTGCGCGTAGGTGGGCAGGGGCTTGCCGTCAAAGGTCTGGCCGCCAGCGGCTTTGCAGTAGGCGTGGTAGGCGCTTTGTGCCAGTTTGTCGAATGATTGAAGATGCATGCCTTACTCCTGCTGCGATTGGCTTGCTGCGGGTGCAGCACAAGCGGGCAGTGTCTCTAGGCCTAGCGCCTCAAAATAGCCGTGGGTGTGCATAATCACTTTGACAAGCCGAGCTGCTTGGGCGCGGTCTAGCATGATGCCGTCTTCTATGGCACGCGCACCAGTAATGCTGATGTCACCGTCGCTGTAGATGCCCACCATAAACACGGGCTCTGCTGCGCCATCTTCAATGGCCTCCTCAATAGCGCCGCCATCGTCCTGCGCTGCGGTTTGCGCCTTGCTCCATACATATTCATAGCCCACCCTTTCGCTGCAAATGAGTCCCGCTGCGCACACGGGGCGCATGCTTGTAGATATGGATACACGTGGTGAGCCAAGTGCATCGGCAAGTTGCTCAGACGATAATTGCGCGTCTGGGTTCGCATCGAAATAGGCAATGGCGCGTTGCGCCACGCTGCCGGCATATGGTTTATAAATCTTGGTCATAATTTTTACTCTTGGGTGGGGCTTACGCCGTTGATGTGGTTGATGGCGGCGAGTTTGACACCGGCTTGGTAACGTTCTAACGCGGCAAATTCTTCGTAGTCTGCGGTTTGGTCAGGAACATTGGGAGCGTGATTGCTTAGTACACATGCGTCTGATAAATAATTCGCAGCCTGTTCGGCCAGCGCTTGGGTGATGTCGGCTTTTTTCACAGAGCCTCCTTGAGCTGCTTGGCAGCTATAAACTTCAGCGTCTTAAAGCCTGGCCGCTGAATTTTTGCGCCACTTAATGGGTCGCGCCCACCGCTAATCGGGTTGTGCTGCACGGTGATCGTGCCTATGCCTGGTAGCACGACTGTGCCACTTGCTTGCAACTCTGTGTGCACGGCCTTGGCCACATCGGCCAAGAGGTAGCGGGCGGTCACTGCGCTGCCTGTTTTGCGTTTGATAATCTGCGCATCAAGCGCTAGATGCATGTTTTTTGCGGTCATGGTATGCGCCTTTTCGGTTGTGGTTACGGTGCGTCTTTGGTGGCCTTCATGGCCGTGGCTATGGCCGCTTTGACGGCTGTGTAAGCCGCCTCTTCGGCGGGCTTGATCAGGGTGCTTTCGGCTGCGGTTGTCCATGCCAGCTTGATGTGCGTAAGCTCTTCGTGTGTGAGCTTTTTCAGGCCTGCGTCAGCCAAACACTCCACCACTTTGAGCGCATTGCTTTGGCGCTCAAGTCCGGCCATATCCTGCAAGCGCGTGCTTTGCTTAATCAGATCTTTAAGAAGTTCAATTGTTTCGGCCTCTTGTTCCTCTGGCACGTCGATGCGGTCTTTGCCCATTTGGTAGCCCACCTTGATGCCTGCAATCACCATGCTCTTTTTGCCAGCAGGGAACAAGTTGGGGTTGGCCTTGATGGCATCGTCCAATATCTCTTGCTTAGTCAGCAGTCGCTCGCTGGTGATGCGAATGTCATACGCATGTTTTTTAATCGATGCATCAAACTCTTGCTGCAAAGCATCGGCCAGCGCAATTAGTGTGTTGCGCTCATCGGCATAGTTTTTTGTCAAGGCGGTAATTTTTTCTAGACTCATTTTTTTACTCCAGTTATCAAATGGTTCGGGTCACAGCTGCTCAGCGATGACCGTGTTTTTGCCTTTTTCAGACAGGCTGTAAAGGTTGGTGCGGTCGGCAGCTTTGCTTTGCTCCAGCAGCCCGCTCCTGTGCAGTCTGGCCAGTGTCTCGCGCACCGTGGTGACAAAGCTTCCCGTCATTGCCACTAGGTCTCGGGTATTCAGATGCTGGTGCTTGTGCAGCTGGTGCAGCACGGCTTTTTGCAAGTGGCCTCTCATTTGGTCACCCCATAAATAAAGCCAAGCACCATCATGATCAACACCCCACCCACCCAGTCTTTCCAAGTCATGTACAGCAAATAATCGGGCTCTGGCAGGGGCTCTGCTTGCGACCAAAACCCAGCGGGCGCAGCCGCTGGCAACAAGTCAATGGCCAGCACGGGTATGGCATAGCTCTTGTGTGCACACACGGTGTGCGGCAGGCAAGCCTTGGTCGGGTGCTGGCACACGCCTGCGTGGTCGCGGCTTTGTATGTTGATCATGCTATAGCTCCTTGGTAAGTCCACATGGCAATGGCCACCGCGCCCACCACCATCAGGCCAAACTGCAACGTGAAGGAGATGGCGCGGGCTAGGGCTTTGCCCATGCGGGTTGCGCTGCTGCACTCTGGCGTGTCAGCCGCAGGCACATAATGCTGCGCATGTCTGTGGTAGGGTTGGACAGCGTTCAGCATTTGGCCACCACCTGTGCATCCACCGTAGGCCAGCCCGCCTTCGCCGCCGCGTTCATCGCCCGCGCCACCAGGTTGTTCACCACCAGCGGGTAACACTGGCTTTGCGCATCGCTGGGTTTGCCGTCGCGCGGCAGGTGCACCAGCCGCGCCCGCATCGCGTCCATCGCATCAGCCGCAAACACGCCCTCCATCTTCAGGCCGCAGCGGGCAAACTTGTGCGCCAGGTAGCCCTCCAGTTCATTGTCCAGCGGGGCCAGGGTAATCATCTCGCAGCGCTGCATCACCTCCCGCGCCTCAGCTTTGTTGCTGTTCAGCAAATTGCGCAGCTCCGGCTGCGCCACCAGCGCCACCCCCAGCAGCCGCTTCATGCCATCCTTGAGCTCCAAAAAACGCTTGAGGTGCTTGAGCGTAGCCGTGGGCAGGCAGTGCGCCTCTTCAATCAGCAGCAGTATCTTGCGCTTGGCGCGGTGGCTGGCAATCAGCAGCTGGTGCACCTGCGCAAAGCGGGCTTGCGGGCTGCTGCGCATCGTCAGGTTCGGGTCTAGCGCATAGGCTATCGCCTCGGCAATGTGGCTGCTTTTCAGCGTCTTGCCCTTGGTGTCGTTGGCCTCCATCGCCAGCACATAGGGGCGCACCACCAGCACATCGCTGTGTTTGCCCGCCTCTGGCCTCAGGCGCTCCTCTAGGTCTTCGGCAAGCGTGCTCTTGCCCGCGCCGCTCTCCCCCGTCACGGCCACAAAGCCGCTGTTTTTAGCCGCATCCATCAGCGCGGCCTGCACATAGCGCACGCTCGGCGTTTGAAACACATCGGCACTGCTTTGCACATCGTTTCTAAACGGGTCGGCACGCAGCCCAAAGTGCGCCCGCGCATCAGGGCTCAAGGTTTCGTTTTGCAGTAACATAGCATCTTCCTTTCGGTTCTCAGTTAAATCAGTCAAGGTTTTGGTTGGGGTTTCAATCGACGGGGCAGCCTCGCCAGCGGCGTGCGTGCATTCACCGGTTAACACGGTGCTGTGCACCTCGTCACTAGGCGAGGCCAACTTTTTTATAGGCTCCAGCGCCGCCAGCTGCGCGGGCTTTGCCCCATGCGCCCGCAGCAGCCCCAGCACCGCCGTGCGCACCGCAGCGCCCCCCCGTGCTGGCCACAGCCCGCTTTGCACCATACGGCTCACGCCAGAGCGCGATATCTTCAGGTGCTTCACCAGCAGGCTCTGCGGCAGCTCCAGCGCCGCCAGCAGCGCCGCCAGCGGGCTTGTCGTGGGATTCATAGTCAGGCTCATACTTGGGCTCATAGGCCACCTCCATTGTTGTTATTCGCACCATTCACCAGCCGCAAGCCAGCCCGCACGTTTAGCCGCGCTTGCAGCCCCGCCAGCGCACTCTCAGGCACCCCCTGCGGATACCATGCCGCCACCTGCGCATTGCGCTCCCGCGTCATGGCCAAGCCCAGCCCAGCCAGCGCGGTGGCCAGCTCAAAGCCGCTCAAGTGGCGCTCAGGCGCAGCCATACGGCTAGTCGTCACAGCAGGCACCAAGTCTTCACCCCGCTTGGGCATAAACGTGCGCTCAGGCGTTTGTTCAATCACCTTGTAGGGGTCAATCCGCCCACCAAAGGGCACCACGCCCGCGCGGCGCTTGGCCTCGGCTTCGTCGTCTGTGCCCGCCTCATAGGCCGTGCGCTGCACCAGCTTGCGGTTGGTCTCCAGCTGGGTGTCACGCATTGCGCCAAAGTCCTCGCCAATCACATTCGCCCCATCCCTAAAGCCATGGTCATCGCGCCGCACCAGCGGTGCGTTATGCAGCACCTCATGCCCGTCTGCGTCTTTAAGCAGCACCAGCACCGCATCTGCTTGGTAGGGGTTGGTGGTAATGTGCAGCTTCTCGCCCACCATCACACCAGGCACATCGCGCACGTCGTATTCAGCGCCTTTAAACTTCACGGTCAAAAAGTCGCTCACGCCACGCGTCTCAGGCGTTTGCGTCAGCAGCTCTTTGCACACTTCGGGCGGGGGCGCTATGCGCAGCTGCTCTTGCTGCACCGTCATCCACATGTCAAAGCGCGTGCGTCCGTGGCGGCTGTGCACCTGCGTGCTGTTGTACCAGCGTGCCCACTGCTGCGCTCTGGCGTTCAGCTCGGCCAAGTCGGCCACTGGCTGCAAGCGCAAGCGGCTCTCAAAGCTGCGCTCAATGATGTTGCGGGCATTCTCCACCTGCCCAGTCGCCCGCGCATTGCCTGCCGCGTGCGGTATCACCGTAATCACCAGCCGCCGTGCAAGGTTGGCAAACAAACCCGCCGTGTTGGCGCTGCCCTTGTCCAGCATCAGCACCAGCGGCACGCCATGCACAGGGTCACCCTCGCGCTTTTGCACAAAGCCTATAAAGCTCTCGGCCAAGTTCGTGCCGCTTTCAGCACCCATCACATAGTGCACCATAATCGCGCCGCTGCAATGGTCGGTGCACTCATAGCTCCACACGCGGTCGGCCTCTATGCGTTTGAGGTTAGCGGGCTTGTTTTTATAAAACTCCCTGTGGTCCATCACCTGCAAGCCAGCCTCCTTCTCCGTGCGGGCGTTCAGGTAATACAACACACACAGGCTGGCATCAATCTGCCACACATGGTTCGGGTGCAAGCTTTTCAGCGCCTGCGCTGGTGCTGGGCGGTTCAGCTGGTCGGGGTGCAGGCTGTAGTGGCGCAGTGCGCGGGCTATGGCGCTGTCGCTCAGGCGCAGCAGCTCCCCCGTCTCAGGGCAGGTGCGCTCAAGCCGCACCACGCCATTCGCCCGCGCCGTGTCTACTGCTTGGGTAATCGACAGCAGGCGTTTGCCCGTTTTGCGTTGGCTGGTCATCAGCAGGGCGCTCAGGGTAATGCATTCCTCGCGGTCTGCCCACACATCGCCAGCGTCGGAGCGTTGTTTGCGGTTAGGTTTCACGGTCACCTTTGTCAGGTAGCGGTGCAAGGTGGCAAGGCTTATGCCCAGCTCCGCGCACGCTTGGGTATAAATCGCCTGCTTGCCACCGCTAGGCGCAACAGCCGCTGCGCTGGCTATGTGCACCAAGCGTTGGGTAGTGGCAGGGTTAAGGCTCATGGTTTAAATCTTGGCAACGATATGAAGGCTACTAGCCATCGCAAGAAAGCATTTCGCATAGGCTGCACGCACTCTTGAAAGTTGCACGGGCGCATCTTTTGATGGCGGCTGCATTGCCAATTCACAGAGTCCCAGCGTTCGCGCAGCACCCCTCATGTTGTGAAGAATCGCACCTGCACACTTGCCCCCACGTCCCGAAGGACCCTGTCCCATCAAATGGCACAAAAGCAGGCCATCTATCTGCCCATCAATTTCTTTTAAAAGCTTGACCTTGGCAAACTCACAAGCCTCTTCAAAAGCTATTAATTCCAATATCGCTTTATCGGCACATCCCAGCGCTGTGAGTTTTTTCATACAGCGCCTTTCTTGGGTGCCCACTGCGCTATCTCAGCCGCTGCCTGCAAGTCCGCTGCCGTGCTTAAATCTGGCAAATTAAATTGGTTGCGCAGCTCGGTCACATACATTTGCACCTGCCCCACCAAGCCCGCCATAAACAGTTCGCAGTTCTCATCAGGCAGCTCCTTGGCATGCGCATCAATGGCCTTCAGTGCTGCACGTAGCTGCCCGTGTATGCAGCCCAGCGCATCATTCATCAGCGCCGTAGCTTCTTTTTGCAGCGTAAGCCACCGCTCGGCAGGCTTTTCAGCCTGTATCACGTTTAGCTGCCTGCGCAGCTTGTCAATCGTTTGGCCTTTAACAGTCGCTACCTGTTCGGCGGCAGTTAGTTCTTTTGCCGCATCCTCAAGCTCGCCAGCCAGCTGCTGCTGCGCCGCCGCCGCATTACTGGCCAGCTCCTGCATCAGCTCCAACACCTCTTCGCGGCTGCTCGCATCCTCAATGGCGCGGCGCACCAGCTCTTTGTCGGGCGCGGGCAGCGACTTGATCGCGTTGAAATCACGCTGCTGAAGGCCGATGCGGCCAGCTTGCTCAAAGGCGGCGAAGCCGACTGTGTTCTTGTTGGCGAGCAGTTCACGCATCCGCGCATAGGACTTGCCCAACTTGACACGGCAAAAGTCATCCAGAGACTCAAAATGCTGACCGTCAGCACTTTCAGGATTGCGCAAATGCAGATAAGCCTTTGATTTCTTTACATTTTCGTAAATCGACAGGATCGCGCCTTCGCTGACGGTCAGCATAAAGTTCATCGCTTCCAGCCTGCCAATATCTGCGCCCGAGGCAAATACATCATCCGCCTGCGCATTAGTCAGCCCCGCGCTTTGGGTGTTTTCAAAGGCCACGGCTTGCAGCGCATCCTGGCCCTGCTGCACCGCCAATTCATTGAGCTTTGACTCTTTAAATTCCCCTGCGGGTGTTGCTTTTCTTGGCATAGTGTTCTTTCAGTTAGGTTAAAAAATAGGTTCAGTTCAAAGCGGCGTAGCAATCCGTGCCATGCGTTCCTCAAGCTGCGCCTTGGCAGCAGCGTTGGCTGTAAACACGGTGTGGGCTATGCGCACAAAGGCCACGCCCAGCCGCCAGCGGTTGGTATCGCCCACCCGCTCCACAAAGCCCGTGCCAGCCAGTGCAGGCAAGTTCACGCTCACCCAAGGTGCGCCCACGCCCAGCGCCTTGGCAATCTCGCCAGGTGCAAGCCCTTGAATTTCGTGGCCTGCCAGCAGGCGAAACAACTCACAGGTCTTGCGCATGGGTGGCGACAGCGTGTTGGCTTTGTCCGTGGTTTTGCTCATGCCGCCCCCCACTTGGCAGCATCGCGCTCTCTACGCACTGCGTCCAATACCAACTCGCCCAGCGCATCGCCCATGTCTCTGGCCGACACGCTGATCCAATAAGCATCAAACGAGTGGTAGGGCGCAGCCGTGTCCGCCAGCAGCGCAGCGGCCAGCTCCTGCGCATTGCCAGCCTTCTCTAGCAGCGCGGCCATGCGCAGCCAATAGTCTTTACAGGTGGCGTAATCGGGGACGGCGGGGGGGCTTAGGGTGAAGCTGCTCATACCACCCCCGCAAAGTCAAACGCCGCTTGCGCCACGCGCTGCGGTGCGCCCACTGGCATGCCCCATTGCGCGGCCACAGGTTTTTGCAAAGCCCAGCGTGCCGCCGTGCTCGGCTTCAGGCGGGCGGTGTACACATGCACAGGGTTAAGATAGCCCACGTCATACATGCGCCGCAGGCAAGCCCCCACGCTCGCCGCAGAGCGCTGCACCTGCTGGGCAATCAGCTTGTTGCGCAGTCCAGCTAGCGCCAGCCTTGCAATCTCATCCCAGTGTGGGCGCAACATGTTCCAAAACTTTGCGCTTTGAATACGCGGCATGGTCTCTTCTTTGTGCACCACAGCCAAAAAAGTATTAATCACCTTCAGGTCGAAGGCTGCGCTGACAAACTGCCCGTAGGCAATCACCAGTTGGATACAAACATATGTGCCGCCCTCGCGTCCTTCCACGGTGGATACCGGCTCAACCAAACTACGGGGAATTGGCGTAGTTTCTGTGGCATCTAAACTACCCCAAATTGGCGTAGTTTTCATTCCACTCAAACTACGGGGAATCTCCGTAGTTTCCACTACCCCCAAACTACGCCAATTTGGCGTAGTTTCTTTTTCTAAAAGATCGCGTAGTTGGTGCACTCTAGATGATCGAAAGAACCGATTCGGCTCTGTTGAACGAACATTAGCGCCCTGCGCCACAGCAGCCTTATGCAAGTCATTCAAGCAATAGCGCCCCAGCGCATCTTGGCGCACGCGGGTGTCGGCCAACACCAAGGGCTGCGGCAACTGGGGTTCGGCAAAGTTGTTTGACTCGTTCATCCTGCCACCTCAGCTTCTTTCAAGCCTAGCTTCACAGCAATTTCGTGGCCTTGGCCGCGGCGTGCTTTGTTCAAGCCGTTCACCACGCGCACCACTTCCACATACGGGTAGCCGTGTTTCGTGGCAAAATCCTTGAATGTCTTGCCCTCGCTTCTGAATTTGGCTTTAAGCTGTGCTGGTGTGATGGGTCTATTTTTTTCGTGCATGTCTAATGGCGGTGTGATTCGCCCAATTTTTATTAAGTATTCGCGGTTGGTCACCGGTCCTAACTCTGAGTAGTGGTTGTTGTTCATATGGCGTTGCCTCTGGGTTGTGGTTTTATGCCGAGCTTGACTGCGATCGCATGCGACTGCCCGCGTTTGCATGGCGTGTAGCCGTTCAATACGCGGTAAACTGCGTCTCTGGGAAAATTGTGTTTTTCAGCCCACTCTGAGACGGGAATACCCAACTCAGAAAATTTGGCTTTAACTTGACTGGGGGTCACTTGTGGCTCCTTTATTTGGGCGTATGGAAAGTAAATTAAATTCTCTAAATGTAGTTTAACTCCACTTTTGTAGAAATGCAAGCCCCATGAAAAATAAATTTGACGCGTGTCTCTTACGACTAAAAGAGCAAGCTGGCTTACCTTCAAATAAGGAGGTCGCGGAGCTATTAGGGCTCTCGGAAAAAGCCTTTAGCGCACGTAGAGCTAGGGATGTATTTCCCGAAGAAAAGCTCTATGCACTAGCGCATAAAAGGCCTGAATTAAATATCGATGTGTTGGCCGTGTTAACGGGCATCAGCGCAACAGGCCATGCCAAGATTGCGCTGCTCAATCGCGCGGCAGACTTGCTGCCAGATCATGTCAATGATTTCGAGGGAGTTAAGCAATCCAAAGCCAACGCTATTGCAGCGATGGCCTACGCACAGTTACCAGAGCGTCACAAAGCCCTGCTACTCAACTTCGACAAAGCCGACGAATTTGGCAAACAAGCCATCGAAGCCACGGCCAAATTGGCGGCCAAATAAACGTGGTGCGCACATTAATTTATGTGCTGGTGCTTCTTGGTGCATCGGCCTGCGGTGGCGGTGGGGGCAACGCGGGCACATGCTTTGGCAGTGCACAGGTTTGCGGCATCGCTGAGCCTGCTGTGCTGGCCACCTATCCGGCAGTTGACAACGCGACCATCACCTGCCCGCAAATACTAGCGCTATTCAACAACGATAAAAAAGCAGCTTATGCGGCCGCGCAATACTACCTAAGCCAAGGCGCAACCCGACTCAATGGTGACCCAGAGTCTGACAAAACGGCTTGCGACAATTACAACAAATAGTGCACACACCATGAGCGATACCCAAGCCCAAATCATTGCCGCCATCAATGATCTGCGATCTGCGCAAACGCAGCACCTAAACCGGGCAATGGCCGTAGAGGCTTTGTTGGAGGCGCTGCTGCGCCGCATAGATCCGGCGGCTCTGGCCGATCTGGCCGAGGAATACGATTCGGCCCTAGACCACCTAGCCGCCCAAATTCCCCCCGCTTTGCAGCTGCCCCAGGCGTGGGCACGCTGGCAATCGCAGCTAGCAGATCTGCGCACACGCGCCGCGCCTCCGGCCAACCCATAGCGCCCACCGGGCGAAGCCTAACGCGCTCATAGGTGCGGCTCAGCAGCCGCGCAGTTTCAAACAATGGTTCAGGCTTCATGAAAGCTCCTAAAACCGCCATTGCACCCCATCGCCGCCCTCAGCACTAATTCAAACACTTTACTTACTCCCCCTCGCGCGCGCGCGGCATAGTTGCCGCATGACCAAGCAACACACCCCACCCAGCCCCCCACCCATCCCCGCATCCAGCGCGGCTTTTCATTCCCCCCATTCGCGCCATGGCCGCATGGCCGACTGGCTGCTCATAGCCATCGGCCTATTCGTAGCCGTTTACCTGCTAGCCCCCCAGCAGCTGCCCGTTAGCCTGTACAAGCTCAGCCTAGTAGCGCTAGCCGCCGTAGCAGGCTACTGGCTAGACCGCAGCCTGTTCCCCTATGCGCGGCCTGACGTTTTCCTAGCCCTTGAGCCTTTTGACGACACCGACTACGACGATGCGGGCAACCCACACATAGCCAATCGCATCAGCCTAGAGTGCAAGCCCGACGACGTGCTGCTGCGCCTCATGGGAGTTTGCATGCTGCGCCGCGCCATCATCGTAGCCGCCGCCATGCTGGCCATGGGCTTGGGGGCATAGCATGCGCCGTCTAGCTGGCACTTCCCCTCGTTATTATTGCGCCCACTACATGCTGGGCTTGATTGCTATCGTCATAGCAGGCGCTGTGCTCAGCACCTGCGTGCAGAGGCCTGCCCACGCCCAATCCATTCCAGCAGCCGCTGCGCAGCACAAGCGCGAGCTCACCCGCGCAGCGCACGCCGCGTGGGGCCTGTCTGCCCCCATCGCTACCTTTGCCGCCCAGCTCCACCAAGAGTCCGGCTGGCGGCCAGCTGCCCTCAGCCACGTGGGAGCGGCCGGCATGGCCCAGTTCATGCCCGCCACCGCCAGTTGGTGGTGCGCCATCAACGGCCTGTCACCCGCCGCCTGCCAGCCCACCAACCCCACTTGGGCGCTGCGTGCCCTGGTGGGCTACAACCATTGGATCCACAGCCGCGTGCAGGGCACAAATGCCTGCCAGCGCATGGCCTTCACCCTGTCCGCATACAACGGCGGCCTAGGCTGGGTGCAGCGCGACAAAGCATTGGCCGCTAAGCAGGGGCTCAATCCGCTGGTGTGGTTTGGCAATGTAGAGCGGGTGAACGCAGGCCGAAGTAGCGCCGCATGGACTGAAAACCGTGGCTACCCCCAGCGCATCTTGCGCACCCTAGAGCCCATTTATGTCAAAGCCCTTTGGGGCGCAGGAGCATGTTCATGAGCCGTTTAAAAGAGATCTTTTTTGCTATTGTTTTTGCAATCGCCGCATTCTCAGTCATCTTTGTGATGGGCTTTAACGCGGGCAGCCAATCGGCCAACACCAAACAAGCCGCCAAGCAAGCCATAGCCGCCCAACAAGCCCGCGACGCATACGACGCAAAGCAGCGCCAAGGCGAGCAAGCCGCCGCCGCCTATTTAGCCGCCGAACGCGAGCGCACCACCCAGTTTCAAACCCTAACGGAGAAGTTCAATGTTTTACGCCGCAATACCCCTTTGGTTACACCTCGCGCAGGCCTTGTTGTTTGCAATAGTGGTGGCACTGTTCGCACGCAGCCTGACACAAGCAGCCCCGAGCAGCCGCTGGCGCAGCCACACGGGCAGCCTACACAAGAGCCTGCTGACGACACTGGCATTGCCCTTACTGCTGGGGCTGTCTGGATGTGGAACAGCGCCCTCACAGGTATTGACCAACCCACCCATTCCTGCGGCGCTGCTGACCCCACCGCGCCCGCCTGTGCTGCTGGCACCAGCCTCAGCCTCGACTCCGCGTGGGACAACCACATTGCCAATGCAGAAATCTGCGCCGCCAACCGGCTTGCACACCAAAGCCTGATCGACTTCATTCACCAGCAGCAAAAAAGCGCACCATGACTCTCCAACTCGAACTCTGGCAATTCATACTCCTTGGCATCGCCTTTTTAGGCGGCCTAGCAGGCGCGGGCAAGCTGCTTTTAGACCAAGTGCTGCGCCGCATGGACGATCGCTTCAGCGCCCAAGACACGGCCAGTGAAGTCTACCAAACCCAGCTCAGCAACCGCCTAAGCCGCCTAGAGAACGCCAGCCAAGCCGAGCGTGACCAATGGCAGCGCATCGAGCGCGAGCTACTCAACCTCAAGGCCGATTTGCCCGTGCACTATGTGCGGCGCGAAGACTACGTGCAAGCCATCGCCACCATCATGGCCAAGCTAGACACCATGGCCATGCGTTTTGAAAACATCCTCCTGCGGAGCAACAAACATGACACCTAACCAACTTAAGGCAACCATCGACAGCGCCCGCCACCAAACGGTGCGCTACCTGCTGCTCATGACACTCAACACCGCCCGCCCCATGCAGGCGCAAGCCTACATGCTGCGCAGCGTGGTGGCAGCCGTTTTTCCCGATGTCACCGACCTAGAGGTGCTGCGCGAGCTTGACTATTTAAAAAGCCGCGAACTCATCAGCAGCCACACCAATCCCATGGGCCAAACCTTCGCCAAAATCGAGCGCTATGGTATTGATGTGATAGAGCGCAGCGTGGAGTGCGACCCTGGCATCACGCTGCCGCCCATCGACGGCTAGGGGCACAACCATGGGCCGCAAATCCGCCATCTCCAAGCTCCCCGCCGATGTCAAAATCTACATCGAAGGCCTCATGGCCGAAGGCCGCTACACGCTTGATGAAATGCTGGCCAACATCCGCCAGCAGTTCCCCGCCCACCAAGACGCGGGCGAGCTGCCCAGCCGCGCGGCCTTGCAGCGCTATGGCCCCAAGATAGAGCGCCGCCTCATAGCCGTTAAAGCCTTCAGCCAAGCCACCGAGTCCATCTATGCCAACGCAGGCGACAACTTTGGCAAACAAAGCGCAGGCCTAATCGCCGTCACACAACAAGAGCTGTTTGACAGCATGATGGCGCTGCAAGATGCGAGTGACCCAGAGGTAGACCAAGCAGAGCGCATCACCCTGCTGGCCGAGGCTGCCCGCTCCATCGCATCGCTCACCCGCAGCAGTGTGCAGCTCAAGCAATACCAAGCCAAGGTGGAGGCCGAGGTGCGTGCCACCGTGCTGGCCGAGCAGCGTGCCAAGCTAGATGCCATGGGCACAAAAGGCGGGGTGACTGAGGAAACCAAACGCGCCATCCGCGAGGCGCTGGGCATCACATGAGCAAACCCAAAGGCAAGGCGCTGGTCGTCCCCGCATCAGAGGGCATTTTCCTGCCCTTTCAAAGCGCGTGGATCAAAGACACCAGCCGTTTAAAGCTTATGGAAAAATCCCGCCAAATTGGCCTAAGCTGGGCCAGCGCCTACGCCTGCGCAGAGCGCACCGCAGCGCAGGGCGCACGGTTCGACCAATGGGTCAGCTCCCGAGACGATTTGCAAGCCAGACTGTTCATTGAAGACTGCAAAATGTGGGCAGGCCTGATGCACCTAGCCGCCAAAGATTTGGGCGAACAAGTCATCAACGAAAAAGACCGCCTCACCGCCTATGTCTTGCAGTTCGACAGCGGCAAGCGCATCCACAGCATGAGCTCCAACCCCGATGCCCAAGCAGGCAAGCGCGGCGGCCGCGTGCTAGACGAATTTGCCTTGCACCCTGATCCGCGCAAGCTCTGGTCGATTGCCTACCCCGGCATCACCTGGGGTGGTGCTATGGAAATCATCAGCACCCACCGTGGCAGCCACAACTTTTTTAACCAGCTGGTGCGCGAGGTGCGCGAACACGCCAACCCCAAGGGCATCAGCCTGCACCGCATCACCCTCCAAGACGCGCTAGACCAAGGCTTTTTGGCCAAGCTCCAGCAAATGCTGCCCGCCGACGACCAGCGCCAAGCCATGGACGAAGCGGCCTACTTTGACTTCACGCGCAGCGGCTGCGCCGACGAGGAAAGCTTTCAGCAAGAGTACATGTGCAACCCGGGCGACGACGATGCGGCATTTTTAGAATACGACCTAATCGCAGGCTGCGAATACCCCGGAGGCACTGAGTGGCAAACACTGGATACACAGGCGAGCAGCAGCACACAGCTCCGCCTATTCGCAGGCATCGACATAGGCCGCAAAAAAGACTTAACCGTGCTCTGGGTGTTTGAAAAACTCGGAGACACCCTCTACACCCGCCACATCGAGTGCATGCAAAATATGCGCAAGGGTGACCAAGAGAAAATCATCTGGCCATGGATAGAGCGCGCAGACCGCACCTGCATTGATGCCACAGGCCTAGGCATAGGCTGGGCAGACGATGCACAAGACAAATTTGGCGAATTCCGCGTGGAGGCCATCACCTTCACCCAGCGCAGCAAAGAAGCCATGGCCTACCCCGTGCGCGGCGCGTTTGAAGACAAAAAGCTGCGCATCCCCTACGACCCAAAGATTCGTGCCGATTTGCGAGCGGTGACCAAACAGGTCACCGCCACAGGCAACGTCCGCTTCACCGCCGAGAGCACCGCCGACGGCCATGCCGACCACTTTTGGGCATTGGCTCTGGCCATGCAAGCAGCCAGCAGCCCCAGTGCCCCCATCGAATTCCGCTCCAGCGGCCAACCACGCGGCAGCGATGCCCAAGGATTTATGTAATGGCCACATCATCATTAGAAACACGCCGCCAAACCAAGGCCGCCAGCGCCGCAGCCCAGTCCAGCCCCGAGCTCAACACCGAGGTGGCCAACCGACTGCGCGACCCCTTTGAAACCCTGTTTAACGGCGTGCTGCGCACCAACGACCCCTTGCTCTTAGAGCGCGGCAACAGTGGCAATGCCCACGAGCTGTACCGAGACCTCAAACGCGACGGCAAAGTCTTCAGCGGCCTGCAAAAGCGCAAACTAGCCCTCATCAGCCGCCCCTACCAGGTAGACCCAGTCGACGACGGCGCCCAAGGCCAAGCCGATGCCGCCGTGGTGCACGACATGCTCAAACGCATTATGTTCGACAAAGTGTGCAGCGAGCTGCTGGACGCTTTGATCACAGGCTTTGTCCCCGCAGAAATCGTCTGGACAGAACGCGACAATTTAATCACCCCAGAGCGCATCGTCAAGCGTGCCCAGCGCCGCTTTGTCTATGTGCAAACCGACCCTAATCTAGCCCCCGAGCTGCGCCTCTTAACGGCACAAAACATGCTATCAGGCGAGCAGCTCCCACCCAAAAAATTCATCGTCCACCGCTTTAACCCCGAAGACGACAACCCCTATGGCACAGGCCTAGGGCTGCAACTGTATTGGCCGGTATTTTTCAAGCGCAAAGGCATCGTCAGCTGGAACAAACTCAACGACCGCTTCGGCTCGCCCACCCCATGGGGCAAGCACCCCAACGGCGCAAGCAACAAAGAAAAAGGCACACTCTTTAGTGCACTCCAAGCCATGAGCAACGACGGCGTGCTGATGACCCCCGAAGGCGTGCAAATCGAGCTCCTAGAGAGCAAAATCAGCGGCACCATCAGCACCCAGCACGAGCTGTGCGCTTATATGGATGGCTGGATACAAGAAGTAATCCTAAGCCAAGAGCCCGGCAAAGCCACAGGTGCCACCGCAGCCAGCGCCAACGAGCGCGAAGACGTGCGCCTAGACTTGGTTCAAGCCGATGCCGATCTATTGAGCGACACCCTCAACAGCACCCTCATCAAATGGTTCTGCGAGCTCAACGGCCTAACCCCCTGCTTGGTCAGCCGCATCATAAAAAAACCCGAAGACCTGCTTGCCGCCAGCCAAACCGATGTCAACGTCGCCAGCCTAGGCTTTAAACCAAGTCTTGATTCTGTTCGAGAAAAATACGGTACTGGCTGGGAGCTTGCGCCCACGCCTGTGCCATCAGTTCTACCTGTGCCACCTGTGCCTAGTGCGTCGGGTGTTCCAGCTGCTGGTCAGAGTGCAAGTTTTGCCGAGACAAGCCCAGTAGCCATCCCTACCAACCCTATAGCCGACAACATGGCCAGTGCAGGGAATGCCGTATTGGCCAATTGGATGAGCACTATTGCGGCCATGGTCAACGCAGCGCCCAGCCCCACCGCTTTAAGTGACCGCTTGCTGGCGGCCTACGGTGATCTGCCCACAGAGCAGCTCCAGCAGATTATGGCACTGGCCTTCGCCGCAGCCGAGCTCGCAGGCCTAGACGCAGTAACCACAGAGTCCAATCAAACCAGTAAGGCCGAGGCAAGCTAATGCCTGCGGCAACCACCCCCCTCACAGCCGACGAACTAGACGGCCTGCGCCAGCAATTTCAGCAGCAAATCGACTTTTTACGCGCCAAGCTAAATCTGCCCTCGGAGCGCTGGGACGACATCAAAACCCGCGCCAACGACAAAGCCTTTTACGTCGCAGGCGCACAAAAGGCCGACCTCTTGGCCGACCTGCGCAAAGCCGTCGACAAATCAGTGGGCGGGGGCAGCATCGACGCGTTCCGCAAAGACTTTGCAGAGGCCGTGCGCAAATCCGGCTGGAGCGGCTGGGCAGGTCAGGGCACAAAAGCGGGCGAGGCTTGGCGCACCCGCGTAATCTACCAAACCAACATCGCCACCAGCCACGCCGCAGGCCGCTGGCAGCAGCTCAACGACCCCGATCTAGTAGCAGTGCGCCCCTTTTGGCAATACATCCACAGCGACAGCGTCATCACCCCCCGCCCCCAGCACAAAGCATGGGGTGACAGCCGCCTCACCCTGCCGCGTGACCACCCCTTCTGGCGCAGCCACTTCCCGCCCAACGGCTGGGGCTGCCAATGCCGCATCAAAGCCGTCCGTGCCCCCACCCAAGGCGATGCCACCCAGCCCCCAGAAGGCTGGGACACCAGCGACCCTAAAACAGACGCACCCCCCGGCATAGACAAAGGCTGGAACTACGCCCCCGGCGCAAACACCGACACCTCCCTGCGCGAGCTAGTGCAGGACAAGCTCATCACCTATCCCGAGGCGATCGCCAAGGCCTTAAGCGCTGACATCAACCGCTACATCAACACCCAAGAGCAAGCTACTGCCTTCGCTACCCGCGCCCTATCGGCTGGGGCGGTCAACGAAGCCCCCTTATGGCAAGGTTTTGTGGACAATGCAGATCAAATATCTGCCGCCGCAGGCATAGATGTCAAAGGCTATTTCATTACCATACCCAGCGATACCCCGCGCCACATCCAAAAAAACCACGGCACAGACGGCAGCGGCCAGCGCCCTGCAACACCAGCGGATTACGAAAAAATAGCAGACTTACTCAACGAGGCTGACTCAATCGTGGCCAGCTCCGCAAGCCGTCAAGGCAATCGCACCATAGTCGCCACTAAAACCATCGATGGTGAGCGCTACAGAGCAGTTTTTGAAGTTTTGACGGGCAGAAGCAGCAAAGCTTTAGCACTGTTGTCATTGGTCATTAAGACTAAAAAATGAAGAGTTTCATGTCCCCGAACAGAACGTCCAAAACGATCCGCGATAACAACGCAGGATTCGATACCCATGAAACAAACCCAATTTTAGTCTATTTGTGAGCCAGCCATGATTAAAGTCACCATCAAAGACAAACAAGTCCTAGATCGCCTAGGTCAAATCATCGGACACGCCAAAAACATGCGTCCAGCATTTTTAGAAATTGGCGAAGACATGGTCGACAGCACAAAACGCCGCTTCACCACAGCTACTGCTCCAGACGGCACGCCGTGGGACAAAAACTCAGCAGTGACAGTCGCCAAATATCTAGGCCAAACAGGTGGAAATTTCAAAAAAGACGGCTCACTGAGCAAAAAAGGCCAAGCACGAACAGATGCCAAAAAACCGCTAACAGGCGAAACCCGCACTTTGGCAGGCACGATCAACTACCAACTCAAAGGCGCATCGGGTGTGGCCATTGGTAGCCCCAAGGTACAAGCCGCCATGATGCAATACGGCGGCACAAAGTCAGAATTCCCGCATCTATGGGGCGATATCCCCGCCCGCCCATTCTTAGGCATCAGTCCAGCCGACAAAACCAACATCCTGCAAATAATCGGAGGCTACTTACTAAAATAGACCATCAGTGTCAAAAAATACCACCGAGCCAATTTTTTTCCCTACAGGAAACACTTTTGCATAACTGGTTTCGATACCATCCAGTTAAAGCCCCCTAAATCCCAAAATATCGCGCAGAACTCGGGTTGAATATCTCACTCGTTCTTATAAATTCGTAAGCTGCTCGGTTGTGCCTGCGGGGCAAATGGCAGCGGCAGACACGACCTGGGTGCGATTGACCACCACCGTGTCGGTGTCGGTAGCGCTGTTATTCGTAGGCGTGGGGTCGGCAATGCTTGACGTGATGAAAGCGGTATTGGTGACCGTGGGCGTACCTGTGATTTGACTGGTTAAGTTAAACACGACGATACCGCCGACGGGAAAACTAGGAATCGTCAGCCCCGGTGTTTCAAACGTGGTGGTGCTAAAGCTGCCCGGGCACGATGCGCCGCCACTGGCCGAGCAGGTCATGCTCAGCTTGACCATGCCAGCGCCTGCTGGGTCAGTCACCACAGCATTGCTCACCGGCGCAGGGCCATTGTTGGTCACCGTGATGATGTGGCTGGTAACACCGCCTTGTGGCACCGTGGTGGTGCCATTGGTTTTGGTAATCGCCAAATCTGCTGTGGGCAGGGCAAACACCGAAGTCGCTGTGCCCGTGTTGTTGCTGGGCGTGGGATCAGTAAAGCCCGCTGGCACGGCGACAGTGGCGGTGTTGGTGGTGTTGCCCGCGCTCAGCACCACACCTGTGATAGCGATGCTCAGTTGCGCGCCACTGCTGAGCGCGGCACGCGTGAGCACAACCGCATTGCCCGAGCCACTCACGCCCGGCCCGGCCACCAAGGTGTCGCAGTCGCCCACGCCGCCGGTGAGCGTGCAAGCCCATGTGACCGAGCCAATATTCGCTGGCACATTGTCCGTAATCGACGCGCCGCCTGTGATATTGCTCGGTCCCGAGTTGTTAATCACCAAGCTGTAATTGATAGTATCTCCCACAAAGGCTGTGGCAGGTCCAGTTTTGACCAAAGACAAATCTGCGCTCGTGCCGGCTACGCCTGAAATTACGATGTCTTCCTGCGTGCTGGACGACGCTACATAATTGCTACCCCCTACGGCCGCGCCCGATGCGTCAGTGCCACCGGGTGTCACGGTGGGATTGGCGGTGGTGCTGGTAGCGGGCCCTCCGCTGCTGCGGGTGGGGTCGGTGTAGCGCACTTGGGCAGCATTTTGGTATGTTCCGGAGGCAGCGCTGTTAAGCGTCACTGAGTAGCTCAGCGTCACTGAAGCACCGGGCGCAAGATTAAATGCTGCGCTATACAACCCTTCTTGCCCCCAAGTGGCAGGGCTCAGGGCAAAGGCGGCCGTGCTGGCAGGCTGGCTAGCGCTGTAAGTGGCACTACCCGAATATGCCAGCGTGGCCGTGCCGGGTGTGCCTAGAGTAAACGGCGCAGGCAGCGCGTCAATTAAGGCCACACCATAGGCCCAGCCGCTATTGGCCGCGTTGCTGATGCCCACTTGGTATGTACCTGTGGTATCGGCTGGCACGCTGCGGCTGGGAGTGCCTGTACGCTTAGTTACGCTGAGAACTGGCTTGCAAATGTAGCCCTCGCGCACACCTACAACCGCACTGGCAGCCAGAGCTAAATTACTGGTGCCCACAGCTCCTGGGGTGGCCCGCATATTGCCCGAAAAACCTGCGCGCTTGTCCTCGCGTGACAGGCCATTGATGCCTCCGCCCAGCGACAATATACCCAAACTGGCATTGGCATACACCGCACCGCCGCCGCCGCCGCCGCCCGGGCCCTCGCGCTCGCCATCACAGCACCCACCTTGGTTGCCAAAAGGCGGCGTAAAAGCGGCTAGGCTTCCGTTGGTCAGGTTGCTGTCTGCCCCATCACCACCACGCGCTTGCACACTGATATTGCCGTGGCCGCTGCCCGCAATCACAAACACCGAACCACCCGCTCCGCCGCCGCCACCCGCGTCGTTGGATACATTGGAGTCCCAGCCGCGCTGGCCGTCGGCGCGCAGCAAGCCTGCACCACTGAAAGCGCCCACGCGCAGCATGACCACACCGCCGCCTTGGCCACCCAAGCCCCAAGTGGCTGAGCCATTGTTCAAGCTGCCAGAGCCACCGCCACCCCCCATGAACATACGCGTAGCTAGCAAAATGCCGTCTTGGGGCGTTTGCGAGCCACCATAGCCCCCTAAATCACGCAAACCGTCACCGTTAAACGTTTGCCCGCCGACACCGCCCTGTCCACCATTGCCGCCGCCGCCGCCTGCTGCATTGTGCGTGTTGCCGCCACCGCCCGCATTTCCTGGCGCACCGCGCATGAAATTGCCGTTGGCATAGCCTGCGGTGGTGGTGGTGATGTTTAACTGAGCGCCTGCCACATCGGAAAAGCGCGTGCCGTTGTTGTATGTGCCAAGCTGGGAGTTGTTCACCCATGGCGGCGTGCCTGCTATGCCCTCACCTTTGCCGCCACCGTCTGACGTTAAAAAACTGCGGTAGTTTGGCGCAATGACAGCTGGATACGTGGAGTTGGCCACGCCCTGCGCCCCCCCTCTAAAACCCACATTCGACACATTGATATGCGGCCCAGCTCCGCTAAAAGTCATGATCCCAGCCACATCGGCCACCATCACGCCGCCAGTAGTGCCGTTCCACGCGGCGGCAGTTACGGGGCTTGCGCCATTGATCGTCGCGCTGGCATACTGCGGCACGCGAATCACTTGGTAGGTTAGGCGCGGCTGGCTGGCGGTGTTTTGCGCATAGTTGTTGGTCAAAGCGGGGGTGAACGTGATGTTGTTGCCATTGGCCGCTGTCACGCTCACATACTCAAAAAAGCCTGCTTGATTGAGTGCCGTGTAGCCATTGGCCTGAGAAGCCGTGGAGTCAGGCTTTGCTGCCGCCGTGCCCGTGCCGTCGCCGTAGCGCTCGTCGTCACTGGTGTCAATGCTGGCCGCTTGCAGCTGGATGATGAGCAATTTGTCGCCCACCGTGACAGTGCCAGCCGCACCCACCGACGGGCCGCCTAATACCAAACTGGTAGCCAACGTGGCCAATGTGCCATTTCCGGGGTAGTACGTATTAAGTATGCCGGATAACACAGCTGCGCCGTCCTTGCCAGGAGCCGCACACACCTGCGCCCAAGCAGCACCCCCGCCCATGTTGGTCAGACCAAGGCACAAAATCACGGCTGCAAAGAACTTTTTGTAAATCAACATAGATGGTGATTTTGCCAGTATTTAATTAAATTGGGTTACAGACATCTCAACTAAATTGACTTTCGTCTAGTTTCGTCTAGTATTGCACGCGCGCAGTAAGCTAAATTTATAATGCTGCATATCAAGGCGTGCAGAGCGCCTTAAGTTTCCACCCCATTGCGTGGTGCAGATGCATTTTGCCCCACCAGCCGCTGGTATTTGCGCCATAGCGTGTCTTTGTCTTCTATGAAGGCTGGGTTAATGGGTATGCAGGCCACGGGGCAAACCTGCACGCACTGGGGTTCGTCGAAATGGCCGACGCATTCGGTGCATTTGTTGGGGTCGATTTCGTAGATTTCTGGGCCCAGATAGATGGCCGCATTGGGGCATTCGGGCTCGCAGACATCACAGTTGATGCATTCGTCAGTGATCAAAAGCGCCATGGTTTCAAGCCTCTAGGCGCGGTGGGCGGTGCGTATCGGCCAGCGCGCGGGCCACCTCGGGGTTCACCATGTCAGCCACACTGCCGCCTAGCTTGCTGATTTCGCGCACCAGTGTGGAGCTGATGCATTGCAGGGGGGCGCTGGGCAGCAAAAACACCGTTTCAATGTTTGGACTCATCTTGCGGTTCATGGCGGCCATTTGGGCTTCGTAGTCAAAATCAGCCATGTTGCGGATGCCGCGCACAATCACGGTTGCGCCATGCTTCGCGCAAAAATCCACCATCAGGCCGTCAAAGGGCAGCACCTGCACATTTGCTATGTTTTGCAGAGCATCAGATGACCGCTGCATCCTGACATTGTGGTTAAAAAGTGTTTTTTTATGGTGCGCAGCCGCCACCGCAATGATTAGGGTGTCAAACATGCCCGCCGCGCGGCGCGCCACGTCTTCGTGGCCCAAGGTGATGGGGTCAAATGTGCCGGAATAAACTGCAATGGTGCTCATGGGTGGGATGATACGCCAAAGGGGGGGCTTTTGTTTAACGCAACGGACGTAGGCTGCGCGCGCAGTGGGTGGCCTGATTTTTGCTCCGCTCTATTTCGCTCTAACAGCGGGGTGGTCTTTCTGTGGACTGCGCGGGAAAGTCGCTTGGTTTGTGAGGCTAGCTTTTGTGCATCGCGAAAACCGCTGCGAAAAATCAGGCCACCCACTGCACGCTTGGGATGCTTGGTTTGGAGGGTTTGGTTTGGCCAGCTGTTGTAGTTTCATTCAGCGATAATCGCGGTTTTAATTTGTTGGTTTGCTGCTAAATTTATGGATTTTCAACCCAATGTCACTGCCATATGGTCATAGCTTGCTACATTATTCATAGTATTTAGCTTCAATTGAGTGAAGTGCCTTCGGTATTAAAAACCTAAAAGAGAGCCTAGCCCGACCAGCGGTTTCAAAGGCTATGCACTGGCCAGCTTTAGACCACAAGGCGCGTGAGCAAATGGTAATGCACGGCCCCCGCCTTGCCGCTCTTGGCTACGCGCAGGCCTATGGGCGCTAGCTCTGTATCTGTCCACGCCCTAGGTGCTTCTAAATAAATAGCGCCAGATGACGATATGACGCTGACACTGGCCTCAATTATCTTAAAAAAGTCGTTGGATTCAAAAGGCGGGTCGATAAAAATCAAATCCATGCTGCCAGCGCTCTGGGCGCGCAGGGCGGCCAGAGCGTCGCCGCGCTGAATCTGCACATTGGCCGCGCCTAGCTTGGTTTTGGTGGCGGCCAGCGCGGCCACCAGGGCGGCATTGTTTTCCACCATGAGCACCTGCGCCGCCCCGCGCGAAGCCGCTTCAAAGCCCAGCGCGCCCGTGCCTGCAAAGACATCTAGGCAGCGCCAGCCAGTTAAGTCTTGGCCCAGCCAATTAAACAGGGTTTCGCGCACACGGTCGGGCGTGGGGCGCAGGCCGGGGATGTTGGGCACGGCCAGTTTGCTGCGTTTGTATAGCCCGCCAATGATGCGGATCTCGCCTGGGGGCTTGTGGCCATGCACAGGGGTTTTGGCTTGGCCTGCGGGCTTGGGCGCACTACGGGCAGGCGGCGGGGCTTTTTTAAATGTCGGCATGGAGGTCTTGTGTGGGGGCTGTGTGGGCGAGTGTAAGTTGCGCGCTGGCCGATTGCATAGAATGCAGGTATTGTAAAAAGCTTCCTATGTTCTCCTTTTTTCGCAAAAAACCTGATCCCGTTGCTCCAGCAGCGGCCATTACAGCTGCCACTTCTGTAGCCGCACCCGCTGCCACAGTGCCCGTCCAAGCGGCTAATCCCGCTGCGCCCAAGCTGGCGGCATCCGATCTGCCCTTGGCTGCATCTGCATCAGCTGGTGCGCCCCCAGCCGCCATTGCCTCAGCTGCCACCCCTGTCGCTGCCCTAGCCGCTGGCGCCCCCGCAATTTTGCCCAGCACCGACACCGGCTGGTTCAAAGCCGCCCCGCTAGACGAAGCCCTGCTTGCCCCGCGCCCAGCCCAGCCGCGCGCCACATGGCTAGAAAAGCTTAAAAATGGCCTGCGCAAAACCGGCAGCTCCATTGCCACCGTGTTCACCGGCACGCAAATCGACGACGCGCTGTACGAAGAGCTCGAGGCCGCCCTGCTCATGAGCGATGCGGGCGTAGCGGCCACACAATACTTGCTGGCTGACTTAAAAAAGCGCGTGAAAGACAGCAAAGCCACCCACCCCATGGCCGTGAAGGCACTGCTGGCGCAGGCCTTTGCCGAGCTTTTGCAACCCCTTCAAGGCGCTTTAGTCATCGGCGAATTCAAGCCCACGGTGATGATGGTGGCCGGCGTGAATGGCGCTGGCAAAACCACCTCTATCGGCAAACTGACCAAGCATCTGGCTGACTCGGGAGCTAGTGTATTGCTAGCAGCGGCCGACACCTTCAGAGCCGCTGCCCGCGAGCAGCTGGGCGTGTGGGCAGACCGCAACCAAGTGGAAATCATCTCCCAAGAAGGCGGTGACCCCGCTGCGGTGAGCTTCGACGCGGTGACCGCTGGCAAAGCGCGCGGCAAAGACGTGGTCATGATCGACACCGCTGGCCGCCTGCCCACCCAGTTGCACCTGATGGAAGAGATCAAGAAGATCAAACGTGTGGTGGCCAAAGCCGATGCGGGCGCTCCGCACGAGGTGCTGCTGGTAATAGACGGCAACACAGGGCAAAACGCGCTGGCGCAGGTCAAATCGTTCGACGAAGCGCTACAGCTCACGGGCCTGGTCATCACCAAGCTAGACGGCACAGCCAAGGGCGGCGTGATAGCGGCGATAGCGCTGTGGGCACGCGAGCGCTCCCTGAAATCGCCTGAGCTGCGCGGCATCAAGGTCTACTTTATTGGCGTGGGCGAGAAGCTAGAAGACTTGGAAACTTTTGATGCAGCGGAGTTTGCCAGCGCGTTATTGCAATAGTATTGATAGCGAACTGTGACCATATGACGGCGACATTGGCAGTATTTTTTAAATTAGCTTGTTTTTTTATTCTCCAATGGCCTGTGCCTGCCCCAGTGCAGATCACAAAGAGCCTTATCTTTCAAACTTTATATTGATCCAATGACAGACAAATCAAATCAGATTGTTTACGTCCTGACAAATCCTGCAATGCCAGGGATCGTAAAAATTGGGAAAACTACGCAGCTTGAGGTTGGGGAGCGCATGAAGCAGCTGTACAGCACGGGCGTTCCCGTGCCCTTCGATTGCGCTTTTGCTTGCAAGGTCAAAGATGCCAGTGCAGTCGAAAAAACACTTCATTTTGCCTTTGGAATGACACGCATCAATCCAAACCGTGAGTTTTTCAAGCTAGAACCCGAGCGTGTTGTCGCGGTTCTTCAATTACTCAAAGTGGACGACATTACCCAGCAGTTTGAAAAAGCGCTAGATTCCGATGTTCCATCTGTCGATAAACAATCATCACAAGCCCTCAAACGCAGAATGCGACCACCCATGAATTTTCATGAGCTTGGGATCCCCAATGGCAGTGTTCTTGTTTCAAAAGATGGGGCGCATCAATGCGAGATCGCAGGAGAAAAGAAGGTGATCTTCAATGCTGAAGTGATTTCACTGACATCCGCCACCAGAAAAATACTCAACTTACCAGATGACTACCCGTTACAACCATCGCCGTACTGGACTTTCAACGGGAAGACTGTGAAAGAAATTTACGAGGCGCACCATATTGATACGGTTGATATCTAAATACTCGCTATTAATTTCATACTAAACAATGACCATATCACGCTGACATTGGCCAATTTTTCCGTAAAAACCTCTTGAAAACCTCCCAATTCGCCCAGCTAGTCGGCATGTCAGCCCTGTGGGGTGCATCTTTTCCTTTGATTCGGATTGCTAGCCCTGCGCTTGGGCCCTTTGGGGTGGCGGGCTTGCGTTGTTTGTTGGCTGCTTTGGTGCTGGCGGGGTTGATGCGGGTGCTGCGGCATCGGTGGCCCGAGCGGGCCAGTTGGCCGCGCATGGTGTTTTTGGCGGTGGTGACTGTAGCTTCGCCGTTTGTGTTGTTTAACTATGCGGCTTTGGTGCTGCCTGCGGGCTATTCTGCTGTGCTCAATGCCACTGCGCCGCTGTTTGGGGTGTTGGCTGCAGCTTTCATGGGCGATGAGCGACTGAGCGCGCGGCGTTTGTGGGGCTGCGCTGTGGGCTTTGCGGGGGTGGCGCTTTTGGTGCAGCTGGGCCCTGTGGCGGTGACTGCGCCTGTGCTGCTGGCGGCGCTGGCTTGCACGGTGGCGGCGGCCAGCTATGGCATTGGCTCGATTTTGATGAAGCGCGCCACGCAGCAGCATGAGCCGCTGCCAGTAGCCGCCGCTGTGCACGTGGCTGCGGCCGCAGTGTTGCTCCTGCCCATGGGCGCTGCAGTGCCCAGCATGCAGCCCACGCTGGCGGTGGTGCTGATGGTGGTGTTTTTGGGCTGCATCACCTCGGGGCTGATGTATTGGCTGAGCCTGCGCCTGATGCGCGAGATTTCGGCCACGGCGGCCACCTCGTCGGCTTTTATGATTCCGCTGTTTGGCGTGACGTGGGGCGGACTGTTTTTAGGTGAGCCCGTTACATGGGGCATGCTGCCGGGCTGCCTGCTGGTGCTGACCGCCACGGCGCTGATTACGGGGTTTAACCCGTTTAGGGCTGCGCCGCCTGAGCCTTGAGCTAGATTGCGTGCACCTGCCCAGCGCAGCATTCCAAAAACCCGCTTAATCTGCCTCCAACTGAGCGTGGGCATAAGCACCACTAAACTCGCCATCCAGCAGGATCAGCAAAGGGCCAATGCCAAATGCCCAAGACGGACTATCCTGCTTTTTTGCCTTGAGGTAAGCGCCGCGCACCAAGGCCATCATTTCTTGTCTAGAGCTTTTACCGCGTAGCATGGCCCAGTCACTAAATAGCCGGCCTTGCGCTGACAAATTGTGATGCAGTTGCACCACTGAGTGGTGGCTCATGTCATTTTGTATACGCTGCCACAGAGGCAAAACTGTATCCTCTGGCCCCTCTAGAAACTGGATATTCAAGCGGCCAGAGCACATCAAGGCACCCGTGATGCCATCACGGGTATTGTTGCGTCGACAAGTTGCAAAAAGATCCTCAAGTCTAGTCTCTGTGGGCATGTCTTGGCTCACACTGCTATACATCAGTTGGAGCAACAAAGGGGCAGATGCGGTGCTATCCATAGCAGGCCAGTGCATTTGGCATTGACTTGATAGCACCGAGCATCGACAGCGCCGCCAAATCTGGGCACAAGTAAGGTCGATGCTCCGACGCAACCAGCATTTCGATTTGCGCAAATGGCATGCTACCTGCGCTCAACACATGTATCAAAGCCAAATGCCGTACATCAAGCGCGGCGGGCGTGATTTGCGGGAAGCGGCGCAATTGGATGTGTTCTACGCCAAAAGTACTGGGCAACAGGCTAGCCGCCTCATATTGCGACTGCGCATAAAACCACAGCAGTTGGTGCCATGTTCCCTGTACAAACCCCTGCTCTTGGGGCTTACTTATCCAGCCATTGTTTGATGGCATCATTTGGCTGTGTAGCTGCACATCGTCGTCTTGAGATATCAATTCTTTAAGCCACAGCATGTGTTACCGCCGACCGAAAACTGAGCCACAAATAGAGGTTATGCCGATTCAAAACTGAGCCAGGTGTTTTACTAGCGCTGCCTA
The DNA here is from genome assembly GCA_043728315.1 of Polaromonas sp. GTDB lineage: Bacteria > Pseudomonadota > Gammaproteobacteria > Burkholderiales > Burkholderiaceae_C > JAAFIP01. The sequence goes on along the minus strand of JAYTMT010000150.1, from coordinate 15 downwards.
ATTTTTAGGCAGGAG
>JAYTMT010000149.1:0-18029 GCA_043728315.1 Polaromonas sp. | reverse complement strand
GTGTTTCCAAAACGTGTCGCTGCGCCACTGCGGCAAGCTGCGCTGGGCGCTCAAACCCAGCAACTTTTCGCTGAGCCACGGCATGCCCGGAATTTTGTCGCGCAGGTTTATAAGCGGTGCAAACTGTGAGGCCAAAGCCGCGTAGTCGGGCAGCTTGGCAATGAGCTTGTCTTTGAACGTGTGGCCGTGCTTGGCTTTGTAGTGGTGCAAAAACTCTAGCTTCATCTTGGCCATGTCAACGCCGGTGGGGCAGTCGCGCTTGCAGCCTTTGCAGCCTACGCACAAGTCCATGGCTTCATGCACCGCCTCGCTGGCCAAGCCGTCGGCTCCTAGCTGACCGCTCAGTGCCAAGCGCAGGGTGTTAGCCCGCCCGCGCGTGAGGTGCTGTTCGTCGCGTGTGACGCGGTAGCTGGGGCACATGGTGCCTGCGTCGAACTTGCGGCAGTGGCCGTTGTTGTTGCACATTTCGGCTGCTTTGGCAAAGCCCTCTGCTGGGTCGCCACCTGTGCCGGGGGCGGTGGTCTGTTCTGTCACGGGGTCGTTTTGCACATTCCATGCGCTCCAGTCGAGCACGGGCTTGAGCGGTATCACGCGGTAGGGCGGCTCACCAGCCGCGCCGCTGCTGTAGCGCATCAGGCGGCTGTCGTCCATGCGCGGAATGGGCTGCTCGGGCGTACCTACCATGCGCCCCGGGCAGAGCAGGTTGATCGGGTCGAGCTGCTGCTTGATGGCTTTGAAAGCCTCGTTAATTTTGGGGCCAAACTGCCATTCAATCCATTCGCCTCGGCACAGGCCGTCGCCGTGCTCGCCGCTGTAAGCACCTTTGTATTGGCGCACCAAAGCAGAGGCTTCTTCGGCAATGGCGCGCATTTTGGCAGCGCCGCCTTTGTCACCCGATTGGCGCATATCCAAAATCGGCCGCACATGCAGCGTGCCCACGCTGGCATGCGCATACCAAGTGCCGCGTGAGCCGTGGCGTGCAAATACTTCGGTGAGTGCTGCGGTGTATTCGGCCAAGCTCTCTAGCGGCACGGCGCAGTCTTCAATAAAGCTCACGGGCTTGCCGTCGCCGCGCAGGCTCATCATGATGTTGAGCCCCGCTTTGCGCACCTCCCACAGGTTCTTTTGCGGGGCATCGTCGGTCATTTCCACCACCGTGCCGGGCAAACCTAAATCCCCCATCAGCTCTACCAATTGGCGGATTTTGGGCAAAATGTCGGCCTTGGAATTGCCAGCAAATTCCACCAGCAAAATAGCCGCTGGCGCACCAATGAGCGCGGAGCGAATCGTGGGTGCAAAAGCGGGGTTTTGCAGGCTCAACTCGATCATGGTGCGGTCCACCAGCTCTACCGCGCAGGGCCCGAGCTTGACGATGTGCTGGGCCGAATCCATGGCTTTGTAAAAGCTCTCAAAATTCACCACGCCTAGCACCTTGGCCCGTGGCAGTTCGCTAAGCTTTAAAGTGAGCGACTGTGTAAGCGCCAGTGTGCCCTCTGATCCCACCAGCAGGTGGGCAAGGTTCACGCTGCCGTCTTGGGTATAAGGCTTTTCATTTTGGTTGTGAAAAATATCGAGGTTGTAGCCACCCACGCGGCGTAGCACTTTGGGCCATTGGCTTTGTATTTCTGGCAGCAGCTGTGTAGATAAATTTTTGACAAAATCACCCAGCGCACGCGCAGCACCGCTAGACTTTTCGTAGCTGCCAAGATCGAGTGTCTGCCCGTCAGATGTCCACACGCTAGCTTTCATGACGTTGTGCACCATGTTGCCGTAGGCGATGGAGCGCGAGCCGCAAGAGTTGTTGCCCGCCATGCCGCCCAGTGTGGCCTGCGCGCTGGTAGACACGTCTACCGGATACCACAGGCCGTGCGGCTTGAGCTGGGCGTTGAGGTGGTCTAGCACCATGCCGGGCTCGACGGTAACGTGGCGCTCGGCCATGTTCAAATCCAGCACACGGCGCATGTGCTTGCTGTGGTCTATGACCAAACCTGCGCCCACCGTTTGGCCGCACTGGCTGGTGCCGCCGCCTCGGGCCACAATCGGCACGGCCATGTCGCGGCATATGTCAATAGCGGTAGCTATGTCTTGCGCGCAGCTAGGCACAAAAGCACCCACGGGCGATACTTGGTAAATCGAGGCATCGGTGGCGTAGCGGCCACGGTCGGCGGGGCTAAACAGGGTTTCCCCCTGCGTATTAGCAGCCAAGCGCTTGGCCAGCAGGCCAGCTACTTCGTTGCTGGCGTGGCTGATGGTGTTGTAGGCGTTATTGGCGCTATGGATGTGGGTATGCGCCGAGGCTTGTTTAGCAAGGGCAGAGCTGACTTTGAGCGGAAGGGGCGCGTTCATGGGCTGGAGTTTGGGTGGCTTTGGGTCGATAGCGCTTGAGGTGCGCCGATCAGGCTTTCTTTTTGGCGGCCAGTGCAGCGGCGCGTAGCTGCGCCACCACCACATCGCGTTTGTTGTTCAGGTGTTTAATCAGGATGTCTTTGAGCGCAGCGCCATCGCGTTGTTCCAGCGCTTGCACCATCTCGTGGTGTTCCTGCACGGCCAGTTTCCACTTGGCATCGTCTTGGTTGCTGCGAAAGCGCAGTGCTTGCAGTCTGGCGTTAATTTGGGTATATGTCAGCGTCAATACGTCATTCTTCGCTGCACTATTTATAGCGCGGTGAATCTGCGCGTTCAACTGGTAATAGGCCGACAGATCCCGCCGCGCATGCGCTGCCAGCATCTCGTAGTGCAGGGCTTTGATCTCGGCCAGCTCGGCATCGCTGATGCGCTGCGCCGCCAGCTCGCCCGACATGCCCTCCAGCCCCGCCATCACCTCAAAAGTGTGCAGCACGTCTTGCTCAGTCAACTGCAGCGCCACCGCGCCCCTGTGCGCCAGCAGCTCCACCAGCCCTTCGGCGGCCAATGACTTGATAGCCTCGCGTAGCGGCGTGCGCGACACCGCTAATTGTTCAGACAATTCCCGCTCATTGAGCTTAGCCCCCGGCGCAATGCTGCCATTGACCAGCAGTTCCCGCAGCCGAGCCGCCACTTGTTCGTGCAGGGCAGGGCGGGAGATTTGGTGAATGGTGGCGGTCATGTTTGTATTTTGTATGCAAAATCTGCTTTTGTCAATTGCAATGTTTCACCGCTTTACGCACCCAAGCATCGTTTGTGCTGCTCCGCCGCTCCTTCATACGGGAGTACCCTTGCATCAGTCGCACGGGATAGCCAAAACGCTGCTTGGACCATGCTTACGCAGAGGTTTGAATACCGCAGGCGCGCGACTCGTCAAACGCTAAATACTATATAAAACGTAGCGCATTATGACCATGTGACGCTGACATTGTCACTATTTGTATTGAAAAATACAAATCTGAATGCAAGACAGAGCCCAGCAAGTTGTTGTCCCTCAGGCTGAGCAGTTTTTACCTGTTTTCAACCAAGCACACTCCCCTGCGGCTAAGCGAGTGCTGTGCCAATGCGCAAACAATCGGGGCGCTGGGCTGGTTTTTTAGGGGCAAATGGGGATCAGGAACGGGCGCTGCCCCCGGGCGAAGCCCGAGTTTGCCCGTTCCCCTCATTTGTATCTAAAAAACCAGCTCTTCGCGAAGCGGACCAGCGACCGTTTGCGCGTTGGCACAGCGCTCGCTTAGCCGCAGTGCGACCAAGCTGGACAAAAATACATAGGTAGCCGCAGTGTGACCATGCTGGAAAGAAAGAGCATTCGTTTTGCTGCAACGACACGAGTTTAGAAAGAAAGTTTCGGCTGATTCTGTACGAATTGACTAAACAAAGCATTTACTGGAAATAAAGGAATGAAGTTCTTTTTGTTGACAAATATGTATTTTGCATACAAAATAAGAAAAATCACTCAAAACAGCAATCAAAAAAATGCTCAACCTAGACTTTCACCCCACAGGCCGCCATTTCCTGCAAATCCCAGGGCCTTCCCCCGTGCCAGACCGTGTGCTGCGCGCTATCAGCTTGCCCACCATTGACCACCGAGGTCCAGAGTTTGGGGCGCTGGGCTTGACGGTTTTAAAGCAAATGCAGCAGATTTTTCAAACCACGCAGCCGGTGATGATTTACCCCGCTTCGGGCACGGGCGCTTGGGAGGCGGCGCTGGTGAACACGCTGTGCGCGGGTGACCATGTGTTGATGTACGAGGGCGGGCATTTTGCGGCGCTTTGGCACAAGCTGGCGTTGCGCATTGGTTTGAAGCCTGAGATTATCAGCAAGGCGGGCTCCGATTTCAATAGCGTGCCAAGCAGTTGGCGCCATGGTGTGCAGGCCGATTTGATAGAGGCGCGACTAAAAGCCGACACGGCGCACCAGATCAAGGCGGTGTGCGTGGTGCACAACGAAACCTCCACAGGTGCCACCAGTGACATACTGGCCGTGCGCCGCGCTATGGATGCGGCCAAGCACCCCGCGCTCTTGCTGGTGGACACCATCAGCGGCCTAGGCAGTGCTAATTACGAACACGACGCTTGGGGTGTCGATGTGGGCATCAGCGGCAGCCAAAAAGGCCTGATGCTGCCACCGGGCATCAGCTTTAACGCGCTGTCGGCCAAAGCCATAGCTGCCAGCAAAACCGCCACTTTGCCCAAATCATTTTGGGCATGGGACGAAATCATGGAGATGAACAAAACCGGCTACTGGCCCACCACGCCCAACACTAATTTGCTCTATGGCCTGCACGAGGCTTGCAGCATGCTGCTGGCCCAAGGCTTGCCAGCCGTGTTTGCCCGCCACCAGCGCTGGGCGCGTGGCGCGCGCGCGGCGGTGCAGGCCTGGGGTTTGCAGATCCAGTGCGCGGATGCGGCGGTGTATTCCCCCGTGCTCACGGGCGTGATGATGCCCGAGGGCATAGATGCCGATGCCGTGCGCAAAATCATTTACGAGAAATTTGACTGCTCGTTGGGCACAGGCCTTGGCAAACTCAAAGGCAAAATGTTCCGCATTGGCCACTTGGGCGACTGCAACGATCTGACCCTGATAGCTGCGCTGGGTGGCTGCGAAATGGGCTTGAAGCTGGCGGGTGTGCAGCTGGCTGGCAGTGGCGTGCAAGCGGCCATGGACGTATTTGCAGCAAATTGAACACTCATAAAAATATAGCGCACAATGACTATATGACGCTGACATTGCCCAGAAATTTTATAAATTGGAGATAATTATGCTCAACAGAAGACTCGTACTGACAGCCAGCGCAGCCACATTGGCCGCGCCCATGCTGCGCGCCCAAAGCCTTCCCACAGGCGTGGTTAAAATCGTGGTGGGTTTTCCGCCCGGCGGCGGCACCGATGCGCTGGCCCGCGTGGTGGGCCAAAAGCTGCAGGTGATGTGGGGCAACACAGTAGTGATAGAGAACAAAGCGGGCGCTGCGGGCGTGATTGCTGCTGATTTTGTAAGCAAGCAAGCGCCCGATGGCAACACCTTGCTTATGGCGCATATCAACAGCCACGCGCTAGCGCCCGCCATGGGCATGAAGCTCAATTACGACGCAAGCAAAGATTTCGCGCCAATCAGCATGGTGGGCATCACGCCCAATGTGTTGATTTGCAACCAAGACCAAAAAGCCAAAACCGTGAAAGACTTGGTAGATCTGTGCAAGGCGCAGCCAGGGCGCATCAGCTTTGCGTCCGCAGGTGGCGGCTCGGCGCAGCATTTTGCGCTAGAAATGTTCAAACTACAGGCCAAGGTGTTTGCCCTGCATATTCCCTACCGAGGCTCGGGCCCTGCGCTTACCGATTTGATTGGCGGGCAGGTCAACTATTGCTTTGAAACCATGACCTCGGCCACGCCGCACATCAAAAGCGGCAAAGCCATAGCCTTGGCGCAAACCCGCCTCAAACGCGCCAAAGGCCACCCCAATGTGCCCACCATGGACGAATCAGGCTTCAAAGGCTTTGAAGCCACTGTGTGGTATGGCCTGATGGGCCCGGGCAAAATGCCCAGCGCCATGGCCCAGCGCATGAACGAAGACGTGAACAAAGTGCTGGCCATGCCCGATGTGCAAGAGAAAATGGAGCAATACGGCGCCGAAGACGGCGGCGGCAGCATCCAAAAGTTCGCTGACTTCATCAAAGCCGAGCAAGACAAATGGCGCCAAGTGGCTTTGGCCGCTGCGGTGCGGCCAGATGCTTAATGTCAAATGCGAAATGTCAAATGCTTAAGGCCATTGGTATATAATCAGAGGCTGCACAGCAGTGCAATTGAGACCCTTAGGCGCGTAGCTCAGCTGGTTAGAGCACCACCTTGACATGGTGGGGGTCGTTGGTTCGATTCCAATCGCGCCTACCATTTTCAAATGGTAGTTTTACACAAACAGTTTGCATGCCAAACGCGCAGTTGCGGTCTCGGTGGTATCCCTAGATGGTATGCCAAGTATGTTTGCATATGGCTTGAGCCCACACCGCTGTCCACACCTGCACCTCTCTAACTAGCCTAGAATCTGTTGCACAGCAACACCGCCTTCGGAGACATTCCTTGGTTACCAAAACTTCCACCCAATCCTCTGCCAAGCGTTCTTCGGCATCGTCTGCCCAAAATGCTACCCAAGCCGATGCTAGCGCTGCCAAATCGGCACGCCGCGTGATTAAAAAATACCCCAACCGCAGGTTGTATGACACCGACAGCTCGGCCTATATCACCTTGGCCGAGGTCAAGCATCTGGTGGTGCAGGCCAGGCCCTTTGTGGTGCGCGACGCCAAAACCAACGAAGACTTGACGCGCAGCATTTTGTTGCAAATTATTTTAGAGGAAGAATCCGGTGGAGTGCCCATGTTCAGTGAGGCAGTGCTGGCCAACATCATCCGCTTTTATGGCAACACCATGCAAGGCTTCATGGGCAGCTACCTAGAGAAGAATGTGCAAACCTTCACTGACATGCAAACTAAAATGACCGAGCAAGGCAAAGCCTTTGCCAGTATGGCTGCACCGGGTTTGGGTGCTATACCGCCTGTAGCGGCCATGCCTGTGGCTATGGGCGCATACATAGAACAATCAAAATCGGTATTTGCGCAAATGCAGGAGCAAATGCACAAGCAAACCGAGCAAATGTTCAATGCCTTTGGGCTTAAGCGCTAGTGGCTTAAGCGCTGGTAGCAATCAGTACATGGGTATGCTGCGCTTCTACCAAAGTAGCCAAGCAATACAGCATTCAAATTTCGACCACTACAGCTTTTAAAACATCAGGAGGCACCGCATGTCAAGCCCCAAACTCTACCCACGCATTCGTGCTTTATTCGCTGCATTGGCCGCTTCGGCCGCTTTGCTGGCCTGCGGCGGAGGTGGCGGCAGCACGGTGCCCACACTGCTTGCGCCCGAATCCAATGCGCCATGGGAGCTGGTCACCGCTGGCGACATAGCGCAATGCGATTTTTCACCGCCTTCGGTTTCCAACGCAGAAAAAACTGCCAAATTGGTGGAGCGCCAGCTGGCCCTCGCTGGTGAAAATGCCAATGTGCTCACCATGGGGGACAATGTTTACCACATCGGCACTTTGACCGAATTCAGGTATTGCTACCACCCGACGTGGGGCCGCTTTTTGCCTAAAACCTTTGCCGTGCCGGGTAACCATGAATACGAAAACAAAGATGCGAATGGTTATTTTGACTATTTTGGCGCGCAGGCCGGGGCTGATAGGAAGGGCTATTACCGCGTAGACCACAATGGCTGGACACTGATTACCCTGAACAGCAGTGTGGATGCCACAGCGGCCTCGGCGCAGGCGGCATGGCTCAAAGAGCAGTTGCTTAAAACCAAACCTTGCGTGTTGGCCGCATGGCACCACCCCCGCTTTAGCTCAGCATCGCGGGGCGACAACGCCTTGATGGCCGATATGTGGGAGATTTTGGACAAAGCCAAGGCCGACATTGTGCTCAACGGCCACGAACACCACTACGAGCGCTTTGCACCCATGACCTCCACAGGCGCAACTGCTGTCGGCGCTGGCATGCGCTCGTTCGTGGTGGGCACAGGCGGTGCCGACAAATACGGTTTTGCCACCCAGCGCACCAACAGTGAAGTGCGCATTGAGGACTACGGCGTGTTGCGCCTGAGTCTGCAAACGGGCAAGGCCGATTGGAAATTCATCAACGTCAACGACGCGGTGCTAGACACTGGCTCGACGACTTGCCGCAGCAAATAGACTGGCGAGCAAAGGCGTTTGGGGAAAACCCTGCACAGTCTGAGACAATAGGGGCATGAGCGCTGTACTTTCCCCCCTTCCTAATCCCTTGAATCCTTCAATTCCCTTGGTGTTGAAAAACGCCATTCCTAAAGTGGGCTTTGTGAGCCTTGGCTGCCCCAAAGCCTTGACCGATTCCGAGCTGATTCTTACCCAACTGAGTGCGGAGGGCTACGAAACCTCCAAAACCTTTGAGGGAGCAGACCTTGTCATCGTCAACACCTGTGGCTTCATTGACGATGCTGTCAAGGAAAGCTTAGACACGATTGGTGAGGCGCTGGCCATCAATGGCAAAGTGATTGTCACTGGCTGCCTAGGCTCCAAAATGGTCGATGGCGCAGCGGATACCAGTGGCGGCACCAGCAGCGACAACTTGGTGCGCAAAATGCACCCCAGCGTGCTGGCCGTGACAGGCCCGCATGCCACCCAAGAGGTGATGGACGCGGTGCATTTGCATTTGCCCAAGCCGCATGACCCGTTTGTAGACCTTGTTCCAGCGTATGGGATCAAGCTCACCCCAAAGCACTACGCCTACCTGAAAATCAGCGAAGGCTGCAACCACCGCTGCACCTTTTGCATCATCCCCAGCATGCGCGGCGATTTGGTCAGCCGCCCGATAGGTGATGTGCTCAAAGAAGCGCGGGCGCTTTTTGAAGGCGGCGTGAAAGAGCTGCTGGTGATCAGCCAAGACACCTCGGCCTATGGTGTGGATGTGAAATACCGCATGGGCTTTTTTGATGGCCGCCCCGTGAAAAGCCGCATGCTCGATTTGGTGGAAGAGCTGGGCAAGCTGGCTGAGCCTTTTGGCGCGTGGGTGCGCCTGCATTATGTGTACCCATACCCCAGTGTGGACGATGTCGTGCTGCTGATGGCGGCGGGCAGGGCGCTGCCGTATTTGGATGTGCCATTCCAACACAGCCACCCCGATGTTTTAAAACGCATGAAACGCCCCGCCAGTGGCGAAAAAAACCTAGACCGCATTGCCCGCTGGCGCGATGCCTGCCCAGAAATCGTGATTCGCAGCACCTTCATTGCGGGCTTTCCGGGCGAAACCGAAGCCGAGTTTCAGCATTTATTAGACTTCATGCAAGAAGCGCAAATTGACCGCGCAGGCTGCTTTGCCTACAGCCCTGTGACAGGCGCTGCGGCCAACGAAATCCCCGGTATGCTAGCCACCGAGCTGCGCGAAGAGCGCCGCGCCCGCTTCATGGCCGTGGCCGAGGCCGTGTCAGCTGCCAAGCTGCAAAAGCGCGTGGGTGCCACCATGCAAGTGCTGGTAGACAAAGCCCCAGCCATGGGCAAAAAAGGCGGCGAAGGCCGCTCCTATGCCGATGCGCCAGAGATCGACGGCGTGGTCAAGCTCCTGCCCCCCGAGAAAATCAGCAAACAGCTCAAAGTGGGCGAGTTCACCAAGGCCCGCATCGTGGGCACCGATGGGCATGATTTGGTGGCACTGCCGATTTGATGCGGCTATTTGTGTGGGCAGCGGCAAAGCATGTCTGCATGCTTAATTCCGTTTCCAAATCATTTCTAGACTAGGCGCAGCAACGCAGACAGTGCATTAGCACGGCAAGGCGCTGCAACAACGTATAGGAATGATTTGGAAACGGAATAATACCCTGTAGACCTGCTCTGATATAGGGCGGATGGCGCGCAGGATTGGGCAAAATCCACTAAATTCGCTGTTGGTGAATCGCCTATTTCGGTTGGTTCACCACCTTGTTAAATATAGGACACTCCTCATGACTAGCCGCCGCCAATTCGTGTTTCAACTGAGCGTGGGTAGCACCACATTTGCCATGGCGCAATATGCCAGCGCGCAAGCGCCTGCAACGCGGCCCATGTTGTCAGAAACCGATGCACAAGCCAAAGCCTTGGGTTATTTTGCTCTGGCCACCAAAACCGACAAAACCAAATTCCCTAAATATGCCGCGGGCCAAGTGTGTACCAATTGCGCGCTTTACCAAGGCAAAGAAAAAGACGCTGCGGCTGCTTGCCCGTTGTTTGCTGGCAAATGGGTAGCGGGCAAGGGCTGGTGCAGTGCTTGGGCGAAAAAAGCCTAATCGAACCCTGATGCTGCTTGCCAAATTGGACAAGCAGCACCATAAGAAAAAGCCGTTTGGTGCAAACCAAGCGGCTTTTTTATTCAAAAGCAACCTACACTTTGAAAAGCAAAGCCTTCACCTTCGCAGCACCAACCACCCAAACGCCCCCAGCGCCCCCCCGCTGTAGAGCAGCCCCGGCACGGCGGCGGCCAGCCAAGGCTCCCAGTTGTTCAGATTGCCGATGAAGCCAAACACGTTGTTAAGCAAAAAGAAGCTGATGCCGACCATCACGCCGATGAAAACATAGGTAGACACTGAGCCTGAGCGAAAGTGCAAGTAGGCAAAAGGCAGGGCCAGCACCATCATGACCAAGCAGCTCAAGGGGTAGAAAACTTTGCGCCAAAATTCAATTTCGTAGCGCTGCGCCGACTGGCCATTGGCATCTAAATGGCGTATGTATTCCCACAGGTCTACCGCAGCCATGCGCTCAGGCTTGAGCAGGGCCACCGACACCATTTCTGCGGAGATTTCGGTGGGCCAGCGGAATGTCTCGAGCGTGATGCGCTCAATTTTTGCTTTAACGTCTGTCGTGCTCGCTGTATTGGATGCATTGGCTGGGTTTGCCTTGGATTTAGCGGGTGCAGCAGCTGCAGTGTTTGAGGCAGAGGAGGCAACTAAATCGCTAAATTCTGTGCGGCTGGCATTGCTCAGCAGCCATGCGTCGTCTGCGCCAAATACGCCTGATTCTGCCTCCGTGGTTGACAGCACCCGGCCTGCGCTGTCGAATTCATAAATACGCACACCACGCATCCCAGCGTTGGCGTCTAGCGCAGCCACATTCACTGAAAAATTGCTGTAGCGCTGCTTTTCTTTGAGCCAAGCGCCGGTGCTGCCAAGGGTGATGTTGCCCTGAAAGCGTGCGCGCATGATTTGCGCAACATGGTCGGCGCGGGGTGCAATATAGTCGCCAATGGCAAAGGTCAGCAGGGTAAAACCCATGCCCAAGATAAGCAAGTTTTTCAGGCTGCGCCACGGGCCCAGCCCACTGGTGCGCAAAATCGTGTATTCAGAGCTTTGGGCAAAGCGTGCCATCACCATGATGGTGCCAATCAGCACCGAGATGGGCAGCACTTCGTACATGTGGTTGGGCGCGCGCAGCAGCACATACAGCAGCGCGTGGCTGATTTGGTATTTGGCCGTGCCCATGCCTTTGCCGATAGATCCCATTTCATCGACCATGTCAAAAAACATGAACAACAGTAAAAACCCCAGACCCACGAAAAGCACCGAGCCAATGGTCTCGCGGTGGATCAGTCTACGAATGGTTTTCATGGTGCAGCACTCTTGCCTGCGCCAGAGGCGCTTTTGCCTGCCCCAGAGGCATTCTTACCAAACACGCGGCGTAAATCCCAGATGCCCCACAAGGGCACATTGTTGTGCTTGACCGCTAACCAGAGCAAACCCAGCACAAACACAGAGCCGTGCAGCAGCAACAAAAAGCCTGCAAATGTGGCCTTTTGCGAACCGATCCAGTCGTAACCTAAATTGAGCATGTTGTAGTACACCACAAAGGCAAGCAGCGCCATCACCAAGTTGGCGCTGCGCCCCGCACGCGGGTTAAATGCCGACACTGACAGCGCTATCAGCACCAAATTGGACGCTGCCAAGGCCAGCCCCAAGCGCCAAGCCAGCTCGCCCAGCTGCAACGGTGCAGCGCCTGTCCACAGCTGCCAAGAGCCCACGTTGCGCAGCGGGCGCGCGTCCAGCGCTTGCGTGCCCACGCTGCCCATGCTGGTGGCGTATTCTTCAAACTGGCTGATTTTCAGGTCTTGGCTGTCGCTGCTTTTTTCTAAGCGCTGGCCGTTTTTCAGGACCAAAAAGCGTTCGCCGTTTTGCATTTGAACCTGCCCGCTGCGCGCTGTGGTGATGGCCTCTTTGCCCCGCTCGTTAGACGATATGAAGACATTGCTGCCGGTTTGGGCATCTGGGCTGTCTTTGTCAATGAAAAACACCCGCGAGCCTGAGGCGTTTTCTTGGAATTGGCCCGGTGCCACACGTTCAAGGTCGCCGCGGCGCTCGTAGCGGTCTTTCAGTTCAAAGGTTTGCTGGTTAGACCACGGCCAAATCACCAGTGCCAGCGCGCCAATCACCAGCACAATGGGCCAAGCAAACTGCATCAAGGGCGACAAAAACGCGCTCAAACCGCGCCCGCTGGCAAACCAAATCACCATTTCACTGTCGCGGTACATGCGTGAGAGCGTGGACACCACGGCAATAAACAAACTCAGCGTCAAAATAGTGGGCATATGCCCCATCACCGAGTAGGCCATCACCAGCATCACATCTTGCGGGTTAAACACACCAAAACTGGCCTGTGAGAGGGCGCGAATCAGCATCATGGTGGTAATAATGGTTACCAAGACTACCAAAGTAGCACCAAAACTGCGGCCAAGCTCTTTGCGGACGGTGGAATGGAATAACATCGTGGATTAATTAACGTCTGAACCCTCGATTATGAACTTTGAATCCAAGGCTTTCACGCCCGCCCAATTACTTGCCCTTAAAACCGATGTATTGGTGGTTTTACTGCCCGATGGCGATGCCCCCGCAGGTTCAGACGCGCTGAGCCGCTTGGCCAGTGCCGCTCTTAAAGCCAAAGACTGGGAAACCAAGGCAGGCGCGCTGCTGCAATCGTACAGACCCGCAGGCTTTGCCGCCACGCGCGTGGTGCTGGTGGGCGCTGGCAAGGCCAGCCCTGCCGACATCCAAAAAGCTGCTTTGGCGGGCATGGCGGTGGCCAAAAGCGCCAAAGCTACCAGCGCCGTGCTCAGCTTGGCGTGGCTAGACCTGCAGCCCGCTGGCTTGTCAGCGGCCGTGCAAGCCTGTGCCGATGCCACGTATGTCTACAACAGCTCCAAATCTAAGCCTTCAGAGAGAAAATTGGCCAATGTCAGCGTCGCACTGTCATCTGTTGCTATTAAAAACGCTGCACTGCAAATCGCATTTGAGCAAGCCGTGGCAGCCGTGCACGGCGTGGAGTTTGCCAAAGAATGGGCCAATCGCCCGGGCAATTACGCCACCCCCACCAAGCTCGGTGAAGCTGCGCTGTCTCTGGCCAAGCCCGTGGGGGGCAAGAAATCCTGCGTGGCCTGCGAGGTGCTGGGCACCAAAGAAGTGGCTGCACTGGGCATGGGCTCTTTCATGGCAGTGGCCCAAGGTTCGAGCGAACCGCTGCGTTTTATTATTTTGCGTTACAACGGCACCGCCAAAACCGCCGCGCCCACGGTGCTGGTGGGCAAAGGCATTACTTTTGACACGGGCGGCATTTCCATCAAACCCGCGCCCGACATGGACGAAATGAAGTTTGACATGGGCGGCGCGGCCAGTGTGCTGGGCGTATTCAAGGCGCTGTCAGTCATGCCAGCGGCGCTGCGCCCCGCCATCCATTTGATTGGCCTGATTCCCAGCTGCGAAAACATGCCCGATGGCAAGGCCGTGAAACCGGGCGACGTGGTGACCAGCATGTCCGGTCAAACCATTGAAATCCTCAACACCGATGCCGAAGGCCGCTTGGTGCTGTGCGACGCGCTGACCTATGCTGAGCGCTTCAAACCCGCCGCCGTGGTGGACATTGCCACGCTCACTGGCGCATGCGTGATTGCGCTTGGCGCAGTGCGCAGCGGCCTGTTTAGCAGCAACGACGCACTGGCTGCAGCGCTGTTTGCCGCTGGTGAAGAGTCGCTGGACAAATGCTGGCTGCTGCCGCTAGATGAGGAATACGCCGAAGGCCTGAAAAGCAATTTTGCCGATGTGGCCAACGTGGCGGGCAGGGCGGGTGGGTCAATTACCGCCGCCAAGTTTTTGCAGCGCTTTGCAGACAAATTCCCTTGGGCGCACTTGGACATTGCTGGTACAGCTTGGAAAAGCGGCTCAGCCAAGGGCGCAACCGGACGACCAGTGAAATTATTGCTTAATTTCATCAATGTCAGCGCCAAATAGTCATAGTTCGCTACAAAATACTGAGCATGACAGAAATTTCGTTCCACTTTAACGCGCCCGACAAATTGCGTTACGTGTGCCGCTTGCTGCGCAAATCCAGCGCGGCGGGCAAACGTGCGGCAGTGGTTGCACCGCCTGCGCTTTTAGGGCAAATAGACGCGCTGTTGTGGACTTTTAGTGCTGAGGATTTTGTGGCGCATGCGCGCTTGCATGGCACCGCTGGCGAGGCTGACAGCGCCAAGGCGCAGCTGAGCAGCGTGCTGCTGTGTGAGCATGCCCAGCAGTCCATTCACTACGAAGTATTGGTGAATTTAGGCACTAGCATTGCCCCCGGATTTGAGCGCTTTGACCGCTTGATAGAGGTGGTGAGCAACCAAGAAGCGGACCGCTTGGCAGCGCGCAGCCGCTGGAAGCACTATGCCGACCGGGGCTACCCCATCATCAAGCACGACCTTGCGGCCAACCAATCGCCAACTAGCGACAGCGCCTGATCGGATACCCGCACAATAACAAGCCTAACCATGCCAGATATTCCCAGAATTCCCCCCAAATTTGTGCCCACACTCACTGAAGTAGTGCAACTGCCCAAGGCTGCTACTGTGCAATTGCTTGATTTTTCGCCCACCAATCCAGCCTCGGGCAGCCTAGAGCCCATCAGCCATGCGCTGGATAACGCAATCACCGAGCGCACAGAGCTCACACTGCGCCTTTTGCAGCGGGTTGATGTGCTGCTAGAGCGGCGCATACGGGCAGCAGTTAGCAACGCGGTGGCACTGCACACGGCAGCCCTCATTGGCGAGCTGCGTCCCATCATAGAGCAGGCCGTACAAGAGGCGGTGGGCGACGCGCTCTCACAAGAAGCCACTGGCCAAGCGCCGCAATGGTAAATATCCCGTAAGCCACAATGCCAATTGGGCCAATCACAGCGCTGTATTAGCCAAAGTAGCGCTTTCGCTGAAACCCTAATGCAGTCCGTTGACACAAATTGATAGCTAGAACCTAGGAGCTTCCCTATGTGGCTGGCGCGAAATTTGCGTTATCGTATGCTCCGTTGGGTAAATAACTACTCTAACTTTTTTGTTAACTGTCTCAATCCTTCCTTTTTAGGGGTTTTTATGAAATTGAAACTAATCGCTCTGGCCGCAACCATGGTTGCAGGTGCCGCCTACGCACAAGACGTGCAAGTCGTGAAAATCGGCCACGTGGCTCCCGTATCAGGCGCGCAAGCGGCCTACGGCAAAGACAACGAAAACGGCGCACGCATGGCAGTGGAAGACCTGAACGCGCAAAACGTGGTCATCGGTGGCAAGCGCATCCGTTTTGAGCTGGTAGCAGAAGACGACGCAGCCGATCCAAAACAAGGCGCAGCAGCCGCACAAAAACTGTGCGACGCTAAAGTCAACGGCGTGGCCGGCCACCTCAACTCTGGTACCACTATTCCAGCGTCCAACATCTACAACGATTGCGGCATTCCCCACATCACCCCATCGGCCACCAACCCCAACCTGACCAAGCCTGGCTACAAGACCACTTTCCGTTTGCTGGCCAATGACAACGCTTTGGGCGCTGGCTTGGCTTTTTACGCTGCTGATGGCCTGAAACTCAAGACTGTTGCCGTGATTGACGACCGCACTGCATACGGCCAAGGCGTGGCTGAAGTGTTCAAAACCGTGGCTAAGCAAAAAGGCATGACGATTGTGGACGAGCAGTTCACCACCGACAAGGCCGTGGACTTCATGGCGATTTTGACAGCTGTCAAAGCCAAAAACCCAGATGCAGTGTTCTTTGGCGGGATGGACCCACAGGCTGGCCCTATGCTGCGCCAGATGGAACAATTGGGCCTGACCAAGCAGAAATACTTCGGCGGCGACGGCATCTGCACCAACGACTTGATCAAACAAGCCGGTGGAGCTAAAACGCTTGAGAACGTGATCTGCGCTGAAGGCGGTGCATCACTGGCCAAAATGCCAGGCGGCGACGCATGGATGAAACGCTACGAAGCCAAGTACCCCAAGCAATTCCAAGTCTACAGCCCGTATGTGTATGACGCAGTGTTTGTCTTGGTCGATGCTATGAAGCGTGCCAATAGCACCGATCCTAAAGTCTACACCGCTGAAATCGGCAAAACCAATTTCAAAGGCATCACCACTACGGTGCAGTTTGAAACCAATGGCGAGCTGAAGAACCCAGCCATGACTTTGTACACCTACAAAGGCGACAAGAAAATTGCTTTGAACTAATCGGTTCTTTAGCGTTTTGAGAGCCACCTTCGGGTGGCTTTTTCGTTTTAAACTCAAATTTGGCAACTTTTCCGAGGAGCCTCAAATGGCCACACAACCGAGCCCCGAAGGCGTTTTCTCAACCAGTCGTTTGTACCCATTCAGTCCCGCGTAAATCTATGCGGCGTTTGCTGATGCGCAGCAGTTGGCGGCGCGCTTGGCGCAGACCATTGCTCCGGCTAATGCGCTGAAATCAGCGGCGCACTTGCAATGCGCCGGGGTTCACAATATTGGTAGGAGTGCCTTTGATGAAGTTCACCACATTGTCAAAAGCCGCACCAAAATACAGTTCGTAGCTGTTTTGCTCTACATAGCCAATGTGGGGCGTGCAAATGCAGTTTTCTAAGCGCAGCAGCGCGTGGCCTTGCAAAATGGGTTCGCTTTCAAATACATCGATAGCTGCCAAGCCGGGACGGCCACGGTTGAGCGCGGCTATGAGTGCATCTTGGGCAATCAACTCGGCGCGGGAAGTGTTCACCAGCAAGGCGCTGGGCTTCATCAGGGACAAATCGTCAAGGCTGACAATGCCGCGCGTCTCGTCATTAAGGCGCAGATGCAGGCTCAGCACGTCAGATTGGGCGAAAAACTCCGCCTTGCTGGCCGCCACTAGCAAACCATCTTCAGCAGCAGCCGCTCGCGAGGCCTCGCGCCCCCACACTACCACCTGCATGCCAAAAGCTTTGCCATAGCCGGCCAGTAATTTGCCAATTTTGCCGTAACCCCAAATGCCAAGGGTTTTGCCAAAAAGCACTGTGCCGAGTCCAAAATTGGCCGGCATGGATGTGGATTTAAGGCCAGACTGCTGCCAAGCGCCGTGCTTGAGGTGGGCAATGTACTGGGGCAAGCGGCGGGTGGCCGCCATGATGAGTGCCCAAGCCAATTCTGCCGGTGCCACAGGAGAGCCAGTGCCTTCTGCAACCGCCACGCCACGCTCTGAACAAGCTGCCACATCCACATGGCTGCCAATTTTGCCAGTTTGGGCAATGAGCTTGAGTTTGGGTAGTTTTTCTATCAACTGGCGCGACAGGTGGGTGCGTTCTCGAATCAGCACAATCACATCGGCGTCTTTGAGTCGAATGCTCAGTTGCCCAATGCCTTTGACGGTGTTGGTGTACACCTTGGCGTTGTAATTGTCCAGTTTGGTGGCGCAGTCAAGCTTGCGCACCACGTCTTGGTAGTCGTCGAGGATCACTATGTTCATGCCCGTATTTTGACCGACTTCGCGCGGCTTGGCGTGGGTGATGCAAACTTTAAGCTTTGAAGGCTTTAGTCGATTGGTTTGGGGCCTCAGCGGCGGATGGTTTGTGCTGTGTGTATTTCTCTGCTTGACGCGCCCGAGCATCATTTTGCTTGTCCCGACGCGCCCTCATACGGTGGGTACACCCAATACTGTTCGCTTAGCGCCTATGTAGCTGCTTATTTTGCGTGGTCTACGAGTTTTAGCGCGCCCGAGCAGCGTTTTGGCTAACCCGACGCGCCCTCATGCGGGAGTACCCGAAATCGGTCGGTCGGGATAGCCAAAACGCT
>JAYTMT010000148.1:0-1924 GCA_043728315.1 Polaromonas sp. | reverse complement strand
GCTATAAAGGTGGACTGAATCAGCCCGCTGGTGTCTTTAATAAGCAGTTCGATGCCGCGCTTTTGGTCAAGGGTTTGACACGTGTATGGCCGGGCGCGCAGGGCTGCGCGGGTGTGTAGGGTGGTCATGGCTTGGTAATTGGCCAAAATCGCCGGTCGCTGTTGTCTTCGCGCAAGAAGTCACTTTGACCAGTTAAGGGGACAATGTTTTGCAGCGGCTGTGCTTGGGCTATAGGCTTGGTGCTAGTGGCTATGCGCGCTTGCAGCATGTCTCCCACTAATTCGGAAATCCTTGCGCGATTGGCAGCAGTGGTTCCTATGCCCAATCTGCTGCAAATAACGCTAGCCTCCGCATCCGTCACTTCCCCGCTGGCTAGCTGGGCAGGCATGCCGTCGCTCAGCTCCTCGGCCTGCAGCTCGCCCACTGCGTCTATTGCGGCGATTTTGTTTTGATTGATCATGATTTGCTGCGCTCGAGTTGGATGGCAATGCGCATACTGTGGTGGTATATGGCTTCCCAGGCCTTGTGCTGCACGGTGTGTGCTGCGTGCGGGTTGGGCGTGAGCGGTACGCCTAGCGGCTGGCAGATGTCGTGCCGGGCTGCGGCGCTGGCCTGTTCGCGGATGGTGTCTAATGCCAGCTCTGCCGGGGTTCTGGTGTGCCCGTAGGTGTTTGATATTGGCTCGAGCTTGCTGCGCAGCCTGGCCAAGTCTTCGGCAATAGCAATGTCGTCTTGCCTTTGCCAAAATGCTTTTTCTGCGCGGTTTTTGCGCCTGACCCAAGCCGCGCAGCTCAAAACAGCAAGGAATAAAGCGGCGAGCATGGTGGTGGCGATGATTTGCACTGCGGTCATAGCTGCCCCTTTGATTGACCGCTGCAGGTGCAGTTGCGGCCTTGGTTGCATTTGCCGGTGCAGCTGGCAATGCTCGGTGCATAGGTTTGGCTGGCCACGCGCTGCAGCTTGCTGATTTGGCGCTGCATTAGAGCGGCGTCGTAGGTGCGGGCTGGTGGTGGGCTTTTGTGCGCGGCTTGCAATTTAAAAAAGAAATGCAGCGCGACGAGCTGGATTAGCAACACCAACACAATGCAAATTGCAAGCCATGTGGTGGCGTTCAGTTGGGTGAACAGGTTCATAGCTGTTGTCCTTTGGATGCGTGGTAGGTGTTGGCTGGGCTGGTGCGGCGCTGGGTGCACACCAGGTCGCCTTCGGGCGTAAACCGGGCTTCAGACTGCGGGCCGCGCTCAGCGGTGCACAGGGCTTGGGCTGCGCGCTCGCGGCGCTGTGTGCCTGCCTGGCTGGCCTGCAGGGCTTTTAGCTCGGCGCTGGTGGGCCATTCGGCGCTGTGGTCGTCTTGCGCGCCAAGCGCGGGGCCAACGGTGCCAAGCGCGATGGCGACAACTATGGCGGTTACCAATGTGGTGATATGAATCATGCTTTACCCGCCTTAAAACTTAAAAGCCAGCTCAATCGACGCGACTGCCGAGCCGCCTATGCCTGACTTGGGTGCCAAACGCAAGGCCAAAGCCGTGCGGCCCAGCTGCAGGCGGGCTACGGCCCCGGCTACTGGAACGATTGGTTGTGCGTCGCCGGTGGCCACGCCTGCAAAGCCGCCCAGGCTGACCGGGCCAAGGTGCAGGGGCGTGTAGTCGGCAAGCGCGTACACGCTGGTGCGGTATTCGCTGTTGCGGTAAAAGCCGACCTGTGCAGACAGGTCTTTGTCGAATTCGGCACGCAAGGCCAAGCCAAGGTTTGACTGGTTCCACTCGCCCTGGGCGCGCTGGGTGAAGTGGTGCGATGCGCCGTGCACCACGACTGCGTAGTCGGCTGCGGCGCTAAGCGTTGATGCCAGTGCGATGGCGGCTGCAAGTAAATATTTCTTCATTTAATCCACTCCGGTTGCGCCGCGAATTTGCGGTGTGGAGTG
>JAYTMT010000147.1:0-15378 GCA_043728315.1 Polaromonas sp. | reverse complement strand
ATTTACAACCCGTGAAGAAGCAAAACTCGTCGTCTTTGAGTACATTGAGGTGTTCTACAACCGCATCAGGCGACACAGCAAAATCAACAATATTGCACCTGCAACTTACGCGGCGCAGTTCCATTCAACTGTGCAGCAATTGGCTGCATAATTGAGATACTTGCCCGTCCAGTGAAACGGGTACCGCTCAGTTCCAAGAAGACTTGTTTGCGTGTCTTTTTGAGGTTCAGATTCAACTTCAATGCTGCTTGTTTCATGCTTTGTATTTTATGAGCCATGTCGCTGGCTTTAACTAAAGTTGGCTGGACTTATGCAGAGTTTCCTTAGATAAAATTTATCAAAATTGCTACAAATAAAATAGCACTTTAGACAATAAATACGCCGGCTAAAGCCAAAAATACCTCTAAATCAGGGCATTCTCCGCCTTCCTACCCGCCGCAAACGCCACATACCAATCCAAACACCCTGGGTTCGCCATCGCGTCCTTGTTCACCACTTTCTCAATCGGCTGTCCGAGCAGCAGTTTTTTGATCGGCAGCTCCTGCTTTTTACCCGATAGGGTACGTGGAATCTCGGCTACTTGGAAGATGTCGTTGGGGACGAAGCGGGGGGAGAGGGCGGTTTTGATGGCGTTGGCCAGTTTGGTGCGCAGGGCGTCGTCTAGGGTCAGGCCGGTTTGCAGGACGACGAAGAGGGGCATGTAGCTTTCGCGTCCCAGGTATTCGAGGTCGACGACCATTGAATCCATCACTTCGGGCAGCGCTTCCACGGCGCTGTACAGCTCGCTGGTGCCCATGCGCAGGCCGTGGCGGTTGATAGTGGCGTCACTGCGGCCGTAGATGATGCAGCTGCCGTCCAGCCCGACCTTCAGCCAGTCGCCGTGCCGCCAGACGTTGGGGTAGGTGTCGAAGTAGCTTGATACATAACGCTTTTTATCCACATCGCCCCAAAAGAACAGCGGCATGGACGGGATGGGCTGCGTGCAAACCAGCTCGCCCACCTCGTTGATGACGGGCTCGCCTTGCTCGTTCCACGCTTCCACCGCGCAGCCCAGCTCGCGGCATTGCATTTCGCCCGCTTTGAGGGGCAATTCGCGGTTGCCGCCTATGAAAGCGCCAGCAAAGTCGGTGCCGCCTGAGATATTCGCCCACCAAATGTCTGCCCCCACGCTTGCCACTTCGTGTGCTGCGCTGCCCCCCGAGGGGGCTTTCGCGCCTAAGGGCGGCCTGTCGGCGCTCGATGCCGCCCCCACGCTTGCCACTGCGTCAGCTGCGCTTTCCACTGAGGGAGCGCGGCCTGGGCTTGAGGCGCCTCAGAGCTTGTCCGTTACCGGTTCACGCCACAAAGTTTTCTACACCACCGGCCGCTTAACAAGCGAGATGGTGATTAAATCCGCGCAAATGGGCATTGCGGTAGTAGTCTCGCGCAGCGGCATCACGCAAATGGGCTACGACTTGGCCCAGCGCCTTGGGCTGTGTACGATTGGCCGCGCCACCAACAAGCACTTTTTGTGCTACAGCGGCGCAGACCGGCTTGTGCTAGACCCGTCATTGGCTGGGTCACGGCCATTGCGCTAAAGCTAAGCACGGCTTGCCAAGCCGCGCTACCATTGGTGGCATGACTATTTCATTTTTTAAACTTGGATTCAACACCCTGCTGCGTGACCTGCGCGCGGGCGAGCTGCGCTTGCTGCTGGTGGCGGTGACCTTGGCGGTGGCTGCGCTCACGGCGGTGGGCTTTTTTGCTGACCGCATCAAAGGCGGTTTGCAGCGCGATGCGCGGGCGCTTTTGGGCGGTGATGCGGTGATTTCAAGCGACAACGCCACGCCCGAGCTGTTCAAGGCCAAGGCACTGGCGCTGGGGTTGCAAACGGCGGCCAATATTGGTTTTCCCACCATGGCACGCGCGCCCGATGCGCTAGGCGGCGCTTCAAAGCTGGTAGCGCTCAAGGCTGTGGGTGACGGCTACCCCCTGCGCGGCAACATGAAGCTGGGCAGCAGCTTGGGCGACGCAGGCCAGACCACCCGTGAGTTGCCCGCTCCCGGCGCAGTGTGGGTAGAAGCCAGCTTGCTCGACACACTGGGCTTGAAAGTGGGCGACAGCTTGCTGCTGGGCAACTCCAATTTACGCATTGAACGCCTCATTGTGCAGGAACCCGACCGTGGCTCGGGCTTTATGAATTTTGCCCCCCGTGTGATGCTACATACCTCGCAGTTGGCCGCTACTGGCTTAGTGCAGCCAGCCAGCCGCATGACCTACCGCTTGGCTGTGGCTTCGGCGAGCGGTGACATGCGGGCAGTTCGCCAGTTCAACGAATGGGCCCAATTAGAGCTCAAGAAAAACGAACTGCGTGGCCTGCGCCTTGAATCCCTTGAGGGCGGCCGACCCGAAATGCGCCAAACCCTAGACCGAGCAGAAAAATTTCTTAATTTAGTGGCCTTGCTAGCCGCACTGCTCAGCGCCGTGGCCGTGGCCATTGCAGCGCGCGGCTTTGCGGCGCGGCATTTGGACGACTGCGCCATGCTGCGCGTGCTGGGCACCAGCCAGCGCACCATTGCATGGAGCTACGCTTTTGAATTTGCCTTGGTAGGGCTGGCTGCCAGCTTGATGGGCGTGGCCATTGGTTTTGCGGTGCACTATGGATTTGTGGCGCTGCTGGCAGGCCTGGTGGATGCTGCGCTGCCAGCGGCCAGCCTATGGCCAGTGGCTTTTGGCTTAGGCATGGGGCTCACGCTTTTGTTTGCCTTTGGCCTGCCGCCCGTGCTGCAGCTGGCCGCCGTGCCGCCGCTGCGGGTGATTCGCCGTGATGTGGGCGGGCTCAAGCCCGCGTCGTTGGCGGTGCTGGGCATTGGGGTGGCGGGCTTTGCGGCCTTGCTGTTAGCTGCTAGCTCCGATTTGAAGCTGGGCTTGATAGCCGTGGGTGGCTTTGCCGCCGCCGTGGCCTTGTTTGCGGGCATGGCCTATGCGGCTGTGAAGCTGCTGCGCAAGAGTGTCAACGATGCCACCGCGCCCCGTTGGTTAGTGCTTGCTACCCGCCAAATCAGCGCCCGCCCTGCGTATGCGGTGGTGCAAGTGAGCGCGCTGGCCGTGGGCTTGCTGGCACTGATTTTGCTCATTTTGCTGCGCACCGATTTGATAGCCAGCTGGCGCCAGGCCACACCAGCCGATGCACCCAACCGTTTTGTCATCAATATCATGCCCGAGCAAGGGGCTGATTTTGAAAAACGCCTGCAAGCCAGCGGCGTGAAAAAATACGATTATTACCCCATGATTCGTGGCCGCTTGGTGGCCATCAATGGAAAAACCACCGCGCCCGACGACTTTGCCGACGACCGCGCCAAACGCTTGGTAGACCGCGAATTCAACCTGTCAAGCAGCGCCACCAACCCGCCGCACAACGACATCATTGCAGGCAAATGGACCGACAACGCCGCCAACGAAGTGAGCGTGGAAGAAGGCATTGCCAAAACGCTGGGGCTCCAACTGGGCGACACCCTGAAATTTGACGTGGGCGGCATACAAACCGAGTCAAAAATCACTAGCCTGCGCAAAGTGGACTGGGGCAGCATGCGGGCCAACTTTTTCGTGATTTACACCGTGGCCAGCCTGCCCGATGTGCCCACCACCTTCATGAGCGCCTACAAAGCGCCCGATACCAAGGGCTTTGACAACGCACTGGTCAAAGCCTTCCCCAATGTCACCAATGTCGACATGAGCCAGACCATTGGACAAATCCAGCGCGTGCTAGACCAAGTGATCCGCGCCGTGGAGTTTTTGTTTGGCTTCACGTTGGCTGCGGGCTTGGTGGTGCTTTTTGCCGCCGTCACCGCCACCCGCGAAGAGCGCGCCCGCGAATTCGCCATCATGCGCGCCGTGGGCGCGCGCAGCAGCCTTTTGCGCCAAGTGCAGCGGGCCGAGCTGGCAGGCGTGGGCATGCTCGCAGGCTTTTTAGCCAGCATAGTCGCCGTGGTGGTGGGCTGGGCGCTGGCCAAATACGTGTTTGAATTCACGTGGACTGCATCCATCTTTGTGCCCATAGCAGGCAGCTTGCTGGGCGCAGTGCTGGCACTGGCCGCGGGCTGGTGGGGGCTGCGCAGCGTGCTCAATACGCCGGTGATTGCTACGCTGCGCAAGGCCAGCGAGTGAGGGGCGGCTTGCCTAAAGCAATTTTTGAATAACAGCCACGGCAGCCAGCGCAGCAAACATGGTGGTTATCGTCCAGCGCTGTGCATCAGAAATGGCTTTCACCAATTCAGACTTCATAGATTCACCATCGCCTTTGGTGAAAAGTTGTTTGTAGTGCAACTCATAGCGTTTATCAATAGCCGCATTGAGTTCGTCAGCGAACTGAACCGCATCGGCATCGTCAATGCCGAGCTTGCGAAAAGTGCGAAAAACAACAGCGTCGATACTCATACGTGAATTATAGACAAAGTTAGCCGTGTACTGTGCGTGGACAGAGTTTACCGCCGTCCTCTTACAATCGTACCCATGCAAATCCAAGAAAAACCAGCATTTGACACCATCTACGAATGGATTGGCGGTGAAAGCCATGTGAAGGCGCTGGTTGAGCGCTTTTATGACTTGATGGATTTGGAGCCCGAGTATGCGCGCCTGCGCGAAGTGCATGGCCCAAGCCTTGATAACGCGCGGCTGAAGACTTTTTGGTTTTTGTGCGGCTGGATGGGCGGGCCGCAATACTACACCGAGAAATTTGGCCACCCGCGCCTGCGCATGCGGCATATGCATGTGCCCATCAGCATCCTAGAGCGCGACCAATGGCTCTCGTGCATGGACAGGGCGATGGGCGAAACGGGTGTGGACGAAACGCTAAGAGCCCGCCTGCGGGAGAGCTTTTTTCAAACGGCCGATTGGATGCGCAACCAAAACGTGTGAGCGTAGCCGCTAGCTGCGCAGGCGACAGGGCAAGGCACTTTTGCGGGCATGGCTTGGCTGCATCAGGTATAAAGGCTTTTTCAGTCAGCGCATAGTCTTATGCAAACGCAAAGGAGCAAATCATGGCAAAAGAATTCGACATCGTGGTGCATGGCGCTACGGGTTTCACGGGGCGCTTGGTAATTGAATACCTGCTCACGCGCTCAGGTACGGGCCTGCGCTGGGCCATGGGCGGGCGCAGCGCCGACAAGCTGGCCGCAGTGCGCGACGAAGTGGGCGCGCCTGCCGACACGCCACTGGTTGTAACCGACAGCGCAGACCCCGCCAGCTTGGCCGCTCTGATGGCTCGCACGCGCTTGGTGTTAACCACGGTGGGGCCCTATCAGTTGTACGGCAACGAGCTGGTGAAAGCCTGCGCCGAATCGGGCGTGGACTATGTGGACCTGTGCGGCGAGCCCGCGTGGATGCGCCACATGATTGACGCGCACGAGGCATCGGCCAAAGCCAGCGGCGCGCGCATCGTGTTTTCCTGCGGCTTTGATTCTGTGCCTTTTGACCTTGGCATGCTGGTGCTGCAAACCGAAATGCTGCAGCGCTTTGGCGCGCCCGCGCCGCGCGTGCGTGGCCGCGTACGCAAGATGAAAGGCACATTCTCGGGTGGCACGGCTGCCAGCCTCAAGGCTACCATGGCCGCAGCGGCCACCCAGCCTGGCGTGTTAGATTTGCTGCGCAACCCTTTCTCACTCACGCCGGGCTTTGAAGGGCCCAAGCAGCCATCGGGCAACAAGCCGATGGTGGATGAAGCCTTGGGCGTATGGGTAGCGCCCTTTGTGATGGCCGCCATCAACACCCGCAATGTGCACCGCAGCAACTACTTGCTGCAGCATGCGTGGGGCACTGATTTGGTCTACGACGAAATGCTGGTCACGGGCGCTGGCGACAAAGGCCAAGCCATAGCCAACGCAGTGGCTGCCGACAAAAGCTTGGGTGGCGACGGCGGCCCCCAGCCCGGCGAAGGCCCCTCCCGCGCCGAGCGCGAAGCGGGCCACTACGACCTGCTGTTCATCGGCACAGGCGCTGCAGGCCAAAGCCTGCGCGTGGGCGTGCAGGGCGACCGCGACCCCGGCTACGGCAGCACCTCAAAGATGATCGCCGAATCTGCCATGTGCCTGCTGCAAGAGGCCAGCGGCACGCCCGGCGGTATCTGGACACCCGCGTCGGCACTAGGCCACGCGCTGGTGGCGCGCTTGCAGGCGCACGCAGGTTTGCGCTTTGCAGTAGAAGCCGAGTAACTCACTTTTTAAGGAAACAAGCCATGAGCACTGAATACACCCCACCCAGCGTTTGGACTTGGGACAAAGCCAACGGCGGCCGCTTTGCCAATATCAACCGCCCCATTGCGGGCGCTACGCATGACAAAGATTTGCCAGTGGGCAAGCACCCGTTTCAGCTGTATTCACTGGCCACGCCCAACGGCGTGAAGGTAACCGTGATGCTCGAAGAGCTCTTGGCGCTGGGCCACACTGGTGCTGAATACGACGCATGGCTAATCCGCATCAACGAGGGCGACCAATTTAGCAGTGGCTTTGTGGCCGTGAACCCAAATTCTAAAATCCCAGCCCTGCTAGACCGCAGCGGGCCCACGCCGATTCGGGTGTTTGAGTCGGGCGCAATTTTGCTGTATCTGGCACAAAAGTTTGGCGCATTTTTACCCACAGCGCCCGCCGCACAGGCCGAGTGTTTGTCGTGGTTGTTTTGGCAAATGGGCAGCGCGCCGTATTTGGGCGGCGGCTTTGGGCATTTTTATGCCTATGCGCCCAGCAAAATGCAATACCCCATCGACCGCTTTGCCATGGAGACCAAGCGCCAAATGGACGTGCTGGATCGCCGCTTGGCGCAGAGCGAATTTTTGGCGGGCGATGCTTACACCATTGCTGACATGGCCGTGTGGGCTTGGTATGGCACGTTGGCCAAGGGGCAACTCTATGAAGCGGGAGAATTCCTGCAAGTGCAAAGCTACACCAACGTGCTGCGCTGGACCGACCAAATCGCCCAGCGCCCCGCCGTGCAGCGCGGCCGCATGGTCAACCGCACCTGGGGGCAGCTTAGTAGCCAATTGCCTGAGCGGCACGATGCGAGTGACTTTGACACGCAGGTCAAGCGTGATGGCGATGCGCACAAAGCGTGAATATGGTGTGAATCAAACATGACCAAGGCCATGATCACTTTATACGACTGCGCCACCGCCCCCAGCCCGCGCCGCGCCCGCATTTTGCTGGCCGCCAAAGGCATAACGCACGACACGGTGCACATTGATCTGCGCACAGGGGAGCAAATGGGCGATGCCTACCGCGCCATCAATTCGCAATGCACCGTGCCCGCGCTGCGCAGCACCGAAGGCGCGGTGCTCACCGACAACGCATCAATAGCCGCCTATCTAGAGGCCAGCTACCCCGAACCGCCCTTGCTGGGGCGCAGCGCACTAGACAAGGCCGAAATAGCCAGCTGGAACTGGCGCATAGAGTTTGAAGGCCTTATGGCCATAGCGGAAGCCCTGCGCAACAGCGCCCCCGCCATGGCCAACCGCGCCCTGCCAGGCCCCGTGAACTACCCGCAAATCCCCGAGCTGGCGCAACGCGGGCTGGCGCGTATTGCGCAGTTTATGGACATGCTCAATGCCCGATTAGAAGGTCGCGATTTCATGGCGGCTGATCAACTGAGCATTGCCGACATTACCGCCGTGGTGGCGGTAGATTTTGCGCGCGTGGTACGGGTGAAGCCGGGTGAGCAGCATGTGCATTTGCTGCGCTGGCGTGCGGCTATGGGGGAGCTGCCAGCGTTTAATGTGTAGCCTTCATCTCTGTTCGCCTTTCGCCCCTCGATGGATGCCAAGCGGGCAGCGCACTGGGGCGGGCGCGGGCTGGGTGGTTGCTTGGCTATTATTTCGTACGTAGATTTATATTTTTGAGTAAATAGTGACGATGTCAGCGTCCTATGGCCATAGTTTGCTATATTTTTAATATTAAAACGGACACCGTTGTAGTGTGCAACTTGTCTGTTTCCGTACTTGGTTAAGAGCCGTTTGGCCGTAGTGCGTGAGCGTCACCATGCTGCGCAATCACGGGTACAAAGCCATTGGCATCCGATTAAATGGTTTTTATCCAGTTCATGCGAGCAATGCATCGTGCACTCTGCCAGCGCCTAGAAAAATGCCATGGTGCGCACCTCGATGCTCTCGCGTTTTTGTGCATCGGCGGGGGTGTTGGGGTCTTCAAATGCGGTATGCCCTATGAAGCGGGCGCGGCCGTCGGTGGCTGATTCATAAGTTTTGAGCAGCAGGGCTTGGTCGGGTTGCATTTGCGGAAAATAATACCAGCGATGGGCGCTCGAATGCCGCATCACATAAATCTCGCCCGTGCGTTCGCGGTATTTAAGCTCCATGACCAGCATGTCATGGGCCGCGTGCGTGCTGGCATCGCACATGGCCAGCGGCAGCTCTTGCACAGTGCGGTACAAGGGCTTCCACACATTGAAAAACGCCACCCGGCGCGTGAGCAGTTCTTGCGCCTCTTGCGCCAGCAGGTCATGCACGCGCTGCGGCCCGCTTTTGACGGTGTAGTCGCTGTGCACCAACATCACCGCAGGCCGTTGCACTGTGGTTTGTGCCTTCAGGTCAGCAGGCAGGCGTTTGCGAATGGTGTGGTCAAACACCTCCACGCGCTTGGCACCTGTGTGCTTTTTGACAAAATCGACAATTTGCGCATAAAACACCGACTTCACCGCTGTGTCGTCGTCAAACTCCACAAAGGACGGATCAAACCCATGGTGCTCAAAGCCCTGCTTGTCCGCGTGCAACTGCGACTTGATAGCCCATGCATCGTGGATTGGCATGGGCTGTGGATCTGTGCCCGGGGGATTGAGCACCGTGCCCGGATCAGGTTCGTAAAAGTAATAATCCGGCGCAATACCGTTGTCGAGCGTGTAATTGAGCGTGCCCATGACGCTGGGAAGTGCGGTGGTGTCGGTCATGTTGGTCATAGAGAGAGCGTAGAGGGGATGTGGGTCAAGCTGCTTTGCGCTCGAGCGCGAAGCCCTCGCCCACATAGGTGCTCTCCCATGCGGGCAGTTTTTCGACGCTGTCAAACAACCAGCGGCGGATATTGGGGTGCTGCGCCAACGGTATTTGCTGCCAGCCGTGCAGGTGCATGGGCGCTGCCAGTGCAATATCGGCCAGCGAGGCTTGCGGCGTGCCTGCCACCCAGGTGTGCTGCTCCAAGCGCGCATCCAGTATGGCCGCTAGCTTGTGAAACTGCGCCGCATGGGCATCAAGCACCTGCGCGTCGGCTGCGCCGCCCAACAATGGTTTGACGCAGTTTTCTACCAAATACACATAGCAGGCCGGAAACCAGCTAGATGACTCCCACAGCATCCAGCGGTTGATGTCGGCCCGCACCTGCAGGTCTTGCGGATATTGGTCGGTTTTGCCGAATTTTTCAGCCGCATATTGCATGATCGCGTTGGATTCCCAGAGCGTGAAATCGCCATCACGCAGCGCTGGCACAGAAGCGTTGGGGTTCAGGCCGATAAAGGGCATCTCTTTTTGATGGCCCTTGAAATAATCCACATACACGAGCTGGTAGGGCACGTTCATGAGTTTCAGGCCAGCGAGCACTTTGCGGCAGTTGATGGTAATGGGGTCGGCATGGATTTCAATCACGGTTTGTCTCCTAAAAAATATTGCTGGCAAACAATGTTATTTGCCAGAGGCGAAGTTAGCCGATATTCAATTATTTGGCGAGGCTTGACAGGCTTAAAAAATAGACCTAAAGTGCAATCGATTGTGTCAATTTTAGAAACAATGAAAACTTCGATTGAAAATTTGGCAGCCTTCGCCGCCATGGCCAAACACCTCAGTGTCAGCCGTGCGGCGCTGGAGTTGGGCGTTGGCAAAAGCATGGTCAGCAAGCGGGTGGCGCAGCTTGAGCAATCGGTCGATGCCACCTTGTTTAGCCGTAGCACGCGCAAAATCGCCCTCACGCCTGCGGGCGAGCTGTATTTGGATTTCGCCAGCCGCACCGTGCGCGACGCAGCCAGCGCCCATGAACAGGTGCGTGATTTGCGCGCTGCCAAAAGTGGCGAACTCACTGGCCTGATTCGTATCACTGCGCCAGTGTCTTGGGGGCAGCATGTGCTGGCACCGCAGTTGGTTGATTTTCTGGCGCTCAACGCGGGCGTTGATATTGAACTACAACTGACCGATCGCTTGATGGACTTGGCTTACGAGCGCATGGACATGGCGCTGCGCTGGACCAGTGTGTCAACGCGCGCGCTGGTGGCCCAACCAATAGCGCGGGTGCAATGGTCTATTGTGGCTGCGCCAAGTTATTTGGCTCGTGTGAGCCTGCCCCAAGTACCTGCGGATTTGGAGCGGCTCTCGTGCATGGGATACTGGCAAGCGCGCGCCGACGATGTGTGGACGTTAAGCCAAGGCGCCCAAAAAATCGATGTGCAAGTGCGCAGCCGTTTCCATGCCAATAACCCTGAGGCCATCGAGCTGGCGGCCGTGGCGGGCTTTGGTGTGGCACTGTTGCCGCACTACGTGTGCGCTGCCTCCATCAAGCGGCGCAAGCTCGTGCGGCTGCTTGCTGGGTGGCATGCGCACACCAAGTTTGGTAACACGATCTCGGCGGTGTCCACGCCCGAGTGCGCACGCATGGCGCGTAACCGCGCACTGACAGAGTTTTTGTGCCAAGTGAATCTGGGGCATCTGCCGCCTTAAATTCGCTCACCCATACGCATCCATTTCCATCCACTGCATCCAAGACAACATACTGCGTGTTCGTAGTTTTCATGCTTTACAGCGTACTTTGCACTAATAATTAAATAGCAAACAATGACAATCTGACGCTGACATTGGCAGTATTTTTTATAAAAATACCAGATACATCCTCTCTAGAGCGTCAGCAACCAACCATCGCAGTCTGCGCCTCCTCCACATGCCCTGCAATCTGCACAGGCGCGCGCCGCAGCCAATACGCTGCTTCGTTGCGAGAAGCCACTGATGTAGTGTGGCCATAGCGCTTTATAGTGCTGGATTCATTTCAAATTTTCGCAAATATGCTAACATCCGAGCATGAACTGGCGCATCGTTTACTACAGCGAAAAGGTAAGAGATGCCGTGATGCGCTTGCCGGCGGGTATTGCGGCTGATTATTTGCGTCTTGCTGACACGATGGCGGTTTTTGGCGCGAATTTGCGGATGCCGCATTCGCGCGCGATGGGTGACGGATTGTTTGAGCTTCGCCCTAAAGGTGCAGAGGGCATTGGTCGGGTTTTTTTACTGTACGCAAATGGGAAAGCAAATCGTGGTTTTGCACTCTTTCGTTAAAAAAACGCAAGAAACACCGCCCGCAGAGCTAAAAATTGCTCGAAAAAGATTAATTGAGGTTAAAAATGCCAAAAACTGATACGTATCAACCTGTTCCCCACGACGCAGCATTTCATACGGCTGTGCTGCAACAACCTGGCGTTCAAGCCGCTTATGACGCTTTGGAAGAGGATTTCACCGCACTGCGTGGCTTGTTAGCGGCGAGACTTGATGCGGGACTGACGCAGTCGCAAATCGCCGCTCGCATGGGAACTACGGTTTCGGCGGTGTCGCGTTTAGAAGGCTCTTTGCGCAGCGAAAAGCATTCGCCTTCTTACTTCACGCTGCGTAAGTATGCCAAAGCGTGTGGCAAACGGCTGGTGGTGCAAATGGTCTAGATAAACGGTCTAGATATAAAGGGCTGCATGTATAGTGCTAACAATTAAATAGCAAAAAATGACCATATGACGCTGACATTGGCAGTATTTTCTGTAAATATGCCCATTCCGTTCGACCTGAGCTAAAAAAACCGTTCGCCCTGAGCTTGTCGAAGGGTTCTCACCATCCCGGCTTTTGTATCTCAGGCTCGCCCGCGCCCGCCCCAGTGCGCTGCCCACTTGGCATCCAGAGTGCCGGCCCGCATCGCGGGAAGCTGTGCAGTGCTCAAAATTTGGGGAAGCCGCAAAACTCGGGCTACGCCCTCAAACAGTTGCGTCTTCTAATCTCAAATTTTTCCGCGCTTCCAGCCCGCCCCTCGATGGATGCCAAGCGGGCAGCGCACTGGGGCGGGCGCGGGCTGCACGATGTCAAGCCGCCATAGCCTGTCGCGCAGCCTGTGCAATAAATCCGCTGCGTGACACGCCGTGGCTGCGTGCGTAATCGTCCATGCGGGCTAGCAGCAGGCGCGGCACGGTGATGTTGATTTTCTCGGCAGGGCCTAAGTATTTTTCTACCGGCACATTCACCACGGCCCACACCCAGCCTGCATACGCGGGGTCAGCTTGGTGCAGGGCTACCGTTTGCGCCAGCGGTATATCTAGCCCATCTTCAATCAAAGTTTCGCAATGCAAATCAATCGCCTCTTGTGCGTTGCTGATCGCCTCGTCTAATGAATCCCCCGCGCTGAAACAGCCAGGCAGGTCAGGCACCACCACGCCAAAGCAAGTCTCAGAGGTGGCAGGTTCAATAGCTATGATGAATTTCATGGTGTTTCCTTATTTCAAACCCGCTTGTTTGAGCAGTTTGTGGGCAATGCCTTTGCCCAAATTTGGCTTGGGATGCGGCACACTGATATGTCCGCCTTGCGCAGGATGCACAAAAATATGGTGGCTACCCTTGCTAGCGCGCAGTATCCAGCCACTTTTTTCTAGCATTTTGATCAGGGTTTTGCTGTCCATGGTGGGTAGTATAACCACTTACTATACGCTAATAATTAAATAGCAAACAATGACCATATCACGATGACATTGGCAGTTTTTCATAAAAATACCAAATAAACCCTCCCGCAAGATTAGCAGCCAACCATAGCTGGCCGCGCCTCCTCCACCGGCCCGGCAATCTGCACAGGCGCGCGCCGCAGCCAATATGCCGCTTCGTTGTTCGCGGGCGCAGCGCCGTGCTGCAGCATGCGCATGGTGTCTATGCTGTAGACGCTTTGTGGCAGCCACACTGCCGCTAGCGCGCCTAGCTTCATGAGCCACCAAGGCAGGGGCAGCCACAGGGCTTGGCCTTTGCCTGCTGCGCTGCGGTAGCGTTGCAGCAGGGTTTTGTAGGGTAACACCTCGGGGCCTGCCAGCTGTATGCTGCGGCGCAGGGCTTTGGGGTGTTCGCAGATGCGGGCCACGGCGGCTGCCAGGTCTTGCAGAGCCAGCGGCGCTACCACGGCGCTGCCGGGGTGCAGCAGGCCGGGCAGGGCGATGATGGGCAGCTTGGCCAGCCATTGCATCAGGCGGGTGCTGGGGCATTGCGCATCCACCACCAAGCTGGGCTGCACAATGGCGTAGTCCACGGGGCACTCTTGCAGGGCGCGCTCGCATGCGCGTTTGCTAGCTGCGTAGCGGCCGGGCATGTCTTGCACCATGGCGCCAGCCGCAGCCGCTGACAGCCCTGCGGCCGATACATGCACCACCCGCGCCACGCGCTGGGCGGCGCAGGCGGCAAACAAGGCGCTGGGCGCTTGCAGATGCACGGCGTTAAAGGTGTTGTCGCCCCGCTCTATCAAGATGCCCGCCGCGTTGACCACGATGTCTGCCCCGCGCACGATGGCTTCGTATACCTGCGGCGTTTGGTCGTATCTAAAGTCCACCGCAATGTCGCAGTTGCGCCGCCCCGCCGTCAGCACTTGGTGGCCACGCCCGCGCAGCGCTTGCGCTATGGCGCTGCCGATCATGCCTGCGCCGCCAAAAACGATGATTTTCATAGGGTGCTCCTTAAAATTTTGGGGCTTCACACGTCTTGTTCACAAGCCGCGTTCAGACACGCCGTTCGCATACACCATTGGCGCATTGGCTGGCGCGCTTGGCCGCTCGTGCTGCGGCTATGCGGGTAATCAGCGGCATGGCCCAGCGGCTGGCCAAATAGCGGTGGCGGGCAAACAGGGCGTAGGCCGCGTCCACCAGCGGCTTGACCAGCGGCCAGCCCGTGGGTGCCACCCAGCGCCCCAAGCCCACCGCGCCATAAGCCAAGCGAAACACCTCCACACCCACCACCAGCGAGCCATCGGGCCGCACGGCGTGAATCAGCGCGTTCATTTGCGCCAATGTTGCGCCATAAGGCAGGGGGTTAAAGCCGGGCTGCGACACGTCGGTAAAGTGCAGCAGCCCTGCGGTGTTACGCGCTTTGAGGTTGTCCATTTCTAGGTTGCACACGGGGCAATTGCCGTCATAGAGCAGGGTGAGGGGGTAGTTGGTGGTCATAGAAGGCTTTTTTTGTTTATTTCCAGTTATTTCAGTCAAAACAGAAATTTAAATTTAAAAAAACGGAAGATGAAAATTGGATGCGTTCAAGGGCCAATCACCGCGCCCATAGCTTGCATATCGGTCATTGCTTTGTCTGCCGCGAGTTGATTGGCCTGTGTTTGGGCTGCCAGCGCTTGTCCTGCAGCAGGCCGCTCAGAGCCGCCGTCCCCGCGAATCAGCCTCTGAATTTTTGCACCCAATTTCAGCACCTTGGTCAGTGTTTCGGTATCAAGGCGCAGCATCTCGTCGCTCCACACCGTCATGGTTTCTAGCATGGCCAGCATCTCGCGCACACGGTTGGCGCGCTCTAGGCCGTCTAGCATGATCTCGGGGTGGTTGAGCAGCTCGCGCAGCATCTCGATGGTGGGGGTAATCTCGCGCTCTTTGCGCTCGCGCACAATCGTGCGGGTAAGCTCCCAAATATCGGTGCTGGCCTCAAAATGGTCGCGCCGGTCGCCCATTACATGCACCAGTTTCACCAAGTTCCAAGCCTTGAGCTCATTGATCGAATTGCTCACATTGCTGCGCGCCACCCCCAGCGTGTCGGCAATCTCATCGGCGGGCACAGGCTTGCCAGTCAAATACAGCAGCGCATGAATCTGCGCCACCGTCCGATTCACCCCCCAGCGCGTGCCCATCTCCCCCCAATGTAAGATGAATTTTTGGCTCGATTGGGACAGTTGCATGGTGTTTTGGCTTTCTTGAATTGAACTGTATTCTCTTCTTATATTTCTGTCAATAGAGAAATTAAAGAAATTCATACGAAGGTGCATTTTTGAAGTAACTACTATTTATGTAGCAATATATGACCATATGACGGTGACATTGGCAGTATTTTATGGAAACTGGTGGTTTATGCTTTGCTTGGTCACTGCTGCGGATAAGCAGGGGCTGTGCCAACGCATGTTTATGCCTTGCTTGGTCACTGTTTCCCCGTTCGCCCTGAGCTTGTCGAAGGGTTCATACCCAGCTCGGTCACTACTGCGGCCAAGCGAGCGCTGTACCAACGCCCAAACGGATCGCTGGCCCCTTCGGGGAAGACAAGTTTTTTTGAACAACTGGGGGGAGTGTTCATAACTCGGGCTTCGCCCTCAAACAGATGAACACTCTTGTATCTTCAATCTCATGGACATTTCCACCAATCCTGTCATAGTACAT
>JAYTMT010000146.1:0-23581 GCA_043728315.1 Polaromonas sp. | reverse complement strand
GCTTTGATCTGGCTGAGCTTGTTGCACGCGCCACGCTCTTTAAAGCTCGAGGTGAACTGCAAATTCTCAAACTTGAGGAAAATCTGCGCGCCTGTGATTTCGGAGATGGTTTTGCTCTCCACGCAGGGCGTGTTGAGCACTTGGCCGTCGATGGCTCGGGCGGCGGATTGGATGTCTTGGAGGGTGGTCATGTTGGCATTGTGAGGCAGTTGTGAAATGTTGCGTGGCTAATGGGGGATAAAACTTATGCATTGAGTGCTGTCGTGGCGCGCGCAGTGGGTGGCCTGATTTTTACTCCGCTCAATTTCGCTCTGACTGGGATTGGGTCTTTCTGTGGACTGCGCAAGAAAGTCGCTTAGGTTTTTAGCTGCCTTTTGTACATCGCGAAAACCGCTGCAAAAAATCAGGCCACCCACTGCACGCTTGGGATGCTTGGTTTGAGAGCGCTGCGCGAACTACTCGGTGCAAATTGCGTATCATCAGGCGTATGACCGCCAACCCGTTACGCCAATTCATCCTCTGTTTGGCCACCTCTAGGAGAGCCTCATGCACAACCCTTTGCACGGCACACGCTGGCTGCGCCTTGCAGCCCTTGCCATGAGCTGCGCGCTGCTTGGCGCTTGCGTCGGTGCGCCTAGCGCTACCTTGCGCGCTCCCGAGGCCAGCCTTGTGCGCGAGTTTGCACCCTCGGGCACGCTGCTCGCGGCGATTAATTTTGGTAACCCAATTTTGGCCAATAAGAACGCTGCTGGCGAGCCCTTTGGTGTGTCGGTGGATCTGGCGCGCGAGTTGGGTAAGCGCTTAGGGCTTACGGTGGAGTTGGTGCAGTTCAGCGCGGCGGGCAAGGTGGTGGAAGCGGTGAAAGCGGCGCAGGTGGACATTGCCTTTGTGGCGGTAGACCCGGTGCGCGGGGCCGACATGGCGCAAACGGCGGCGTATATCCAAATTGAAGGCGCATACGCCGTGCGCCAAGACTCGCCCCTGACCGACAACGCGCAGGTAGACGCGGCGGGCAACCGCATCATGGTGGCGCGGGGCAGCGCCTATGATTTGTATTTGAGCCGCGCCATGAAAACCGCCACGCTGCACTATGTGGCCACCTCACAAGCAGTCACCGATGGCATGCTGGCGCAAAACCTAGAGGTGGCCGCTGGCGTGAAGCAGCAGCTAGAAATGGATGCCAAGCGCATCCCTGGCCTGCGCCTCTTGCCCGGGCGCTTCATGGTGATTAACCAAGCCATGGGCTTGCCACTTGGGCGCGGTGCAGCGCATGCGTATTTAGGCGCATTTGTGGAAGACATGAAAGCATCGGGCTTTGTGGCGCAGTCGCTGGCGCGCCATGGCGTGCAGGGCGCGGCCGTTGCGCCTGCTGCGGCGCCTTGAGGCAGACCGCGCAATTTCATGCGCACTGGATCACCCGGTAGCCGATGCACTGCACCGATCACGCACACGCTTACATACGCGCACATGGGCAACACAATGGCAGACTTCTCCACACTATCCACACCTGCCGCATTGGTAGACACCGCGCGCATGCAGCACAACATAGCCCGCATGCAAAGCCGCATGGACGCGCTGGGCGTGGCCTTTCGCCCGCATGTAAAAACCAGCAAATGCATCCCCATCGCGCAGCTGCAAGCCAACGCAGGCGCGCGCGGCATCACCGTGTCTACCCTCAAAGAAGCCGAGCAGTTTTACGCCGCAGGCTTTGGCGATATTTTGTATGCTGTGGGCATGGCTGCGCCCAAGCTCAAGCAGGCCGCCGCGCTCATGGCCAAGGGCTGCGGTTTGTCCATCATTGCCGACAGCATAGAGGCTGCGCAATCCATAGCGGCCTATGGCGCGGCACATGGCGTGGTGTTTCAAGTGCTCATTGAGGTGGACACCGACAACCACCGCTCGGGTGTCAAACCTGCCAGCGAGGACTTGCTGGCCATTGGCCGCGCCTTGCATGCAAGCGGCCAAAGCCTGCGCGGGGTCATGACGCACGCGGGTTCCAGCTACGCATTGCATAGCGAGGTAGCTTTGCAAGCCATGGCCGAGC
Source organism: Polaromonas sp. (assembly GCA_043728315.1). GTDB lineage: Bacteria > Pseudomonadota > Gammaproteobacteria > Burkholderiales > Burkholderiaceae_C > JAAFIP01. Next base: position 21,537 of record JAYTMT010000146.1, on the reverse strand, counting down.
AAGAGCGCAGCCTGTGCGTGCTGGCCGCCCAGCGTCTGCGCGCGGCAGGCCTACCCTGCCCTGTAGTGAGCGTGGGCTCCACGCCCACAGCGCTGTCTGCCACCCAGCTAGCTGGCGTGACCGAGGTGCGCGCTGGGGTGTATGTGTTTTTTGACTTGGTGATGGCCAATGTGGGTGTGTGCCGCTTGGGCGATATTGCCCTGAGCGTGCTCACCACAGTCATAGGCCACCAAACCGACAAAGGCTGGGCCATAGTAGACGCAGGCTGGATGGCCATGAGCCGCGACCGTGGAACGCAGTCTCAAACCCAAGACTATGGCTACGGCCAAGTCTGCGATGCAGCAGGCCAACCGCTGGCGGACTACACCATGGCCAGCGCCAACCAAGAGCACGGCATCATCAGCCAAGCGGGCGACACCGCGCCCCACAGCATCGCCCAGCGCCTGCCTGTAGGCACGCAACTGCGCATCTTGCCCAACCACGCCTGCGCCACGGGGGCGCAGTTTCCGCAGTACCACGCCGTGTCTGGCGACCAGGTGGATGCAACTTGGCCGCGGTTTTACGGCTGGTAAAGTACGGCTGCCGCGCACCCAGCCCGACCCAAGTAGCCGCTATGGCGCGTTTGTTTGGCATCCGCCCGATACCGCCCGAGCATGCCCGCGCGCTAGAACTTGGCTGCGCAGCGGGTGGCAACACCATTGCGCTGGTGTCGCGCTACCCACAGCGGCTTGATGCAGCCTTGACAAGGGGATTTAGGCCTTGCGCGAAGCCAAGTAAATGCCCGGCAAAATCACCGCCGCGCCCAGCAAATGGTAAAACTCAATGGGCTCGCCAAGCACCGCCCAGCCTGCCAAGCCTGCATACAGTGGACCCAAATACAGCGTGAGCCCGGCGCGGGCTGCGCCCAAATGCTTTTGCAGGGTAGAAAACGCCAAATACGCCCCCGCACCGGGAAACAGCCCTGCGGCGGCCATGATGAGCAGGGTGTTGGCATTCCAAGTAGTGTGTGTCAGCGGCAGTCCAGACCAAGCTTCCAGCACCGCCAAAGGCAGCAAAATCAGCACGCCACCCGCAATAATCAGCACCAAGCGCGCCAGCTGGCTAAGCGTTGTTTGCCACTTTTTCAGGAGCAGGGCATACAGTGTCCATGCCAGCGTACAGGCCAATATCCAGCCGTCACCCGCCACAAACTGCACCCCTGCAAGCGCTGCCCACTGCCCTTTGATCACCACATGCACCAAGCCCACCAGTGCCACCGCCACGCCCAGCCACTGCCATGCACCCAGCCGCTCTTTGAGCCAAAAGCGGCCAGCCAGCGCCAATAAAACGGGAGAAAGTGCATAAATTAGCGCGATATTGGTGGCCGAGGTGCTGCGCGCGCCAATATAGACCCAAGCGCCACAAATCCACATGCCCAACGCGCCCAGCGCGAGGTATTGCCAAGCATGCGCGCGCCATTGCGCACGCCAAACACCCTTGCTGCTCAGCTCAGGCCACGCAAATACCGCCAGCACAGCACCAGCAATCGCCCAGCGGCACAGCGCCAGCATGTGCGGCGCAATCAGGCCGGGCGCAGCGCGCGCCACCAAGTAGTTCACGGCCCAAAGAGCGGGAGTGATGAGCAGCAAGGCGTAGGGCCATTTGGCATTTGTATGGTTCATTGCTATATATTGTATAGCTGTATGTGACCATATGACGCTGACATTTTGCTGTTTTTTCTTTGAAATCTGTGTTTTTTGGGTTTTGTAGCTTCGCCGCGCATAGATGGTCGCCTTGCGGTAAAGCATGGGCTATACCACCGCGCCCCGATCCATCGGCCGGCTTCGCCGTACGCTTGAATAGCGCTCAAATGGGGGGAATGTTCATAACTCGCCCTGCGGGCTCAAACAGATGAACATTCTGATCCCCCATTTGAGCGCTATTCAAGCCCGATGTCTCTGATTGGGGCGCTGTGGCATAGCCCATGCTTTACCGCGAGTACAAAAGCGTGTTTGTGGCTTTGAAAAATACAATTTCAAAAAAAAGTGGCAATGTCTGCGTCATATGGTCATTATTCACTACAAAAAGAGTAGTAATGCGAGGCGCTGAAAGTTATCTGAAGGTCGCCGCGCGAGCAAAGTCGCAGGCGAGTAAGCGGTGTGCCGTCCAAGGATTTCGGGTACCCCCGTATGACGCCAGACGGCACACCGCTTACTCACCGGAGACGTTCCAATACAAGTCACCAAACGAACGAGCAAGGTAGCCCGATAGATATTGCCCATACAAAAGTCAAAACTCCCCATGCCATGTAAGCATATCTACATACTAGGGTTTTCACTGGGTGGCGATACAATCCAGCAACCTTACAAGAACTGACACTTTGGAGACCACCCATGCCCGCTTTCACCGACCCATCGTCTAGCAACACCGACGAAAAACGCGCCGAACTGCGCCGTGCTGCGCTGGAATACCACGAGTTTCCCACGCCCGGCAAAGTCTCCATTGCCGCCACCAAGCAGTTGGTAAACCAGCACGATTTGGCGCTGGCCTACAGCCCGGGCGTGGCTGCGCCCTGCGAAGAAATCGTCAAAGACCCCAACAACGCCTTCAAATACACCGCCCGTGGCAACCTCGTGGCCGTGATTACCAATGGCACGGCCGTGCTGGGCTTGGGTGACATTGGCCCGCTGGCGGCCAAGCCAGTGATGGAAGGCAAGGGCGTATTGTTCAAAAAATTCGCTGGCATTGACGTGTTTGACATCGAAATCAACGAAAAACACGATCTGGACAAGCTCGTTGACATCATTGCCTCGCTCGAGCCCACCTTTGGCGGCATCAACCTCGAAGACATCAAAGCGCCCGACTGCTTTTATGTGGAGCGCAAGCTGCGCGAGCGCATGAAAATCCCAGTGTTTCATGACGACCAGCATGGCACGGCCATTGTGGTGGGCGCAGCTATTTTCAACGGCCTGAAAGTCGTGGGCAAAGACCCTAAAAACATCAAGCTCGTGACCTCGGGCGCGGGCGCTGCGGCGCTGGCCTGCCTTGGCCTGCTGGTCAAGCTGGGCATTCCGCGCGAGAACATTTACGTGACCGACTTGGCAGGCGTGGTGTACGAGGGCCGCACCGAGCTGATGGACGAAGACAAAATAGTTTTTGCACAAAAAACCAGCGCCCGCACCTTGGGCGAAATCATTGACGGCGCAGACGTGTTTTTGGGCCTCTCGGCTGGCGGCGTGTTAAAGCAAGACATGGTCAAGCGCATGGCGGCCAAGCCTTTGATTTTTGCACTGGCCAACCCCAACCCAGAAATTGCCCCTGAAGACGTGCACGCCGTGCGCTCTGATGCCATTGTGGCCACGGGCCGCACCGATTACCCCAATCAGGTCAACAACGTATTGTGTTTTCCCTACATTTTTCGCGGTGCGCTAGACAGCGGTGCCACCACCATCACCGTGGAGATGGAAATTGCTGCTGTGCATGCCATAGCCGAGTTGGCCCAGCAGGAGCAAAGCGATGTGGTGGCTGCCGCCTATGCAGGCCAAGCGCTGGCTTTTGGTCCTGAGTATTTGATTCCCAAGCCCTTTGACCCGCGCTTGATGATGAAGATTGCGCCCGCGGTGGCCAAGGCTGCCGCAGACAGTGGCGTGGCGCTGCGCCCGATTGCCGATTTGGAGGCTTACCGCGAGCGCCTGCAAACCTTTGTGTATGCATCGGGTACCACCATGAAGCCGATTTTTACGGCGGCCAAAAAAGCCAGCAAAAAACGCATCGTGTATGCCGAGGGCGAAGAAGAGCGCGTGCTGCGCGCTTGCCAAATCATTGTGGACGAATCGGTGGCGCGCCCCATTTTGATCGGCCGCCCCGCTGTGATTGAAGAGCGCATCAAAAAATTTGGCCTGCGCCTCAAAGCGGGCACTGATTACGACGTAGTCAACGTAGAAAAAGACGACCGCTACCGCGACTTTTGGCAAACCTACCACCGCATGGCCGAGCGCAAAGGCGTGACCGTGCAAATTGCCAAAATCGAGATGCGTCGCCGATTGACATTGATTGGCGCGATGATGGTGCACAAAGGCTATGCCGACGGCATGATTTGCGGCACCTGGGGCAGCACCGCGCTGCATTTGCAGTATATCGACCAGGTCATTGGCAAGCGCCCGGGCGGCTGCGACAGCACACCGCAAGACGTGCCGGTGTACGCCTGCATGAATGGCCTGCTGCTGCCAGACCGCCAAATATTCTTAGTGGACACCCATGTCAACTACGACCCCAGCGCCGAAGAGCTGGCCGAAATCACCACCATGGCCGCTGAAGAGATGATGCGCTTTGGCATCAAACCCAAAGTGGCCCTGCTCTCGCACAGCAACTTCGGCTCGAGCAACCAGCCCAGCGCTGTGAAAATGCGCCGCGTGCTCGAACTCTTGCATGTGCAAGCGCCATGGCTGGAGGTAGACGGCGAAATGCACGGTGATGTGGCGCTAGACCCTGCCGCGCGCACCACCATCATGCCCCACAGCACGCTCTCGGGCGCGGCCAATTTGCTGGTGCTGCCCAATATCGATGCCGCCAACATCAGCTACAACCTGCTCAAAACCGCCGCTGGTGGCAACATTGCCATAGGCCCGGTGTTGTTAGGATGCGCCGCACCTGTGCATATTCTCACGGCAAGCACCACCGTGCGCCGCATTGTGAACATGACTGCCATCACCGTGGCCGATGCCAACGCAGCCAGATAAGAAGCCTCTAATTGCTTTGCAAGGCTTACAGATAAGCCTTTAAAGAATAGCGAGCGCTAACTTATACGTAATAAAACTTACACAATTTAGCCACACTGTGGAGTGGGGCGTCTAAAAGGGACTTGCTTTAAAACCCGAACTCAGGCACACTAGAGGGCTTCAATTCGCGGGTTAACCCTTTGAAATTACCTAAAAAGTAGGCTGTTTTTGTTTACCTGCGATAACGGTTTTTGATCTGGCAGCTTTTGATTAAGTGCTACACAAGCAACCGCAATTGAAGCAAGCTGGGTTTTTTATTTTTCGGATGCAAGGGCGCTAAGCGCTCCTGCTCAAGGCACACAAATGGTTTTTAGCAATTTTATGTCACGCTTAGTGGCTGCAAGCGCAGTCTCGCTTGCCTGCTTTGCGGGCATTTTTAGCCCTAACTTGGTGCACGCCAAAGCGCCGCCTGCGGTGCTGGCCAGCGCCACACCAGCTATTGCGCTGGCTGATTTGCCCAAACAAGGCAAAGAAACCTACGAACAGATTTTAAAAGGCGGGCCGTTTGCATACGACAAAGACGGCACCGTTTTTGGCAACCGCGAGCGGATTTTGCCCTCAGAAAAACGCGGGTTTTACCGCGAGTACACGGTAAAAACGCCCTATGCGCGCAACCGTGGTGCCAAAAGAATTGTGTGTGGTGGACTCAAACCCAGCGCACCCGAGGCCTGCTACTTCACTGACGACCATTACGCGAGCTTCAAACGCATCGCGCCATAGTCCTAAGAGTTGGGGCGCTAGGGCGCTGCGTGATGCAGCAACTTAGCGGCCAGCAAGCCACCAAGAGCCAATTGTTTGTTTTATTATTCTAGAGAGAAACGGAGCGCCATATGCCACTTCGTACCGTGAAACCCAATATTGTGCAGTCGATCCGCGCCCACCGCGTGAGCGATTTGCAAGCCGCAGCCACCGCGCTGGGACACCACTTTTTGTACGCCAATTTGGGCGACGCACAGTCTAAGCAAGAGCTCTTAGACACCATTGCTGGGCAATTTACCTTCCCCACGCATTTTGGCAAGAACTTTGATGCGCTGTATGACTGCATGACCGACCCACTGCACAAGTCTGGCCCGCAGCCCGGCTTTATTGTGGTGCTCGAGCACATTCCTGCGCACGCCAAGTTTGACAAAGAAACCCGTGAGCAATTGTTGGACATTTTCCGCGATGCGGCTGACTACTGGGGTGACCGCAAAGTGCCGTTTCGCTGCTTTTACTCGTTTGCAGTAGCCCGCGCGTCTGAAGGCGCAATCGTGCTTCCCGTCGAGCAAGTAGAAGGCGCACCGCCGCCCGAGAAAATGCCCACCGACAAACTGGTAGACGTATCGCCCTTGGCGCTGCGCATGTCCAGCCCGTTCAATGCGGGGTATTGGTTGGCTGCGGCTTGAGTTTTTGAAGCTGGACTTGCCAATACCGAGTTTCCGGCCGCGAAGGGCGCGAAATTTGCGCGAAGAACGCGAAATAAATACAAAATTTTTATTGCTTAAACGCTAAATTTTGTAGTGATGACTGGTATCTGGCTTTTAAAAAAACACCAAATTTCATTGCAATATGGTTTTATCGTGCTCCTAAATTAGGAATGTTACGCATTTTTTGGTATTCCTTTCGCGTTCTTCGCGCAGCTTTCGCGCCCTTCGCGGCCGGATGTTCAAGTATTCAACCCCCAGCCGCCCCCACCACCTGCGCCAAAGCCACAAACTCAGCAGACGACACCTCCTCTGCGCGGCGTGCTACGTCAAAGCTCCCTGCGTAGCCGCGCTCGTCGAGCCAGTGGCCAAGGGTGTTGCGTAGGATTTTGCGGCGCTGGCTGAATGCTACCTTCACCAGCTCTTCTAGCAGGGCAAAGTCTACCGCTGCGGGCGTAGCGTGGGGGATCATGCGCACGATGGCGCTGTCTACGCGCGGAGGCGGGTCAAAACTTGTTGGCGGCACAAACAAGATATTGGCCATCTCGTAGCGCCACTGCAGCATGACCGAGAGCCGCCCATAGTCACCCGTGCTGGGCTGGGCCACCATGCGGTCAATCACCTCTTTTTGCAGCATGAAGTGCTGGTCTTGCACGACAGAGGCCACGTCCAGCAGATGGAACAAAATGGGCGTGGAGATGTTGTAGGGCAGGTTGCCAACGATGCGCAGCTTTTTGGCCGCGCTGTTTACTTCGCCGCTTGCATCTTTTTTAATAGCAGTAAATGGCGATTTGATGCTGACATTAGCCAATATTTCTTTAAAATCTACGTTTAATACATCGCTTTCGATCACCACAAGCTGGGGATGTTTGCGTAGCTGCGCTGCCAGATCGCGGTCTAGTTCAATCACAGTCAAAGCACCCAAACGCTCGACCAATGGCTGGGTCAAGGCCGCCAAGCCCGGACCGATCTCGACCATGGCATCCGTTGGCTGCGGGTCTATGCCGTCAACAATTGCACCAATCAGATTCTGATCGATCAAAAAGTGTTGGCCAAAGCGTTTGCGCGGGATGTGTTTCACAAAAAAGAAAGTTCAAACGGCAGCATTGCGCATTTTTAAAGAAAATAAACGCAATGTCACCGTCAAATGGTGATATGTAGCTATAATAATAATAGCACTACAGGGGTGGTTCGCGCAATTCGACGTAGGCGCGGGCGCGGATGTCTTGCGACCAAGTGACCAGGGCTTCTTCTTGCTTGCGTTCGCGCAGGCTGGCACGGGCTTGTTCGCGCTGTTCGCGCTCTGACATGGCGTTTTCGCGGCGCTCGACCAATTGCATCAAATGCATGCCAAAGCGCGACTGGAATGGCTCGGAAACTTGGCCAATGGCCAAACTGTTCATCACTTCTTCAAATTCGGGCACAAACTGGCCGGGGCTGGCCCAACCCAAGTCCCCGCCATCTTTGGCCGAGCCGTCTTGGCTGGTGGCTTTGGCCGCAGCTTCAAAGCTGGTTTTGCCCGACGCTATGTCGGCCTTGATGGCCAACAGCTGGTCACGGGCTGCGCTGTCGCTCAGCTGGGCGCTGGCGCGCAGCAGCACGTGGCGGGCGCGGCTTTGCTGCACCATCAGGGTCGGCAGTCCCACTTGGGTTTTTTCTACCACTTTGAGGATGTGAAAACCCGCATCAGAGCGCACCGGGCCGACAATAGTGCCGCTTTTGGCATTGGCTGTGGCCTGCACAAAAATGGGCGCGTGGCGCTCGGCTGGGCGCAGGCCCAGCGAGCCGCCATTGGCTTTGTCATTGGAGTCGGAGTATTCGCGCGCCAGTGCCGCAAAATCGTCGCCTTTGTTGGCGCGCTCTAGCACGCGCTGGGCGCGCGCTAGCAAGCCCACTATTTGCGCGGGGCTGGCTGTTTCGGGTATTTCAATGAGGATTTGCGACAAATTGAGCGCAATGGCATTGGGGTCGAGGTTGTCGGCCTGCTCTTTGATGAAGCGGTCTAACTCGGCATCCGATATGGCAATGCGGCTGTCTACCTCGCGCTCACGGGTGCGGGCCAGCAAAAGCTCATCGCGCACGTCAGAGCGAAACTGCGTCCACGAGCCGCCTTCGTCGGTCAGGCGTTTGCGCAGTTCTTCGACACTGAGCTGGTTTTGCCGGGCCACGTTTTGCACAGACTGCTCCACAGCCGAGTCTTCCACGCGCACGCCTGTGTCGCGGCCATGCTGGAGCTGGGCGCGTTCACTGATCAGGCGCTCTAGCACCTGCTTGGAGATTTCGCTGCGCTCGGGCATCACTCCGCCGCGCTGGGCTTGTTGCTGCTCAAAACGCAGCACGCGGGTGCGCACCTCGCTGTTGGTGACGGGTTCTGAATTGACAATGGCCACAATAAAGTCGGCAGGGCGCTGGGTGCTGGCCAGCACAGGGGCAGCACCCAGCGAGGTGCTGGGACGCAACTGGGCAAACGCTTGGCCAGCAAAAAGCACAGCCAGCGCACATGCGGCCGCGGTCAACACTGGTTTATTGGTTACTTCTGAAACTGGCATACACAACCCATCTTGGACTTATTCATAATTAGAAAATCGGCTTGGCGCGGTGGTTTTCTCACGCAACAACTGGTATCGGGGCACGTTTTGCTGCAAGCTTTTGAGTGGGTTACTGCCAACATTAAGGCGCGAAAAACCCGAAAGCTCCAACTGGAACGAAATTTTGGTGTTGGCGGTGCTGGTGGTGGTTTGCACCCGCTCTAACACCACGCGCCCCAGCCAGCAGCCCGCATCGTACTCAAATCCGGCCACCAAGTCCACGATTTTACGGTCTAGCAGGTTGAAATTGAGCCTGCCCACGCCATACCAGCGGCCTTCACCCAGTGCCTGCCCCGGTGCGCGGGGCGCGTCTTTGGTGCCCCACAGGTCGTTCAAGGGCCATTGCCAGCCCAAATCAAGCTGTTTGCTCACGTCGCGCTGCAGGCGGTAGGTGGCGCTGAATACGCGGTAGTTCGACGGGGTGTAGCGGGCGCTCATGGTGGCGCGTTCGGATTGGCGGATTTTGGGGTTGTATTGCACGGTGGAGTCGGTGGCCCAGCGCGGACTCCAGTTCACCGTGGCCCCAAAGAGCATGTCAGACAGGCGGTCGGTGTCGGCCACGCCAGCGGGCAGTGTGACGTTTTGGTCTTTAAAGCGCAGGCGCTGGGCGAAGCTGGCGCGCAGCACTTCTGCGCCTGAGTCGGGGTCTAGCAGGCGGGAGGTCACGCCCAGCGTGAGCAGGTTGTTGTCGGATATGCGGTCGTTACCGACAAAGGCGTTTTCGGTGTAGATGGAGGCAAAATTGAAGTCTTTGGCACCGGTGTCGTACACAGGAATGTCGCTTTGCAAGCGAAATGGGGTGTAGACGTAGAAAGCGCGGGGTTCTAAAGTTTGCAAAAAGCTGCGCCCAAAATAGCTGGCGCTGCGCTCAAAAATCAGGCCAGTGTCTAGGCTGGCGGTGGGCACGCTACGGGTGATGTTGGTCACGCCCAGCGCGCTGGCCGATGTCAGGGGGGAATCGAACTGGTAAGCCCCCGTGTGCAACTGCAGCTTGGGGGTGGCGAACCAGCCCGGTGCCACCCAAGGCCGGCTGGCGCTTGCCAGTGCGTAGCTGCGCCGCGCATTGGGCTGGCCGGTGAGCGCAGCATCGGTAATAAAGTGGGTGGTATCTAGCTCTAAGCCCAGATTAAAGCCGCGCAAATTGGGCCGGCTGTAGCGGGCCGTCAGCTGGGGCAGGCGGTTGTAGGCGGGCACGATGGGGGCGCTGACCGACTGCAAGGTTTGGTAGCGCAGCATTCTGGCATCAGCCGTCCAAGCGCCCAGACCCCATGCCAGGCCCACTTCGGAGGGCAATTGGCGCTGGGTGAGGCTGCTGATGCTGCGCGGAAAATCGCTCCAGTAGTCGTTGTCGCCCACGCGGTTGATGCCCAGGCGGCTGCTTAACGAGCCCCACGCGGTGCTTATGCCGCCGCTGTGGCTGCTGGCCACGCCCCAGCGTGCGCCGCCCGTAAGGCGGTCATTGGGCATGTAATCTACCCGCGCTGTGCCGCTGTAGTTAGGCTCTAAATAGCGAAACTCGCTGCTGACATTCACGCCGCGCTTGCTCAGCAGGCTGGGCGTAACTGTGGCGTCGCGGTTGGGGGCTATGTTCCAGTAATAGGGCACGGCCACTTCCACGCCGCTGCTGCTGTCAATATTGACACTGGCAGGCAGCCAGCCAGATTTACGCGCATCGCTCAATGGGAAAGTGAGGTAAGGCGCGGCAACAATGGGCACGTCTTTGAAGCGCAGCACCACGCCGCTGGCCTCGCCCACTTGGCTTTCGGTGTCAAACTTGACCTGCGAGGCCTGCAAGACCCAGTCGGGCAGCCAGCTGGGGCCCGGCTTGCGCTCGCAGGTGGTGTAGCGCACATTGCGCGCCACCGAGCGCTGCTCGTCCACAAAATCAATGCGCTCGGCCTGCCCATGGCCTTCGGTGCGGGCAAATTGGAAGGTGGGCGCCACAATGAAGCCCTCCATGGCATCGACCTTGATCTGCGCTTGGGGCCCTTCGTATACATTGCCCAAGCGGTTCATGCGCACTTTGCCTGTGGCTTTGAGCAAATCATCGGGCTGGTAATACTCGATGCGGTCGGCGCGCAGCACCGTGCCCGCGCGGCGCAGCACGGCATTGCCCTCCACGGTGGTTTCTAAATCGGTGCGGCCAGACATGCGGTCGCCAAATATAAAAGTGGGCGCAAGGCGGCGCATGTCGTCGGAGAGCAGCTCTTGCAGCATGGGGCTGGATTTGAGCACGGCGGGGGCGCTGGCTTGGGCAGCCTCTGAGGCGGGGCTTGGCGCGGGCTGGGTTGGTAAATTTGGGGTGGTGCGCAAGGCAGGATTTTGGGCGAAGTCTTGTGCCGTTTTTTGTCCCACATCTTGCGAAAAAGCCTGCCCGGCCAGCAAACAACTGCACAGCGCCGCCAGTGCCACGGGCGTGCGCAGGAAGCGCGCTGGGCGCGAGCGCTGCACTGGGGTGGGGCCAAGCGCCCAAGGGGGGCAATGCCAAGGCATCTGCGAAATAGACAAAATCAGGGGGAGGCATGCGCCAGAGCTTTGTAGAATGCGATTATCCATGAATCACAGCACACACACTCCCACTGCCTTGGCTACGGCCTGCACCTCCACCCCAACCTCGCCCCTCAATACCGTGCCTTGGGCAGACCCGCAGCGCGCCGCTTCCTTTGCGCCATGGTTTGCCGCCGTTTGCAAAGCCCACGCGCTAGACCCGCTCAGCCTGCGCATTGCCAGCGCAGATGCCAGCTTTCGCCGCTATTTGCGGGTTGACCGCCTCACAGGCGGCAGCGCCATTGTGATGGACGCGCCGCCCGACAAAGAAGACTGCAAGCCCTTTGCCCATGTGGCCAGCCTGATGCAAGCTGCGGGCATCCACGCGCCACAGGTGTTGGCATGGGAAGAGTCGCTGGGCTTCATGCTGCTGACCGATTTGGGCAACCAAACGCTCTTGGACGTAATTAACCGCGACGACCATTACGCCAACTTGCCACACTTTATACAGGCCTGCGACACATTGGTGCAGTGGCAACTGGCATCCAAACCCGGCGTGCTGCCCGCGTATGACGAAGCGCTTTTGCAACGCGAAATTGCGCTTTTCCCCGACTGGTATGTGGCCAAGCACCGCCAAATGGCGATGAATGCGGAGCAAACGCTGGTGTGGAAGCAAGCCGCCGATTTGATCGTGGCGCGCAACCTGCATGCGCCGCAGGTGTACGTGCACCGCGACTATATGCCTAGAAACATGATGGCTGGTGGAAATATAGCCCCCACGCTTGCCGCTGCGCGTGCTGCGCTGCCCCCCGAGGGGGTGCCAGCCGCGCTTGAGGCGGCTCGGCGCTTGGCTGCTGCCCCCACGCTTGCCGCTGCGCGTGCTGCGCTGCCCCCCGAGGGGGCTGCCCAAAAATTAGGCATCCTAGACTTCCAAGACGCTGTCTACGGCCCCGTTACCTACGACATTGCCAGCCTGATGCGCGATGCCTTTTGGAGCTGGGACGAGGAGTTTGTGATTGAGGTGACCGTGCGCTACTGGGAGCGGGCGCGCAAAGCGGGCTTGCTCAACTTTGACGGCTGGAGCGAAGACTTTGGCGCTTTTTACCGCGCTGTGGAGTGGATGGGCTTGCAGCGCCACCTCAAAGTGGCCGGTATTTTTGCAAGGCTCACCCTGCGCGACGGCAAACCCAAGTATTTAGCCGACACCCCTCGCTTCATCGCCTACATTCGCCACGCCGCCAACCGCTACCGCGAACTGGGCATGCTGGAAAAACTCATCGACAGCATTGAAGGCACAAGCCCGCAAATCGGTTTTGCTTACGGGCGCATGTGATTTGCTGTTTATACCGCTTATTTATAGAAAATTTGGCTGATGTCACCGTCATATGGTCATAGTTCACTATTAAAAAAGTAGCATTATGCATACTGCACTTCATGCCTGAGTTTCGTTGACACTGCGCTCTTTTGCAGCACATCCCATTCATTTACCCCATTCGCCATCCCCTACCCCATGCCCCGCTTTTACAGTGCCCAAGCCCTACAGGCTTACCTTCCCACACAGGGTCACGCGCCACCCGAGTTGGCTTTAGACGCCGCTGCCGCCCGCCATGTGCAGGTGCTGCGCATGCAGCCGGGCCACGCGCTCACGCTGTTTGACGGCTTGGGCGGTGAATATGCGGCGCAGGTGTGCCACATGGGCCGCTCTGAGGTGCGGGTGCAGGTGCTGGGCCACAGCGCTATTGAGCGCGAAGCCAGCCGCGCCGTGCATCTGGCCCTGGGCGTGCCCGCCAACGAGCGCATGGACTATTTGGTAGAAAAAGCCACCGAACTGGGCGTAGCACGCATCACCCCGCTCATGACCGAACGCGGCGTGCTGCGCCTGTCTGGCGAGCGCGCCGACAAAAAGCGCCAGCACTGGCAGCAAGTGGCCGCCGCCGCCAGCGAGCAATGCGGACGCAACCGCGTGCCGCAAATTGACGCGGCCATTGACATCAAAACTTGGCTAGGCCAGCAAGCCGCGCTGCAAACAAGCGCAGACGCAAGCAGCGCAACAAAGGGCGCACTAGTCTACGCACCCACAGCGCCCACGCCCGCTCCGAGCAGCCCAGCCCTTGCCCAGCGCTACGTGCTCTCTCTGGGCCCAGACGCGACCAAAGCGCAATCCGTAGCAGTATTTTTAGCCGCACAAGCGCTTGAAAACGCACCCAAGGGCGTGCTCTTTCTCTCTGGCGCAGAGGGCGGCCTATCCCCCGCTGAGGAAGCCGCCGCTGTAGCAGCAGGATTCGCCCCCTTAAGCCTAGGGCCGCGCACCCTGCGCGCCGAAACCGCGCCACTACAAGCCTTGGTGCTGTTTACGTGAGGCGCAGCCGCCTCTAGGGCGCAGAAGGAAACCAGCCCTCGGTCAAAATGTCGTGGATTGACCACGGCAGAGCATCTGGAAAGGTATCAACCTCCGTTTCACCAATCGCCTTGGCCACGGCATCCGAATACACCCCAGATAGCCATTTGCTGTTTGCCAAAGAATTGCGCAGGCTTGGCACATCATCCAAGTGCAGCTCAATACTGCGGCGCTGCTCTTTGATCGTTCTTTGCCAGCTGTTGCTTTGCCTAGATGGCTGATACTGCCATCTAAACAAATGCGTCAGCAACACCGCCATGCGGCTAGCCAACTCGCGTTTTTCGCTTTTGCCCACGTCTTCAATCTCCTGAGCAATATTCACAAGGTCAAGCTTGTCAAACTGGCCCGCTCGGATGAGTCGGGCCTGTTCGTTCGCCCACGCCACAATGTCGTTTTCGTAACTCGTTGTCATGTCAATCTCCAGTCAGGACACCCTAGTCCATCGGCAGTTTAGACCATACCCCTGCTTTAAGCAGTAGTGCGCTGGCTATTGCGCAGGGCATCCCACATATAGCTCGGTGCATGCGGTGCGTTTTTATCCAAATTTTCCCAGTCAATGGGGCGCAAGGGCGTGTCTGGCACAGAGGCTGGGCTCACCGCGCAGCCACTGAGCACGCACACGACCCCAATCGCAGCAATACGCTTAATCTGCACACGCAGTGCATGCGTCAGTCGCTGTTGCGCCAGCTGCATCCAATAGCAGGTGTTGTGGCTGTCGCTGGGGTTGTTGCGTGTTTCGCCGCGTGCCATGGGCCTGGGCGGCTGCATTTGCGCCATACAGTCGAGCAATTGGGCGGTGTGCAAACCATAGGACTGCACCCGCTGTGGCGACAAACCCGGCTCAGCGAGATTCACCAAGCGATCAGCCAACTTAACCAATTGCACTTGGCGCGGAGCATTGGCAATTTTTGTCAGCTGCGCGGCTTTGCGGGCTTCGCGCGGCACGGCAGGGTCATCCGACAATTGCAAAACCATTTGCGCCACGTTGGGGGAAATCTTTACCGCGATGGTATTTAACATATCGCTAGCGTGCTCTGGGTTTTCCTCTAAAGCATCGTGCAGCAAAGCCGCCGCCTGCATGTGTGGGTCTGGCACCCCCGCGCTTTGCAGCGTGCGCCACACTGCCAGCGGGTGGGTAAGAAAAGGCAGCCCGTTTTTGCGAAACTGGCCGCGGTGAAAATGCTCGGTGAGCAGCACCGCCTCGCATACCGTGTCTGGGGGCAATGCCAAGCCATCGCCGCCATGCAGTGGGGCAATCGCGGATAAATCAAATCGTCGTGCGCAAGCGTCCATGAAATCACCTTTTTGGTAAAACAAGGCGGCGCAGCCCTAAAGCCCATCTCTAAACCTGCGCTGCCCTGTAATCAAGGTGATACGGGGAAATTAAAAATATCGGATTTTGCAAAAAGCGGGCCGCTCGGCACGCAAAGCCGCTGTGTGCTTTGCCAAATGCGCGAGCAGCCCCAAGCATGACCTGCAAGGCGTGGATGCTGCATAGGCTCTCCCGCCCCAGCGCCGCGGGCAAGCCACGGCTGCCAAGGCAGCTCTGGCAAAGTGCAGCGTACTGGCGAGACGAAACCCCACGTTGTTGTTGGGTGTTGTCGGCGTGTTCCTGTTGCGGTTGGCTGAGCGCAGGTTCTGTGGGTTGTTGTTCCACGAACCGCCCCGCTGCACGCGGTTAGGGCACGCTGGTTAACGCCGTGCAGGCTCTCCCCGTGGGCAAAACCAGCCCTTTGGAAAGAGCGCTAAGCGTAGCGCATATGTGTCGGCATGCCGCGCATGGGCTATCCACGCGCCCACAGACTGCCCAATAGCCAGCGCACTGGCTTCCCCGCGTGCCCACGCGCCGCGCCAGCGGGCAATGCGTCCCACCGCCCGGTTCACATGCGCCGCTGGCAAGCGCCGCTTGCCGCCGGGCAGCAGCACAAAGCCCAAAAACTGCACATCTTGCTTGCAGCTGTGCACTGCCGTTTTGCGCGGGTGCAGCATCAGCCTGCGCTGATCCAAAAACAGCGCCAGCGCCGCCTGCCACGCTTGCAGCTGCTGGGTGCTAGCCCCAAACACCGCCATGTCGTCCAAATACCGCACATAGCCCTTGATGCGCAGCACCTCCTTGGCGTAATGGTCTAGCGGGCTCAAATAGAAGTTGGCCAGCATCTGGCTGCTTAAGTTGCCCAGTGGCAGGCCACGCCTGCGCTGCATGGGTGTCCACAAATCATCCCCCGCAAAATAGCGCTCCACCGGCTCTTGGGCATTGCTGCCATCAATAATTTGCGCCAAAAGCGCCAGTGTGCGCGGGCAGGCAATGCGCCGCGCCAAATCACGCTTGAGCACGGCGTGGTCTATGGCAGGGAAAAAGCGGTAAATATCGGTTTGCAAAACATGCGTGTGCGCATCGCGAAAGCGCTCAAAACACGCCACCGCACGGTGCTGCCCGCGCCCCGCAATGCTGGCAAAAGTGTGTGCAATATAGCCGCGCTCTAGTATGGGCGCCACCCAGTGGCAAATTGCTTGGTGCACCACCCGGTCGGCAAAGCGCGCCACCGATATGCGCCGCTCCTTGGGCTCGCGTACCAGCACCTCTTTGTAAGGTCCTGGCTGCCACTGCCCGCTGGCCAGTGCATCGGCCAAGCGCAAGCAGTGGCGCTCTTGGTCAAACAAAAAAGCCGCCACATCGGGGCGATGCCGTTTGCCCCGCGCCGCCCGCTGCGCTGCGGCCAACACGTTTTCAAAGCTGCAAATTTGTGCAAATAATTCTTTGGTCATTCTAAATTTTTTAATGGATAGTCGATTTGCAAAACACGGTTTGCAAAAAATAACAACATGACTAGAATACGCTCACTACATGTTTTTAAAAAAGTATGCCATGAAAACCATGACCGCACCTGACGCGAAAACACAGCTCGGACAATTTTTGGACACATCGGAGCGCGAACCTGCTGTGTTGACAAAAGAGGCGGGCTATGACGAATGGTTGCAAGCCAAAGTAGCTGGCGTTCGCGTCAAGCTCAAAAATGGAGATAGCAAACTACATGCGCATGACGATGTGATGGATCGTGTCTGGAACCGACTTCAAACGAAAGCCAAACTACGCACACTGACTGTATAGCACCGCTGCGCATGCTATACAAAGTCAAGTGGACGGATGAGGCAGAGCTAGATTTAGGCCGCATCACAGACTATTACCTTGAAAAGGCGGGTTTGCGTGTCGCCCAAGATGTCTACGCAAGGATCAGGGCGCAAGTCGCTGGCCTCAAGACCTTTCCACACCGCTGTCGCATGGGGCAAATTGCTGGCACCAAAGAGTACATTGTTAGCCGCTTGCCCTATATGGTTATCGTTGAGATTACTGACGATACGGTTGCAGTATTGGGCGTGGTGCACAGTTCTCGCAAATACCCGCCAGACCTCAGCCCAAGTGGAGAACCAGACGACGCGTAGCACAAGACACTACTCTACAAAGACAAGCTAGCGCTGGTAACCTGCCTGTGGACTGGCAGGACTTTTGCACGCCTTTATCCATGCGCCTATGGATTGCCCCAGCTCGTCAATTTTGCGGGCGGCAAACTCGTAGCGGCGCACGTCAATGTGTTTCAGGTTATAGGCCAGCCGAATGAACACGCGCTGCTGCTCCAGCAGCAAATTCACCCGCAGCAGGGTGCTCTGGGGCAGCTTTTGGTAGGTGGCCTCCACAATCAGCGCCACCGTGTCCATGGCCAGCGTTTGCAAGCGGTCGCCCAGCAAAAAACGCTGGCTGCGCGGAAAACTCTCCAGCACGGGAATCAGCCAAGTGATATACACCGTGGCTTTTTCAAGCGCGCCACCGCTTTTGGCCAACTGGGGATTCATACAAATGCCTTTTTTTAAAAAATTGCCCGCCCGGGGGCTTCGCCCCCGCACCCCCACGTTGAATAAAACCCTCTAGCTGCACAGCGGGTGTGTGGGGTAAGGGGGTAAAGGAGACAGGGGCTAAGCTCGCCCTAAGGCGCGAGCATCCTGGCGAGACGAAACCCCACGTTGTAGTAGGGTGTTGACGGCGTGCCCCAGTCGCGGTTGGCAGAGCGCAGGTTCAGTGGGTTGTCGCTCCACGAACCACCCCGCAGCACGCGGATAGGGCACGCAGGATCGTCCGCTTTATGGGCTGATCCGTCTTTGAATCCCTGCGTTTTTGCATAATCAGGCTCATAACAATCTTGCACCCACTCCCATACATTGCCGTGCATATCATGCAAACCCCATGCGTTTGCCTCGTAGCTGCCAACAGGCACTGTGCTTGTCTCCCATGTTCGCGTTTGGCTGTTGAGATGGCTCACGCTCCAGTTGTATCTGGCAAGGCTTGGGCTGATATTGGCATTGTTTTTAAAGCCAAATGGCCCCTTATTGCCTGCCCGCGCGGCGTATTCCCACTCGGCCTCAGTCGGCAGGCGGTAGCGATGCGGGTGGACATTTTTCTCTTTATCCCCCACTTTTTGTATTTGCACGAAGCCAGTTTTAGCATTGAGCCACTCCACATACTCTTGCGCATGATTCCAGCTGACGCTGATAACAAGCCGAGTACCCCCGCCATAGTTGTTGTCGTGCGGATTGGGGTTCGCTTTGCAACCGCCGTCGGCCACACAATCGGCCCATTGCGCAAAAGTTACCTCGGTTTTACCCATTGAAAACGGGTAGTCGATGACTACTTTGTGTTGCTTTTCATCACTGTCTTGCCCGGTTTCGCCAGTGGGAGAGCCCATCATGAAGCCATTAGAGCCCGTGGCGGGGATGGGCATCATGGCGGGTGCCCAAATCGTTTTGCCATTCACCACTTTGAGGGCAAGCTCGTAGGAGTCATTTACCTTGGCCCATGAATCTGGTCTGGCATCGTAACGGCCAATAGCGCCTGCTGGGCGTGTGTTGGCCGCAGCAGCAGGCGCTGGCGTGGGCGCAATGGGGGCGGCAGCTACCGCAGCGGGGGCGGGCGCTGGTGCAGGCGCCGGTGTCGGTGTCGGTGTCAGTGCCGGTTTAGGCGCAGTGGCTTTTGCAAGTGCCGCCTTGGCTGTATCCGCATCTTCGGTGGCTTTGTCGGCTCTGGTTTTTTCGGCCACTGTTTGCGCGCGCTGCTGCGCAAGTTGGCTACGCAGCCTGCGATTTTCCGCCTCTGCGGCTGTGAGTTTTTCTTCGGTATCTGGGTCGGGGCGGTAAATAACCTTGGGTTTTGGCTCTTGGGTGGGCACGTTCACGGGTACGGTGGCAGGCGCGGGAGGTTTGAACACGCCAGCAGGTATGGGGCTCTGGCCAAGCGCCATGAGACTTGTGCTGCACACAACAGCGACAGACAGACGGGAGAGAACACATGGAATGGGTATTGCGGACATGGTGGATCAAATATTTAGTGGCGTGGAGACGGGCAAAAAAGTAGGTATTGCGCACGCTAGGTGCAATCTATGCCTTTGGCTGATTCTAAAAGTTCAAGCAGGGGGTGCACATCGGGTTGATAAACCATTGCTTTTGGCAGCGCAACCGCACGCAGGGTTTTAATGGCCGCTTGTGGGTCTTTAGGGTTGCTGTGGCAAGCCTGTATCAGCGCCAGCCGTGGTGCTAAGCCGGGAAATGTGCCCAGCGATACTTGAAGACCGGGCAGCAGCGCGGCCGCAAATGTCGTATCTGCCGCCTCGCCGCGTCCGCGCGCAGTTAGCACCATGTGGTCGATCAGCGCTGCCACTGAGTCTCGGTAGCTGTCACGCTCAGCCCCAGCTTTAAGCAGGGGGTTTGACAGGGTAGCGGATAGCCATTGCCCGCACGATGCGGTATTTTTTTCTACCTGCGCTGCAATGCCGCTGCAGTGCAGCATGGCCACGGCAAACTGTGCCTCTGGCAAGCCCGGGCGCTTGGCCAACGCCAAGCTGTCTTCTACCCATTGAAGCTCCACAGGGCCCGCCTGCGCCTTGCTGGCATACCACTGCCCATCTTGAATGGCTTTAGTCTGCGCCGCATAGACAGCTAGGGTTGTGCTGCTGGGCTCTGGTGATACAGGTGGTGCTACTGGCGGTGCAACGGGTGGCGTCACGGGCGGAGCAGCGGGGGGTTCTGGCTGCGGCGTGACAGGCACTGTGGGTGTCTGGGGCTTCCATTTGTCTACCTCAGCCACCACACGCTTGGCCATATTGGCATAGCCATAGTCGTGCGCCCACTTGAGCCCCAGTATCACGGCAATCACCAAGCCCAGCCTTGCAAGCATCGCCAACGAAAACCACGACCACAGGGCCAGCACGCTGGTTTTGAAGGTTTTGGCAATTTTTTTAACTTGAGCGCCGGGCCATAGCAATAGGGCGGCCCAGCGGGCACGGCGGGCTTTGGCACGTACACGCTTTTTTTCTAGTAGCGTTTTGTAGCGGCTGTCGTGGTCAGCACGGTGGATCACATAGGCGCTAGGCGGTTTTGGGAGTAATTTCAAAAGTTTGTCAATGCGCTCTATGTAGGAGCCGTGGGGCTGCGTCGGCGCAAGTATTTTGCTGGTGTTGGTGTCGGGACACCAGTCCATTTGTGCAAGCGAGCCCCATGCCATCAGCTCCTCTGGAAAGCGGCCAATGAAGGCATTAACTGCTGCCGGGCCGCTCATAGCATCTACATGCGCGGCGCCGCCCCAAGTGTTTGTGCGGCTGTTGCCGTCGCGCATTTCTTTGAGCCAATAGCCAAGCTGGTAAAGGTCTTCGCGCCAGTCAAGGGTGGTGAAGCATTTGAGTGGTTTGCCGGGTTGGCGCGACCAAAAATCACGGTCAAAGGGTTCTATCTGGCCTTTGGCGCGTAGCAATTGGTGCATTGCAAGCAGCCGATTGCGCAAATGGCTCGACATAAGTAGGCTGGGGCCTCCGTTGTCATCTTCCGTGCGCAGCGGTAGGGTGGCATAGGGCTCAATTTTTTGCGAGGCAGAGCAATCGAAGTCAAAGATCTTCATGTCATCCCACAATGCTTCTACACGCAGCTGCTCCCCCGCTAGCCTTTTAGTTTTGATGGGCTTATAGCTAACTGGTAAAGTAATATTGCCAAAATGTAAGTCGCAGTGGATAAACCCTTTGGCATGAAAATCATCTAGCGCCCTTAGTATTCCGCGAACCAGATGCAAGTAGCACGATTGTTGAACAAATGGATGGGGTAGCAAACGCCCGTCTTGCTGCGGTCGCATCAGCATCCACAGGTATAAATCGGGACCCGCATCAAAGGTACGCATTGTGCTGCTGCGCGCTGTGCGTTCGTTGAGCGGTGTAGTACCCGTGTGTATCTTGCTGGCTTGAAAGTTGTTTTCTAAAAGCCTAAAGCTGCTTTCTACGCCATCGGAGTAAGCGCGTTGCACCAAAGTGCTTTCCCATTCTGAAAAAACACTCAGATCATATAAAGAAGACTCGGCCTTGTTGTTGTCTTGTTTACGTTGGTATGTTTTAGTCCACACTGCGCTTTGGTGCTGTTTGCTGTATTCGCGCTCCAATAAGACGCGACCTTCGCGCCTAGGTTCATCGTCTTTCTTAACGGGGTTTATGCGATCAATGATATCGGCCCAGTGCGTTTCTTTTCTTGTCATCGTGTATGCCTCATGCAAGCCATTTTTGTAAATATTTGCGTACAACGGCTATTTTTTGGCGCGCAGGGCTGCTTTGCCCAATCAGCAGCACGCTGATATCGTCTTGGCTGCCGCCATGCAGCGCTGCGCTGCACAGCGCGCGCGCGGCCTCAGGGGGGCTGGCGCTGGTTTGCATGATCTGGCCTATCTGGGCGGCGCTTAGCGCGCGGTGCAGGCCGTCGCTGCACAGCAGGAGCTGCTCGGCGCTGCCTAGTGTCGTGTCACACGTCAAATGTCGGATAGAGTCGTTTAAGCTTGATGCGAGCTGTATCGGTCGTAAATTGCCAGTTTATCTTAGCCTTGATTT
>JAYTMT010000145.1:0-7208 GCA_043728315.1 Polaromonas sp. | reverse complement strand
TTGGCCGACATGGATGCCATGGCGCGCCGCGTGCCAGTGATTGCCAATTTGTTCCCCAGTGGCGACAAATTGATGGAGGATTTTTATTACGCTGGCGGTATGCAAGGCCTGTTAAAAACCATAGCCGCCGAGCTAGACACCACGCAAATCACGGTGAATGGCAAAACGATCGGCGAGAACCTGCAAAACGCCATTGTGCATGACCCTGAGGTGATTCGCCCACTGACCAATCCAGTGAGCCGCGCAGGCGCTCTGGCCGTGCTCTATGGCAACCTTGCGCCCCACGGCGCAGTCATCAAGCCCAGCGCCGCCGAGCCCAAGCTCATGCAACACATCGGCAAAGCCTTGGTGTTTGACAGCCAGCCAGAGATGCTGGCCGCCATGAACGACGAGGCGCTGGACTGCGACGAAAACACCGTGCTGGTGCTGCGTAATGCAGGCCCGGTGGGCGCGCCGGGCATGCCCGAGTGGGGCAATTTGCCCATACCGAAAAAGCTCTTGAAAAAAGGCGTGCGCGACATGCTGCGCTTGTCTGATGCGCGCATGAGCGGCACGCATTACGGCACCTGTGTGCTGCACATAGCGCCAGAATCCGCCGTGGGTGGGCCACTGGCCTTGGTGCGCACGGGCGATGTGATTGAGCTAGACACGGCCAACCGCCGCCTGCACATGCAAGTGAGTGATGCCGAGCTGGTTCTGCGCCGCGCCGCATGGAAAGCGCCCGTGCAGCCCTTCAAGCGCGGCTTCACCATGCTCTACCAAGAGCGCGTCACGCAAGCGAATGAAGGCTGTGATTTTGACTTTTTGCAAGGTGTGGATGACACGCCAGAACCCGTGATTTACTGAACCTTTTATTGAGCACCCCTATGAACAATCCCTTCAAACAGATGCTGGCCAAAAAAGACCTCGCCGCAGGCTACCCCGTGGGCACATGGGTCATGTCAGCCAGCCCCGTGGTGGCCGAAGCCGTGGGCTGCGCGGGCTTTGACTGGGCGGTGGTGGATATGGAGCACACGCCGCTGGACATGATGTCCGTGGTGCATGTCTTGCAAGCCATTGCAGGCACGTCCATGCTGCCGATTACCCGCATCCCATGGAATGACACCGTCATGGTCAAGCGTGTGCTCGACGCGGGCGCGCAAACCCTCATGTTCCCCTTTGTGCAAACCGTAGAGGAGGCGCAAAAAGCCGTGGCTGCGTGCAAATACCAGCCCCAAGGCGTGCGCGGCATGGCAGCCATGAGCCGTGGCTCGCGCTTTGGCACGGTGAAGGATTATTTCAAAGTGGCCAACGATGGCGTGAGCGTGCTGGTACAAATCGAAACGCCCGAAGCCATGTCGCGCATGTATGACATAGCCAGCGTGCCCGGAGTTGACAGCATATTCATCGGTCCGGGCGACCTGAGCGGCGCAATGGGCCATGTGGGCAACTTAATGCATGCCGACGTGGTGGCGCTCATGGCAGAGGGTGTGAAAGAATGCCACCGCGCAGGCAAGCCCGTGGGCACGGTAGGCGGCACGCCCGAGGCCGTGGCTACTTACCGCAGCATCGGCTTTGACTACATTGGCTGCGCCTCTGACCTTGGCTTGATGATGCGCAACTGCGCGGCCGTGCTCTCGGCGATCAGCGCGCAAGACATCCAAATCCATTCGCAGGGGTATTGACCATGGCCGCCGTAGAGCTCCAACAAGTCACCAAGTCCTACGACGGCAAGACGCAGGTTATCCACGGCGTGGATCTGGAGATCAAGCATGGCGAATTCGTAGTTTTTGTCGGGCCCTCTGGCTGCGGCAAATCCACCTTGCTGCGCATGGTGGCGGGTCTTGAGCCGATCTCGGGCGGCAGCGTGGTGATCGATGGCAAACGCGTCAACGACGAGCCCCCGCGCAACCGCGACATCGCCATGGTGTTCCAAGACTACGCGCTGTATCCCCACAAAAGCTTGTACGACAACATGGCCTTTGGCCTGCGCCTGCGCGGTACTGATGAAGCAGAGATTACCCGCCGCGTGATGGATGCCGCCAAGCTGCTCAAAATTGAGCACATGCTTGACCGCAAGCCTGCTGCACTCTCTGGCGGGCAGCGCCAGCGCGTGGCCATTGGCCGCGCCATTGTGCGCCAGCCCAAGGTTTTTTTGTTTGACGAGCCGCTGAGCAATTTGGATGCCCAGTTGCGCGGCGAGATGCGCACCGAAATCAAAAAACTGCACCAACGCTTGGGCGCCACCATCATTTACGTGACGCATGACCAAGTCGAAGCCATGACCCTTGCCGACCGCATCGCCGTGCTCAGCGCAGGCCGCGTCATGCAATACGCCACGCCGCATGATATTTACAACACGCCAGCGGCGCTCTTTGTGGCGGGCTTCACGGGCTCACCGCCCATGAATTTAGTGCCCTGCATCATAGCCCACGGTGCGGCGGATTTGGGTGGCGCGCAGATCGCCCTGCCAGCGCCTTTGCTTGCCAAGGCAGCCGGTGTGGCCAGTTTGCAGTTTGGCATACGCCCTGAAAACATTGGCCTCGCGCCTGCGCCAGACAGCGTGCAAGTGAACGCCAACGTGGTGCTCACCGAACCACTGGGCGCAGAAACTTTGGTGACCTTTAAAGTGGGCAGCTGCGAGCTGGTGGCGCGCTGCGCCGCTAGCTTCCATGAAAAACCCGGCCAAGCCATGCAAATTTACCTGTCATCAGCGCACATGCATGTGTTTGACGCAAGCAGTGGCGCAGCACTGCGCTAAAGGAAAAAAACATGAAGCGCACTCATAAATTTATAGCAACATATGTCATTTTGACGCTGACATTGCCTGTTTTTTCTCAAAATACAAGTGAAAACTATCCGCAGCGGGCGATTCAAATGCATGTGCCGTTTGGCCCGGGCGGCACCACTGATTTGATGGCGCGATTGCTGCAAGACGAGTTGGCCAAGGCACTGGGCAGCGCCGCAGCGCCAGCCAGTATTGCCATAGTGAACACTGCAGGTGCTGGCGGCATGATTGGCATGGCCAATGTGGCGCGCGCCAAAGCCGATGGCTACACCATAGCCATGACCACCACCGGCCCGCAAACCTTGCAGCCCGCCCGCCGTGATGCCCCGCCCTACACGCCGCAAGATTTTGACTACATTTGCGGCACTTACGACGTGCCAGTGATGGCCATGGTGGCCGCCGAATCACCGCACAAAAGCTTTGCTGAGCTCGTGGCCTATGGCAAGGCCAACCCCGGCAAGCTCAATTATGGCAACTCGGGCATTGGCGGCGTGCTGCATATATCCATGCTGGAGCTGGCCGCCAGCCAAGGCGTAGACGCAGTGGCTGTGCCCTACAAAAGCACAGGCGACATGATTTTGCCGCTCAAAACACAGCAAATCAACATGTTCAACGAAACCCCGCCGATTGCCACGCAATACCAGTTGCGCGCCCTGCTGGCGCTTAGCGATGCGCCCGTGGCGGGCTTTGAGCAAGTGCCCACGGCCAAGAGCTTGGGCATTGCCACCCGCGCCAGCGTCTGGGGCGGCTTGGTAGCGCCCAAAGGCTTGCCTGCGGCCATGCGCAACAAACTAGAAGACGCCTGCAAAACCGCCACGGCCAGCGCTAGCTACAAAGCCCGCGCTTTAAGCGCCAACAACCCCTTGGTCTACCGCACAGGCGCAGATTTCAAAGCATTTGCTCTGGCCGAGCATGAAAAATTCAAGGCCGTGGTGAAAACCCATGGCTTGATGGAAAAGTGAAGTTTTTAACCCCCCCCCCCAGTAACCCAAGCTGACACAAGCTAACCCTAGGAGTCCACGATGAAACGCCGTTCCCTCTATGCACTGGCCATCAGTGCCGCATTGGCCACCAGCGCCTTTGCCCAGCAAACCAACATCCGCGTGTTTTCGGGTGGTCAAAACCAGCGCCCAGACCTGATGCGCAAGCTGTTTGACCAGTACCAAAAAGCCAACCCCAATGTCAAAATTGAGCTTGAAACGGGCGGCGCCACCTCGGAGCTGCAGCGCCAATATCTCTCGACGGTACTAAATGCCAAAGACTCGGCCATTGATATTTACCTGATCGACATCGTCAACCCCGCACAGTATTTCAGCGCAGGCTGGCTGGAACCCTTAGACGCTTATGTGGGTGGGCCCGCTGCCATGAAGCCGTATTTGCCGGTGTATTCGCAGTCCAATATCGTCAACGGCAAAGTGGCGGCCATGCCCGGTTTTGCCGATGCCATGTTCATGTATTACCGCAAAGATTTGCTGGAAAAATACGGCATCAAAGAACCCAAAACATGGGACGAGCTGGGCGCAGCGGCCAAGAAAATCATGGACGGCGAGAAAAATCCCAATTTGCAAGGCTTGTCGATTCAGGGCGCGCCGATTGAGGGCACAGTCTGCACCTTTTTGTTGCCCTATTGGAGCATGGGCAAAGCCTTTAACGATGGCGCTGGCAAGATGACGCTGGACAAAGACGCAGCCGCTAAGGGCATGGACATGTGGCTCAAAATGGTCGACCAAGGCGTGATCAAAAAGAACGTGGCCGAAATCAAAACCCCCGACACGGTCAACGAATTCAAAGCGGGCCAAGTCACCTTTGGCATCAGCTGGGGCTTTGCGTGGGATCGCCTTAAAGACGACCCAGACAGCCAAGTCAAAGGCAAAATTGGCGTGATGCCACTGCCTGCAGTGGCAGGCGGCAAGAGTGCCACCTGCGTGGGCGGCTGGCAGTGGGCGGTGAGCGCGTTCAGCAAAAACAAACCCGATGCCGCCAAGCTGGTGCAGTTCATGTCCTCCCCCGCATCGTCTAAGTTCTTGGCCATTGAAGGCTCGCTCTTGCCCACTATTCAAAGTGTGTACACCGATGCAGATGTGGTCAAAGCCGTGCCGTGGTTCAAAGAAGCGGCCAACGTGGTGATAGCAGGCCAAGCCCGCCCCATGAGCCCGCGCTATGGCGAGGTGAGTGACACGATTCGCACGACAGCCAGTGCCATCTTTGCGCGCACCAAAACACCCGCTGAGGGTGTGGCCGAGATCGACGGCAAGCTCGCCCGTGTGATGCGCTAAACGCTAAAGAGAAGAAGATGGGACTTGCCAAATACCGCGACCCCAGCGAGAAAACACTGGCCGTGCTCCTGCTCGCGCCAGCGTTTATCTTGCTGGCCTTGATTGTGGTCTACCCAATTGGCAAGCTCATCTTCAACAGCTTTTTTGACCTGCGCCTCTCGGGCGCGGGGGGCATGAAGTTCATTGGTTTTGACAATTACGTGGATGTCTGGAAGGACAAAGACTTTTGGAACGCCACCAAAAACACCGTGCTCATCACGCTGATTACCGTGCCCGGCGCCTTGGTGGTGGGCATGGGCCTGGCGCTGTTGGCCAATATGCCATTCAAACGCAAATGGCCTGTGCGCCTAGCCCTGCTCTTGCCGTGGGCGCTACCGCTGAGCTTTGTGGGCTTGATATTCGCATGGTTTTTTCACACCGAATACGGCATTGTGAATGACATTGCCCGCAGGCTGGGCGACAACTCGCAGAGCATGTGGCTGCTGCGGCACAACTGGGCCTTTGCAGCCATTTGCTTGACGATTATTTGGAAAACCTCCTCTTTCATGGCCTTGATATTGTTGGCAGGCTTGCAAATGATTCCTAAGTCACTCTACGAAGCCGCCGAGGTAGATGGCGCTAGCAAGTGGCAGCAGTTTTGGCAAATCACCATCCCCATGCTCATGCCCAGCATCATCGTGGCCTTGATTTTTCGCACCATCACAGCGCTGCAAACCTTTGATATTCCCTACACCATGACCAAGGGCGGCCCGGGCAATGCCACCGAAACCTTGGCCATGCTGATTCACAAAACCACCATCGAATACCTCGATGTGGGCTACGGCTCAACCATGGCGGTGTGCATGTTTTTGCTCTCGCTGTGCGTCACAGCGGTCTACCTCAAACGCGTAGGAGCGCAGGCATGATGCTACCCGACTGGACTTCTAAGCAGCTGCGCTTGATTGCTGCGGCGGTGGTGGTATTCAATGGTTTTTTCCCGGCTGTGTGGATTTTGCTCACCTCACTCAAGAGTGAAGTGGAGTTGGTGCAAAAGCCCATCACTTATTGGCCGCACACGCCCACCTTGCAAAATTATGTGCAGGCATTTACCGACCAGCCGCTCTTGAAATTTTTAGGCAATAGCTTCACCGTGGCTCTTTTGGCTACTGTGGCTTCGCTGTTTGTTGCCACCTTTGCCGCCTATGCGATTGCACGGCTCAACTTGCGCCGCCGCCAGTTGATTTTGACCTGCATTGTGGCCTCCAGCATGTTCCCCTTGGTGACCTTGCTTGTGCCGATTTTTGAAACCATGCGCGCGCTTAATTTGCTAAATACGTACACTGCGCTGGTGCTGCCTTATGTGGTGCTTAATTTGCCGATTTGCACGCTGGTGCTGGTGGGCTTTTTCCAGAGTATTCCCAAAGATTTAGAAAATGCCGCCATGATTGATGGCTGCACGCGCTTGGGCGCGCTGTGGCGTGTGGTGGTGCCCTTGGCCGCGCCGGGCGTGTTCACAGCAGGCATCTTGGCTTTTGTGAATGCGTGGGATGAATTCCTTTTGGCGCTGTCACTCAACTCCAGCGCCGCCATGCGCACCGCACCCGTGGGCATCACGCTTTACCAAGGCGAATTCACCTTCCCTTGGCCGATTATTTCTGCAGCTTTGATCGTCACCATCGTGCCAGTGGCGGTTTTGATTGCTATATTCCAAGAACGTGTGGTTGGCGGGCTGACCCAAGGTGGATTGAAAGGATAAATATGTTGCAAAAAATTCGCTACGGCATCATCGGCTGCGGCAGTATGGGCCGTGAGCACATTCTGAACATCATCGCCATGGATGCCTGCGTGGTCACCGCCCTGTTTGACACCGATGCGGGCAGCTTGGCTGCTGCCACGGCTTTGCTCAGCGGCGCGGCGCAGCCACCCAAGGTGTTTGCCAGCGCGCAGGAGCTGCTGGGCAGCGGCCTGTGCGACGCGGTGGTAATCGGCACGCCCAACTTCACCCACATTGATTTGATGCGCTTGGCGTTGCCAGCGGACGTGCATATTTTGATTGAAAAGCCGCTGTGCACCACAGTTGCCGACTGCCATGAGCTGGTAGAAAAAGCCAAGGGGCGAAGCAAAATAGTCTGGGTTGCGCAAGAATACCGCTACATGCCGCCCGTGGCCGAGATGATCCGCATCGC
>JAYTMT010000144.1:0-2452 GCA_043728315.1 Polaromonas sp. | reverse complement strand
ATTCATGGCATTAGATTTTTCGGTATTACTCAACGACGACGGGGGAGGGCGCACCTATCTACAGTGGTTGTTTGACGCATGGGGCTGGACGCTGGCTGTGGCCGCAGCTGCTTGGGTAGTGGCTATGGTGATTGGCGCGGTAATTGGCACCCTGCGCACTCTGCCGGACAGCCCTTGGTTGGTACGCTTTGCCAACTGTTGGGTGGAGTTGTTTCGCAACATCCCCTTATTGGTGCAGGTGTTCCTGTGGTATTTCGTAATACCTAAAATGTTTCCCGCCATGAAGTCGATTCCTGGCTTTGTGTTGGTAGTGTTTGCACTGGGCTTTTTCACCTCGGCGCGTATTGCAGAGCAGGTACGTGCTGGCATACAGGCCTTGCCCAAGGGCCAGCGCTATGCCAGCATGGCGGTGGGCTTTACCACCCTGCAAACCTACCGGTACGTGCTCTTGCCCATGGCTTTTCGCATCATTTTGCCGCCACTGACCAGTGAGTCTATGAACTTGCTGAAAAACTCATCCGTGGCGTTTGCCGTGTCTATTGCCGAGCTCACCATGTATGCCATGCAAGTGGGCGAGGAAACCTCCAAGCCTACCGAAGCTTATTTCGTGGTTACCGTGCTCTATGCGCTGTCGGCATTTGCAATCAACCGCGTCATGGCCTACATAGAAAAACGTGCCCAAGTGCCAGGCTTCATTGTGGCTGGCGGCACGGGCGGAGGGCATTGACATGTTTAACTTAGATTTCAGTTTCCTCACTTGGGAAATCCTTAGCAAATTTGTGCTCAACGGATTTTTGTTCAGCTTGCAGCTCACTGCTATTGCCACTGTGGGCGGCATAGCGCTGGGCACAGTGTTGGCGCTCATGCGCCTGTCGGGCAAAAAGTGGCTCATGATTCCCGCCACGATTTATGTCAACGGTTTGCGCAGCATTCCGCTGGTAATGGTGATTTTGTGGTTCTTTCTGCTTATACCGTTTTTGATCGGTCGCCCCATTGGGGCGGAGTGGTCGGCGATTGTGACTTTCATTGCCTTTGAAGCGGCGTATTTCAGCGAGATCATGCGCGCTGGCATACAGTCGATCCCGCGTGGGCAGGTGCACGCAGGCCAAGCACTGGGCATGACGTATGGGCAAAACATGAAGCTGGTGGTGTTGCCGCAGGCTTTTCGCAATATGCTGCCGATTTTGCTCACGCAAACCATCATTTTGTTCCAAGACACCTCGCTGGTGTACGCCATTGGCGCGTATGACCTGCTCAAAGGCTTTGTAACTGCGGGCAAAATTTACGGCCGCATTGAAGAGATGTACATCATCGCTGCAGCGAGCTATTTTGCCCTGTGCATGGTGCTGTCTTATGCAGTGAAAAAGCTGCAAGCCAAAATCGCCATCATCCGCTAAACCCATAGACAAAAATTGCAGGAGAACACCATGATTGAAATGAAAAATGTATCCAAGTGGTACGGCAAAGTGCAAGTGCTCAACAATTGCTCAACCAATATCAACAAAGGCGAGGTGGTGGTGGTCTGCGGCCCATCGGGCTCGGGCAAATCGACTTTGATCAAAACCATCAACGCCCTAGAGCCTGTGCAAAAAGGTGAAATTTGGGTGGATGGTATTGGCATCCACGACCCGAAAACTGACCTGCCAAAGCTGCGCTCCAAGGTGGGCATGGTGTTTCAGCATTTTGAGCTGTTCCCGCACCTGAGCGTGACCGAGAATTTGACCATTGCCCAAATGAAAGTGCTGGGCCGCAGCCCTGACGAAGCCATGAAGCGTGGCCTGAAAATGCTCGAGCGCGTGGGCCTGATGGCGCACAAAGACAAGTTCCCCGGCCAGCTCTCTGGCGGCCAGCAGCAGCGCGTGGCGATTGCGCGGGCGCTGTCTATGGATCCGATTGTGATGCTGTTTGACGAGCCCACTTCGGCGCTAGACCCTGAAATGGTAGGTGAGGTGCTGGACGTGATGGTCAAACTCGCACAAGAAGGCATGACCATGATGGTGGTAACCCACGAAATGGCCTTTGCTCGTAAAGTGGCCAGCCGAGTGATTTTCATTGACGTGGGGGGTAACATTTTGGAAGACTGCAACAAAGACGAGTTCTTTAACCACCCCGAGAACCGCCAGTCGCGCACCAAGGACTTTTTGTCTAAAATTTTGGCGCATTGATGCGTTTGCGTTTAGTTCTCAAGCGCCCGAGCAGCGTTTTGGCTATCCCGACGCGCCCTCATACGGGAGTACCCCAATACTGTTCGTTTAAGCATTTTCCGTTTGCTTTTAGCCGTCGAAGTGTTTATGTATAGCTTGGTCACTATTTTTCCGTTCGCCCTGAGCTTGCCCTAGGGTTCTTCCCTGTGTTGGTCACTGCTGCGGCCAAGCGAGCGCTGTGCCAACGCGCAAACGGATCGCTGGCCCCTTCGGGGAAGACAAGTTTTTTTGAGCAAATGGGGGGAGTG
>JAYTMT010000143.1:0-2461 GCA_043728315.1 Polaromonas sp. | reverse complement strand
TGTTTAAACGAACAGTATTGGGGAGTACCCGAAATCGGTCGGTCGGGATAGCCAAAACGCTGCTCGGGCTATGCTCGCTTTGAGGTTTTAATACCGCAGACACGCTACTCGTAGAGTGTATTTTACTATATAAAGCGTAGCGAACTATGACCATATGACGCTGACATTGCCACTATTTTTCATAGAAAGTGTACATCTAAGCGTGGAACAGGGCGCAGCCATGCTTTTGACGGTGAAGCTGAGCAGTTTTCCAACCGTTTCCCAGCAACCGCCACGCCCTGCGGCCACAGGGAGCTGTGCCAATGCGCAAACAATCAAGGCGCTGGGCTTGGTACTGCAGGGCTTCAAAGACCTCGAAAGCGTGGGCTTGCATGGATTGTTACTTTTAAAAGTGTGAAAAAGTGAAAGAAATTGCTAAACTGAAAAGACAGATAGCTTTTCTATAGCTACGCCGCTTTGTTACACGCCATTTAACTGGCCATTTTCGGATACCTGCCCTTGCACATTGCCTCCTTGCCCAGCGCTATTGCATTTTGGTGCTTTTTAGCCCGCGCACTTTTCATTGCATCTGTTTGCCTTATTGGCACTGCGCATGTACAAGCCAATGCACCAGCGCCCGTGGTGCTGGTGCAAGGCGGTAAATCGATGGCGCTTGACGGCCAGATGCGGGTTTGGGTTGATGCGTCGAACCAGGCCAGCATTGACACCGTGCATGGCTTGGGCGATGACAGTTTCAGTCCGCTGCCCCTGCGCAAAGACCTCCAACGCAATGGCAGTCCCCTGTGGTTTCGCATGGTGCTGCAAGTGCCAGAGGGCGAGAGCCCATGGTTTTTGTCGGTGCGGCAAATCACCACCGACCAAGTAGACCTGTATACCCAAAATGCACAGGGCGCTTGGCAGGTGCAAAAATCTGGCACTACAGTGCATGTGGCGCAATGGCCGCTGCCAGATTTTCGGCCTACTTTTCAATTTGACCCCCGCCCCAGCGGCACTCGCACCGTGTATTTGCGCCTGGCAGACCCTGTGGGCAGCTATGCCAATGTACGCATTGCGCCTTTGCCTGCATGGACGCAGGAGCGCACCACCGAGCTGTGGCTGATGGGGCTTTTTTTTGGCGCAGCTGGTGTGGTGCTGTGTCTTTGCATCCTCAATTGGCTGACTTACAGAGAATCTGTATGGCTTAGCTATGCGCTTTACAGCGCGAGCATGGCGTTGATGCAAGGTGCCATACTGGGTTTAAATGGGCAGTTTTTCTACCCCAACCATCCATGGATCAATGATTTTGGTACTTATCTATGGACGAATTTGACCTGCGTCTTCGGGAGTTTGTTTGCGGTGCGTGCCAGCTCGGCGCTTCGTTTGGTGCGCCGCTGGGCTTACTTTATGTGGTTTTTCGTAGCGGCATTAGTGGTGTCATTGCTTTGCTTGGCTCTCTACCGCGAACCGTTTGTCGTCTCTATTTTTTACACCTTGATAACTGCTACATGCTGCTTTCTTCCACTCACTTTCATTCTGAGCTGGCGTGCAGGAGACCGGTTCAGTCCGCTGGCTTTGTTGGCATTTTTGCCCCTTGCCATGCTTGCACTGCCACAAATGGCGTATAACTTCACGCTCGTGCAACGCTCATGGTTGACCGAGTATTTACTCGCCTTTGGCGTCGCTGTTGAAACCGTTTTAATGCTGTATTTCTTGCACAGGCGCAGCCGCCAAGGCGCGGTCACGCGCAGCCGCCTGATGCAAGACGGCCAAGACGATTCCCTGACCGGTTTGCTCAAAGCCCGCGAAACGCTGCACCGCCTAGACGGCATGCTCAAGCGCACCCGCAAAGCACACAAAAGCATGGGAACCATCCTGCTGGGCTTGCTTAACCACGAGGCGATTCGCCGGGAGCATGGCCGTGAGGTGGCCGATACGGCGTTGATCGTGATGGCACAACACATCCAATCAGTGTGCGGTGATTTAGACACGCCCGGCCGCGTGGATGCCAACCGCTATTTAGTTTGCCTAGAAGGGCATCTGCCAGACGAAAAGCTCAAGTCCATTGGCTCAGCCTTGATAGCCAAAGGCTTGCGCCCAAGCAAGTATTTGCCAGCAGGCCTCACGCTGGATTTTGCCTTGGTGCTCAGCCTGCTGGACGGCAATGAGCCCAATGCCAACGAGGTGCTCAGACAAATGGACGAAAAATTCGACGAGTTCAAAGCCGCCGATGCCAAGCGCATGCTGGTGTGCCGCGTGCGCGGGCTAGCGCCTGATGACCCTGAGCCAGAGGGCGCCATGGCTTGAGTGGCTAGGCTTGCGGTCAATACTGTTCGTTTAAGCATTTTCCGTTTGCCCTGAGCTTGTCCTAGGGTTCATACCCAGCTTGGTCACTGCTGCGGCCAAGCGAGCGCTGTGCCAACGCGCAAACGGATCGCTGGCCCCTTCGGGGAAGACAAGTTTTTTTGAGCAAATGGGGGGAGTG
>JAYTMT010000142.1:0-3145 GCA_043728315.1 Polaromonas sp. | reverse complement strand
CTGGGCAAGTATCTCGCATAAACTGGCTGAGCCTAAACGACGGCGATGTCGGCAGTTAGCAGAGTTTGTGGGTGTTTAAGTTAGCGCTTATGCCCGCATGAGGGCGCGTCGGGATAGCCAAAACGCTGATCGGGCGCGCTAACCAGAGAGGTAGCCAAAACGCTAATCGGGCGCGCTAAAACTCGAAGAGCGTGCAAAATAAGCAGCTACATCGGTGCTTAAGCGAACAGTATTGGGCGGTACCCGGCAGTCCGGCGGCACGTTCGGCCTCGTTCATGGGCGTGGTGCCTAATCCAATGTATGCCGCAAAACCTGCAACATGCTCTGGCGACTGCGGTATGCATGCATTTTTAAATTCCTTTGAAAGTGGCTATGGTGTTGGGTTACAGAAATTTTACTGGTGATTTATGCAGGCGTAAAAGTTCTGCGCAACACCGCACCTGCATGGTTGGTTCACTCGGCGGTGGTTGCTGCTACAGACTAGGAATTGGAATTTGGACTGGCATTGATTTTTTCCGCGTTTTCAAATGCAGGTTGAAATCTAATCACTACAAAAACGCAGCGCACTGTGACCATATGACGCTGACATTGCCACTATTTTCTTGAAAAATACAAAGATAGGCGTAAAACACAAGCTAAGTCACCACCTCGCCTGCGACCGCGCCAGTGTGCTGCCTGCCTGCGCCCAATCAGAGTTACCGGGCTTGAGGAGCGGAAAAATGTGGGATCAGGGCTGTCATCTGTTTGAGGGCGAAGCCCGAGTTATGACAGACCCCCACATTTTGAGCACCGCAAAGCTCACCGCGCAGCGGGCCGGTAACTCGGGCGCAGGTAGGCAGCACACTGGCGCGGTCGCAGACGCTACAAAAAGCCAAGATTGTGTGAACCCTTCGACAAGCTCAGGGCGAACGGGAGTGGTGGAGAGTCCTTCGACAGACTCTGGACGAACGGGAGGCGGGTAAAAGCCACGCAAAACAACTTAACTAGCCCCAGACGTTAAAATACGTAAGTGACTAAGCAAACCATCCTCAACGCCGACCTGCACTGCCACAGCGTGGTGTCTGACGGCACATTGCAACCCGAAGAACTTGCGCAACGCGCTGCCCACAACGGCGTGCAGCTGTGGGCGCTGACCGACCACGACGAGATTGGCGGGCAACACCGCGCTGCGGCTGCGGCAAAGGCCAATGGCATGGCCTACCTCACGGGCACTGAAATATCGGTGAGCTTTGCGGGCGAAACCGTGCACATTGTGGGCCTGGGCTTTGATGCGAGTAGCCCCAGCATGCAAGCTGGGCTGCTCGCCACCCGCGGTGGGCGCAAAGAGCGCGCTATGGAAATGAGCGACGGCTTGGCCGCAGTAGGCATCCACGGCGCATACGAAGGCGCGCTCAAATTTGTAGGCAATCCAGAGCTGATATCACGCACCCACTTTGCCCGCTTTTTGGTGGATACGGGCGTGTGCGCCGAGACACACGAAGTCTTTCGCAAATACCTCACCGAAGGCAAGCCCGGCTACGTGCCCCACCGCTGGGCCAGCCTGCGCGATGCCGTGCACTGGATCACCGATGCAGGTGGCCAGGCCGTGGTGGCACACCCGGGGCGCTACAAATTCACCCCCACCGAAGAATACGCCCTGTTCACCGAATTCAAAGCCCATGGCGGGCGTGCTATTGAGGTGATTACCGGCAGCCACACGGCCGCTGAGTTTGTGAAATACACCGACACCGCCCAAGAGCTGGGCTTTGCGGCATCGCGCGGCAGCGATTTTCACAGCCCCACCGAAAGCCACACCGACCTTGGCACGCTGCCCTACCTGAGCGGCGCGCTCACCACCGTGTGGGAGCTCTTGGCAGACCGCATCCAGCACGCATGAGGCCTGCGCCGCCCAAGCGCATGCAAACTGCGCCCACTAAGCGCTCACAAACTCTATGAGACCAGCGCTGGCAGGCATTGTTTTTGCGCTCTGCGCCACGGCCTGTTTCTCGGTTTTAGACACCACAGGGCAATTTATCAGCGCCAGCGTGCCCTTGGTGATGGCGCTGTGGATGCGCTTTTTGATGCAAAGCATGGCCACGGCCGCACTGGTGCTGCCCAAGCGCGGCTGGCAGGCCATGCACACCAAGCGCCTGCCCATGCACCTGCTGCGCGCGCTGGCCTTGGTGGGCTCAAGCGGCATGGCCTACCTGAGCCTGCGCTATGTGCCAGTGTCTGAGTTCAGCGCCATTGTCATGGTCTCGCCGCTGGCGGTTACGGTGTTTGCCACGCTGGTGTTCAAGGAGCGGGTGTCTCGGGCGCGCTGGGCCTTGATTATTGGCTCGTTTGTGGGCACTTTGGTGATTGTGCGGCCGGGGGCGCACAGCTTTGAGCCCACCCTGCTGCTGCCGCTGGGCGTGGTGGCGTTTGGCGTGGTGTTTCAGCTGCTCACCAGCAGCCTGACCAGCACCGAAGAGCCGCTGGTGGTGCACCTGTATACGGGGCTGACAGCACTGGCGCTGACCACGGCGCTGCTGCCCTTTGCGTGGCAAACGCTCATGCCCGCCAGCCTGTGGGGCTACTTGCTGCTGCTGGCGCTGGCCTCCACGGTGGGGCATTTTTTGCTCATCATGGCGTTTTCCAAGGCCAATGCCGCCACCATCACGCCATTTTTATATGCGCAAATTGGCTTTGGCACGCTGGGCGGTTACTTGGTGTTTGGCTATTTTCCCGATGGCTGGTCGCAGCTGGGCATGGCCATGATTGCGGTGTGCGGCGTGGGCTGCGCTTGGCTCACCATGCGGGAAACGCGCCAAGCGGCTGGGGTTGCGCCTTAGCGAGGCAATCAAGCCGGAGGCGCACGCCGCTGCACAGGCGTATGCTATGACGTATGCTCTGACACTATGGCACAAATATTCACCCGACTTCCGCACTTTTTCTGACCCCAAACTGACTTCTCCTCTGGGGAGCGTGAGGGTTTTGGGAATTCGCAATTGTAGTGCCTAGTACAGTGTAAATACCTATATTCTGAAGCTGTAATCCGCGCTACGCTTGGTGCACACCATGTTCGTACGCGTCAAGACCACCCCCAACTCCCCGCGCCGCTCTGTGCAAGTGGTCCAAGCTAGCCGCACGGGGGACAAAGTGAGCCAACGCATCGTGCGCCACA
>JAYTMT010000141.1:0-25290 GCA_043728315.1 Polaromonas sp. | reverse complement strand
CGTGAGCCATTAACGGGCAGCACTTGGGTCTTTGCATCCACGGTCACGCTATAACGGCGCATAAGCCAAGCTGCACAAGCCTCGCGTAGCGCAGGCTCGCCGCCCGTAGCGGGGTAGCCCGCCAAGCCTTGTAGGTTGTTGGTGAGTGCATCTTTAATCAGCTGGGGCGTAGCGTGCTTAGGCTCGCCCATGCCTAGGCTGACAGCGCGGTAGGCTGGATTAGGGGTAATAGTCGAAAAAAGCGCCTTGAGCCGTTCAAACGGGTAGGGCTGTAGCTTGTGTAGCAAAGGGTTCATAAGTTGATTATCCCATTGGCTTTGACCTAATTATTTGTCCCCACTGAATACAAAACCCGATGCTCAGTAAGGTTGGGTTATCACGCTTGCATAGGCGGCTGGGCTGTAAGAGAATAACATTCATGCGTATATCTGACCTTCGTTTTCTACTAGCTCTGGCTTTGCCGCTGGCTGCTATCTATGGGGTTATCACCACCCCGCATCTGAGCGGCGTGTTCACCTTGTTCTTTTGGGTGACCATCGCCATGCTAGATGTTTACCTGCCCGGCGGCAAACAATCGCCCGCTGCGGTGGCTGCCAACAGTAATTTGACTTATTTCAGCTGGATATTGCGTTTTTACGTGGTGTTGCAGCTAGCATTGATCGCGCTGGGGGCTTATGCTGCCATGCGAGGCGACTGGTGGACTGTGCTGGGTTTGGCCTTTAGTGTGGGCTATGTGTCGGGCGCGCAGGGCATCACTTTTGCACATGAACTAGGCCACAGCAGGTCCAAAATTGACCGTTTTTGTGGCTGGGTGCTGATGACCAGCGTGTGCTATGGCCACTTCATGGTGGAGCATTACCGTGGCCACCACCCGCGCGCAGCCAGTTTTGAGGACGCGGCTTCGGCCCGCCGTGGCGAGAGTTTGTATGCGTTTTGGCCGCGCACGGTGTGGGGCAGCATGATTAGCGGCTGGCGCCTAGAAGCGGCGCGCATCGTGCAGATGAAGTCTTCATGGTTTAAGAGCCCACTGGCTTGGAGCTTTGCCCTGCCTTTGTTGGTTTTTTTGGCCATTGTCAGCGTCATACCGTCATATACCGCTATTAAAGTAATAGTATTCTTGCTGCTGCAATCGGTCGTGGCTTTCACCATGCTGGAGATTGTGAACTACATTGAGCACTATGGCCTGCAGCGTCAGATGCAGGGCAATCGCCGCGAGCCATTTGGCATGATGCACGCATGGAATGCTGACCATGTGATTACCAACAGCCTTTTGGTGAACCTGCAGCGCCACTCTGACCACCACATGCATGCATGGAAGCCCTATGCTACGCTAGAGCCGCTGCCCGGTCCGCAGTTGCCCACGGGTTATGCGGGCTGCTTGTTTTTGGCCATTTGCACGCCGCTTTGGTTCAAGCTGATGCACAAGCGCTTAGATGATTTGGCTGCGCTGGCCTCGCCTATAACTGCGAGACCAGCCGCAGCCGTGGTTTAGTGGCTAAAAACCCTTTTAAAACCATATAAAACAAGGGTTTTCACTGGCAAACCTGCTATAATTTGCGTAAATCAACCAAACGGGCGGTCTCACCTCTCGTTTTTTTTTGGCCGATCACTTTTCGCCATCTACTTATTAAGACTCGTTTTAAAGCGCTCACATGCCTTTGCACACCACCATCGAAACCACAGTTCGCGGCCTTGGCTACGACTGCGTCGAGATCGACCGGACTGCCGGTGGGCTGCTGCGCGTGACGATTGAAAACCCGTGGGTGGCTGGTGCTGTGGAAGTACTGGTGACGGTGGAAGATTGCGAAAAAGTCACGCGCCAGCTGCAGTTTGCGCTGGAAGTGGATGCCGTGGAATACAAAAGGCTTGAGGTCTCCTCGCCCGGTATTGACCGCCCGCTCAAAGGCGAAGCCGATTTTGCGCGCTTTGTGGGCGCGGTGATTGACGTGACACTCAAAGCGCCAATTGGCGTGCAGCCCAAGGCCGCGCCAGTAGAAGGCCAAGAGCCCGCAGCAAAAGTGTCGGGCAGCCGCAAAAAATTCCGAGGCACGCTTGAGCGCGCTGGATCGGCTGTGGCAGCTTCGGGTGCAGCAGCTTCGGGCGCAGCAGGTTCGGGTATAGCTAGTGCTTGGCAAATTGTCTGGAGCGATGCGCCAGCGGCCAAGCCTGGCGCTAAGGTGTCTAAAAAGCGTGCCGCAGTGCCCCTTCAGGCTTTAGGTTTTCATTTGGGTGAAATCAAAGAAGCGCGGCTTGCGCCCATTGTGGATTTCAAAGGGCGCGCACCAGCGCCCGTGTAATTGTTATTTTCAGGATTATTTTTAGGAGTATCGTGACATGAACCGTGAAATGTTGATGCTGGTGGAAGCCATCTCGCGAGAGAAAAACGTGGAACTTGATGTGGTGTTTGGCGCTGTGGAAGCGGCGCTGGCCCAAGCCACCAAAAAGCTCTACCAAACCGAAGGCCACGGCGAAGTCGATATCCGTGTGGCGCTTGACCGCGATTCTGGCAACTACGAAACCTTTCGCCGCTGGCTGGTGGTGGCCGATGCCGCAGGCCTGCAAAATCCTGATGCCGAAGAGCTGCTCATGGACGCGCGCGACATCATTGCCGATATGGAAGAGGGCGATTACATTGAAAAGCCTGTGGAATCAGTGCCGATTGGCCGCATCGGTGCCATGGCTGCCAAGCAGGTGATTTTGCAAAAAATCCGCGATGCTGAGCGTGAGATTTTGCTCAACGATTTCATGAGCCGTGGCGACAAGATTTTTGTTGGTACCGTCAAGCGCCTAGACAAAGGCGACATCATTGTGGAGAGCGGCCGAGTCGAAGGCCGCCTGCGCCGCTCTGAAATGATCCCTAAGGAAAACCTGCGCTCTGGCGACCGCGTGCGCGCCATGATCATGGAAGTGGACCTTACCTTGCGCGGCGCACCGATTGTGCTCTCGCGCTCAGCGCCTGAGTACATGGTGGAGTTGTTTCGCAACGAAGTGCCCGAAATTGAGCAGGGCCTGTTGGAGATCAAATCCTGCGCCCGTGACCCGGGCTCGCGCGCCAAAATTGCGGTGCTTTCGCACGACAAGCGTGTGGACCCCATCGGCACCTGTGTGGGCGTGCGTGGCACCCGTGTGAACGCGATCACCACCGAGCTGGCTGGCGAGCGTGTGGACATTGTGCTGTGGTCAGAAGACCCAGCGCAGTTCGTGATTGGTGCGTTGGCCCCGGCCAATGTGAGCTCGATTGTGGTGGACGAAGAGCGCCACGCAATGGATGTGGTGGTGGACGAGGAAAACTTGGCCATTGCCATCGGCCGCGGCGGTCAAAACGTGCGCTTGGCCTCTGACCTCACTGGCTGGAAAATCAACATCATGGATGCCGCTGAGTCTGCGCAAAAGCAAGCGGGCGAATCCGATGCTACCCGCGCCCTTTTCATTGCCAAGCTCGATGTGGACCGAGAAGTTGCAGACATTTTGATTGCCGAAGGCTTTACCAGCCTTGAGGAAGTGGCCTACGTGCCTTTGCAAGAAATGTTAGAAATCGAAAGTTTTGACGAAGACACCGTCAACGAGTTGCGCACCCGCGCCAAAGACGCACTTTTGACGATGGAAATCGCCAAAGAAGAAGGCGTGGAGGGCGCTGCCCAAGACCTGCGCGATTTGCAAGGGCTCACGCCTGCGCTGCTTGCCAAGCTGTCTGACGCTGGCGTGCACACGCTCGATGATTTTGCTGATTTGGCAGTAGACGAATTGGTGGAAATCACATCCCACACCGAAGATGAGGCCAAAGCGCTCATCATGAAAGCGCGTGAACACTGGTTCACAGACGCCGCAGCGCCTGCTGTAGACACGCCAGCAGAACAAGCTGCACCCGCCACTTCGGCATAACGGCTATGAAAGCGCAATACACCCATGTCCAATACGACCGTTGCCGAGTTCGCAGCCGAACTCAAACAAACCCCCGAAAAACTGCTTGAGCAACTGAGCGGGGCAGGCGTGGCCAAAGCGGCTGCGACTGATGCACTGTCTGACTCTGACAAACAAAAGCTTTTGGGCTTTTTGCAGGCCAGCCATGGCACAGCCAGCACTGAGCGCAAAAAAATCACCTTGGTGAAAAAGTCCACCTCGGAGATCAAGCAAGCCGATGCCACTGGCAAAGCCCGCACCATTCAAGTAGAAGTGCGCAAAAAACGCACTTTTATCCAGCGCGAAGACGAGGTGGAAGCACCCCAGCCAGAGCAGGCATCAGCACCGGCGGAGTCCCTCATTGACAATGCCGAACTGCAACGCCGTGAAGACGAGGCGCGCCGCCAAGCCGAGCTGATTCGCCGCCAAGAGGAAGAGTTGGCCCAGCGCCGCCGCGACCGCGAAGCCGCAGAGGCCAAAGAGCGTGAAGCTGCAGCTATTGCAGCAGAGCAAGCGCTCGATTTGGTGAAGCAAGCTAAAAAAGCCGCTCAAGAATCGAAAATTGCAGAAAAAACACCAGATGTCAGCGTAAAATCGGCATCTATTGCTACTGAAAAAGTAGCGGTTGCTGCGGTCAGCGATGCACAAGCTGTGGCCGCTGCTGCATCTGCCGCCGCTTTTGCCGAGCGCGAAGCCAAGCGCCAAACCGACGCTGCTGCCAAAGAAGCAGAATTGGTCAAAACCAAGGCCTACGAAGCCGAGCGCGCCGCTGACTTAGATTCGCGCCGCAAAACTGCTTTGGCCGAAGCCGAAGCGATACGCGCCATGATGAATGCGCCTAAGCGCGTTTTAGTGGCTAAAAAACCTGAAGAGCCTAAAAGGCCAGAGCCGGTCAAAGGCACGCTGCACAAACCTGCGGCCACACCTGGCAAGCCCGCAGTGGCTGGCGCACCTGTGGTGGCTGGCCCGCGTGATGGCAAAAAAGAAGTCAAGTCCGAAAAACTGTCTTCCAGCTGGGGCGGCGACCCTGCCAAAAAGAAAGAAATCAAAACCCGTGGCGACAGCTCTGGCGGCGTTGGCCGCAGCAGCTGGCGCGGTGGTCCGCGCGGCAAACGTGGCCGTGAGGATGATCGTGAAGAACAGGCACCGGCAGCGCCAGTGGAAGCGCGCGTGTTGGAAGTGCATGTGCCCGAGACCATTACCGTGGCCGAGTTGGCGCACAAAATGGCGGTCAAATCGTCTGAAGTGATCATGAAGCTCATGAAGCTTGGCCAAATGGTCACTATCAACCAGTCGCTAGACCAAGACACCGCCATGATTTTGGTGGAAGAGCTTGGCCACAAAGCTGTGGTGGCTGCGCTGGACGACCCAGAGGCATTCACCGACGAAGACGTGCATGGCCAAGCCGCAGAATCTTTGCCGCGCGCGCCTGTGGTGACCGTGATGGGCCACGTGGACCATGGCAAAACCTCGCTGCTTGACTATATTCGCCGTGCCAAAGTGGCATCAGGCGAAGCAGGTGGCATTACCCAGCATATTGGTGCTTACCACGTGGAAACGCCGCGTGGCATGGTGTCTTTCCTTGACACGCCCGGCCACGAGGCATTTACGGCCATGCGTGCGCGTGGTGCCAAAGCCACCGACATTGTGATCTTGGTGGTGGCAGCTGATGATGGTGTGATGCCGCAAACCAAAGAAGCCATCAAGCATGCCAAGGCTGCTGGTGTGCCGATTGTGGTGGCGATCAACAAAATCGACAAACCCGATGCCAACCTAGACCGCGTGAAGAACGAACTGGTGTCTGAAGAGGTGGTGCCTGAGGAGTTTGGTGGCGATTCGCCATTCGTGCCCGTATCGGCGCGCACAGGCGCTGGCATTGACCAATTGCTCGAACAGGTGCTCTTGCAAGCCGAGGTGCTGGAGCTGCGCGCTCCGGTGGATGCCATGGCCAAAGGCTTGGTGATTGAGGCGCGTCTGGACAAGGGCCGCGGGCCAGTTGCCACTATTTTGGTGCAGTCGGGCACGCTCAAGGCGGGCGATGTGGTGCTGGCCGGTTCCACCTATGGCCGCGTGCGCGCCATGTTGGACGAAAACGGCAAACCTTGCAAAACAGCGGGCCCCTCGATTCCAGTAGAAATCCAGGGCTTGACCGAAGTGCCGCAAGCGGGCGATGAATTCATGGTGATGGGCGATGAGCGCCGCGCCCGTGAAATCGCCACCTACCGCGCTGGCAAATTCCGCAACACCAAGTTGGCCAAACTGCAAGCGGCCAAGTTGGAGAATATGTTTGGCGATATTGGCGGTGGCGAGGTCAAAAACCTGCCTATCATTATCAAAGCCGACGTGCAAGGCTCGCAAGAGGCACTGGCGCAATCTTTGCTCAAGCTCTCCACGGCCGAGGTGAAAGTGCAAATGGTGTTCACCGCTGTGGGTGGCATTTCTGAGTCCGATGTGAACTTGGCCATTGCCTCCAAGGCCGTTATCATTGGCTTTAACACCCGTGCCGATGCAGGTGCGCGCAAGCTGGCCGAAAACAACGGTGTAGACATTCGCTACTACGACATCATTTACGACGCAGTGGACGATGTGAAACTGGCCATGTCGGGCATGCTCTCGCCAGACAAGAAAGAAGAGTTCTTGGGCACGGCCGAGATTCGCCAAGTCTTCAAGGTTACCAAAATCGGCTCAATTGCCGGCTGTATGGTTACCTCGGGCTTGGTCAAACGCACGGCCAAGCTGCGCCTGCTGCGCGACAATTTGGTTATCTTCACGGGCGAGCTCGATTCGCTCAAGCGCTTCAAAGACGATGCCAAAGAGGTCAAAGAAGGCTTTGAGTGCGGATTGAATATCAAAAACTACAACGACATTCAAGAGGGTGACGTGCTGGAGTTCTTTGAGATCAGGGAAGTTGCGCGTTCGCTGTAAGGCGAGCAAGCTTGGGAATGATTGACGCATGACTACACTGAAAAATCTATTCAAAGAGCACAAGGGATTCTTGCTGCTTATTGGCCTGATGTTTGTCTTCCGCTCGGCCGTGGCCGATTGGAATTTAGTGCCGTCTTCGTCCATGAACCCCACGCTGGTCTCTGGCGACCGTGTGGTGGTTAACAAGCTGGCCTACTCGCTGCGCCTGCCTTTTACCCTGAACCACATGGCGCGCTGGGGCTCGCCTGAGCGCGGCGATGTCATCACTTTTGATTCGCCAGCGGATGAGCTCAACCTCATTAAGCGCGTGGTGGCTGTGGCTGGCGACCGTGTGCAGATGCGGGACAACGTGGTGAGCATCAACGGCCAAGCCGTGTCCCGCGTGCTGGTGGACAACAAACGCCTTGTTCCCTCGGAAATTGGCGATGCGCCTTTGCAAATATGGGTCGAAACTTTGGGTGCTAAGAAGTATGAATCGGCGCGTACCGTGCAGGCCAACCGCTTTACGGCTTTTGATGAGGTGACCGTACCCGCAGGGCATGTGATGGTCTTGGGCGACAGCCGTGACAACAGCAACGATTCGCGTTTCATTGGTTTCATTGACATTGACCGCATCACGGGCCAAGCCATTCGCGTGGCGCTCTCGCACAATATTGACAACTGGTATGTGCCCCGCGCAAACCGCTGGTGGGTACAACTCTAGTAATATGCCAAAACGCTCTTCCACCCCCAACCGCGGCCTGCGTGTCGGTGACCAAATCCAACGCGATTTGGCCGAGCTGATCGCGCGCGAGATCAAAGACCCGCGCGTGGGCTTTGTCACCATCAACGCGGTGGAAGTCACACCCGATTACGCCCATGCCAAGGTGTATTTCAGCTGCTTGGTGGGCGAGCCTGAGCAGGCCACCACAGCGCTGAACCAAGCCGCAGGATTTCTGCGCAACGGCTTGTTCAAGCGCTTGCACATCCACACTGTGCCCACATTGCATTTCCATTTTGACCGCAGCATAGAGACTGCATCGGATATGAATGCCCTGATCTCCAAGGCCGTGGCCTCGCGTTCCAAAAACGAGGAATAGTATGACCAGCGCTCCACGTATCAGGGTGGTCA
This sequence comes from Polaromonas sp., assembly GCA_043728315.1. GTDB lineage: Bacteria > Pseudomonadota > Gammaproteobacteria > Burkholderiales > Burkholderiaceae_C > JAAFIP01. Next base: position 17,354 of record JAYTMT010000141.1, on the reverse strand, counting down.
GGCGCCCTGTACACGGGGTGCTGTTGCTTGATAAACCAATTGGTTTGTCGAGCAACGACGCGCTGCAAAAAGCCAAGTGGCTATTAAGGGCAGAGAAGGCGGGCCACACGGGCACGCTCGACCCATTGGCCACGGGCGTGTTGCCGCTGTGTTTTGGCGCGGCCACCAAATTCAGCGCTTTGCAGCTCGAAGCGAACAAGGTTTATGAAGCCACAGCGGTGCTGGGCGTGAAAACGACTACTGGTGATGCAGAAGGAGATGTGATCTCCCAACGGCCAGTGCAGGTTACGCCAGAAGACATTGCGCGGGTGCAAAAGCAGTTCACCGGCACTATGCGCCAGCTGCCGCCCATGTACAGTGCTCTTAAAAAAGACGGCAAGGCTTTGTACGAATACGCCCGCCAAGGCATCGAGGTGGCGCGCGAAACCCGCGAAATCACGGTTTTGGAGTTAAATATTGAAGATGTCAGCGTGCAATCGTCCTATTCAGCTATTAAAATAGTAGCTGCTGTGAGCAAAGGCACGTATATCCGCACTTTGGCCGAAGACATTGGCGAGGCGCTGGGCTGCGGTGCGCACCTGAGCGCGCTGCGCCGTGTGCGCACAGGTGGCTTGGATATTGCTAAAGCCGTCACATTGGCGCAGCTGGAGGCCATGAGCGAGCCTGAGCGCTTGGCGGTATTGCAGCCTGTGGACAGCCTGTTAGACGGTCACACCGAAGTCACTTTAGACGGCGATAATGCCGGGCGGTTTCTAACTGGCCTGCGCCGCCGAGTAACACTGCCCGATGCCGATCGGGTGGCTGTTTACTCTAACCAGCCCCGCACCCTTTTGGATGTTTCACAAAGCACCCAAAAAGGTGCTACACGACGCACCCTTTTGGGTGCGGCCCATATCAAGGCAGGTGAATTGATCCCCACCCGCCTGTTGTCACCCATCGAGATCGAGCAAATTGAGAGAAACCATGACTAAACAAATCCGCAACATCGCCATCATTGCCCACGTTGACCACGGCAAAACCACCCTCGTTGACCAGCTGCTGCGCCAGTCTGGCACTTTCCGCGAAAACGCCAAAATGACCGAGCGCGTGATGGACAACAACGACCTCGAAAAAGAACGCGGCATCACGATTTTGGCTAAAAACTGCGCCGTGAGCTGGCAGGGCACCCACATCAACATCGTGGACACCCCCGGCCACGCCGACTTTGGCGGCGAAGTGGAGCGCGCTCTGTCCATGGTGGACGGCGTGGTGCTCTTGATTGACGCGGTAGAAGGCCCCATGCCACAAACCCGTTTTGTCACCAAAAAAGCCTTGGCGCTTGGCCTCAAGCCCATCGTCGTGGTGAACAAGGTAGACCGCCCAGGCGCGCGCCCAGACTACGTGATCAATGCCGCTTTTGAGTTGTTTGACAAGCTCGGCGCTACCGAAGAGCAACTCGATTTCCCAGTGGTGTATGCATCTGGCCTGAACGGCTGGGCGACCATGGAAGAGGGTGCTGCTGGTGAGCAGTGGGGCAAAGATTTGTCGCCATTGTTTGACACCGTGCTGCGCCACGTGAAAGCCCATGCGGGCGATGCCAGCGCGCCTTTGCAATTACAAATCTCCAGCATGGACTACAGCAGCTATGTGGGCAAAATCGGCGTCGGCCGTATCAACCAAGGCACACTCAAAATGCCACAAGACGTAGTCATGGTCACCGGCATGGACGGCACACCCGTGAAATGCCGCATCAACCAAGTGCTGACCTTTGAAGGCCTAGAGCGCCGCCCGCTTGACGTGGGCGAGATGGCCTACCCCGGCCATATTGTGCTGATCAACGGCATTGAAGACATTGCCCTAGGCGTGACAATTACCGACCCGCTTGACCCACAGCCCCTGCCCATGCTCAGTGTGGACGAGCCCACGCTGACCATGAATTTTTGCGTGAATAACTCGCCACTGGCTGGCCGCGAAGGCAAGTTTGTGACCAGCCGCCAGCTTTATGACCGCTTGCAGCGCGAGCTGCAATCTAACATGGCGCTGCGCGTGAAAGAAACCGACGAAGACGGTATTTTTGAAGTGTCTGGCCGCGGTGAATTGCACCTGACGATTTTGCTAGAAACTATGCGCCGCGAAGGCTATGAGCTGGCCGTGGGCAAACCACGTGTGGTGTTCAAGGAAATTGACGGCGAAAAATGCGAGCCGATTGAGATGCTCACCGTAGACATCGAAGAAGGCCACCAAGGTGGCGTGATGCAAGCACTGGGTGAGCGCAAGGGCGACTTGGTGAACATGGAGTCTGACAGCCGTGGCCGTGTGCGCTTAGAGTACAAAATTCCAGCGCGCGGCCTGATTGGCTTTCGCAATGAATTTTTGAACTTGACCCGTGGCACTGGGCTGGCCAGCAACATTTTTGACAGCTACCAAGCCTTCCGTGGCGAGATTCCGGGCCGCAAAAACGGCGTGCTGATCTCTATGGACGACGGTGAAATTGTGACCTATTCGCTGGGCAAACTCGACGACCGTGGCCGCATGCTGGTCAAAGCCGGTGACCCCGTATACGAAGGCATGATTGTGGGCATCCACAACCGCGACAACGATTTGATTGTGAATGCAGTGCGCACCAAACAGTTGACCAACTTCCGTGTGTCAGGCAAAGAAGACGCGATCAAAATCACGCCTCCCATCATCCTCACACTGGAAACTGCTGTGGAGTTCTTGGAAGACGACGAGTTGGTGGAAATCACTCCCAAGAGCATCCGCCTGCGCAAGCGCTTCTTGAAAGAGCATGAGCGCAAAAAGGCGCGCCACGATTCTTAACAATCGCTTGGTCTAAATCGAAAACCGTGGGATACACCAATCCACGGTTTTTTGCATTTAGTGGCTGAGATGGGTTAAAATCTAGCCTGTCTAGACAGATTGGAGCTGATCATGAACGCTTTGCTCAAAGATTTACAAGCCTTCCCCAAACCGCAACCCGTATCGCCACCCGATTGGCAGCTCCAAAATGCCAAAAACCGCTTCAGCCAAGTCGTGCGCGCTGCGCAGGCTGGCGTGCCACAGTGGGTAACGGTGCATGGCAAGCGGGCGGTGGTGGTGCTGTCTGGTGATGATTACGAAGGACTGACTCTGGTTAAATCAGGTGCAAGCTCGGCTGAAACGCCGTCAAAACCAGCCCAGTCACTTTTTGAACGCTTGCGTGGCGATAATTTTGGCCTTAGTTTGACAGATGCAGAAGTGGATGAACTTTTTGCGCGAGATCGAGGCCCTTGGCGCGCGAGTGAGGCACGCTTGTGATGTCTAAGCCCACTGCTTGGTTGTTCGATACATGTTTGTTATCAGAAATCAGAAAAAAGCAGGTCAACACGGGGGTGGTGGCGTGGCTGAGTAGTATCAATCCCGCAGAGGCCTATGTGTCAGTGGCAAGTATTGCAGAGCTTGCTGTGGGTGTTGAGAAGCTGCGTGCACAGGCAGATGCGCGCATGCTAGGCACCCAAGCTTGGGTTGACAATATTAAACGAAGTTTTGCTAAAAATACACTTGCAGTGGACGATGCCACTTGGCAGCTTTGGTCGGTTTGGCAAGGCCAAGCGCTTGCCAGTGGCTATGCCCGCCCGGGCATGGACAGTTTGCTGGTAGCCACAGCCCAGCAACACGGCTTAACCATCGTCACCCGCAACGTGCGCGATTTCGCGCCGTACCCGCATCTACACAACCCGTGGGTTGAGGGCGTTGCGGCATGAAGGGCATCCAACTCACCCATGGCCGCGCGGTGCTACTGATGCTGCTTGTCACCTTCATGTGGTCGATTGCGGGCGTGGTGACGCGCCAGTTGGAGCAGGCCAAGAGTTTTGAAGTGACGTTTTGGCGCAGCTTTTTTACCATGCTCAGTTTGCTGATTATTTTGCCGCTATGGCAGGGCAGGGGCGTGTTCAAAGCCATGCATTGGCGTAGCAAGGCGTTTTGGGTGTCGGGCGTGTGCTGGAGCGTGATGTTCACCGCTTTCATGCTGGCGCTCACACTCACCAGTGTGGGCAATGTGCTGGTCACCATGGCGATTGGCCCGCTAATCACAGCGCTGATGGCGCGTTTTTTCAATGGCTATAAGCTGCCCACGCGCACATGGGTGGCCATTGGCGTGGCGGGCGCGGGCATTGCCTACATGTTTGGAGCGCAGATGAATTTAGGAGCACCCGGAGCGCTTGCAGGCTGCTTGGTGGCGTTATTAGTGCCATTTGCTGGCGCTACGCATTGGACCGTGGTGCAACGCTCGCAAAGCGGCGGTGAGCAAATAGATTTGGTGCCCTGTGTGTTGGTGGGTGCGGTGATCTCGTGCATCGTCACGCTGCCCTTGGCTTTTCCGTTTAGCGCGTCGGGGCACGATGTGGCGTGGCTGGCACTCTTGGGCGTGGTGCAGCTGGCCATTCCCTGTGTGCTCAGCGTGCTATGCGCGCGCGTGCTCAAAGCGCCCGAGGTGTCGCTACTGGCGCTGCTGGAGGTGATTTTTGGCATAGCACTGGCGTGGCTGGGGGCCAATGAAGTGCCCAGCCACACGGTGCTGTTGGGCGGCGCGCTGGTGATAGGCGCGCTCTTGGGCAACGAAATACTTGGATGGAACGAGAAAAAATGACAGTACAAGAAAAACACGTGGTCACCGAAGCGCGCGGCTGCGCTGGCCTTATCACGCTGAACCGCCCCCAGACGCTCAATGCCCTGTCGCTCCAGATGGTGCGCGACATCACTGCTGCGCTGCTTAGCTGGCGAGATGATCCAGCTATTCAATTGGTAGCGATTCGCGGCATGGGCAAAAATCCAGCGCATGCCACGGACCCGAGCCAACCCGCCTTTGTGCCATTTGGCAGCTTCTGCGCAGGCGGTGATATTCGCTATTTTCACCAAGCCTCGCTGGCCGGTGACCCGTCGCTGGAAGACTTTTTCACCGAAGAATACGCGCTCAACCACTTGATCCACACCTACCCCAAGCCCTACGTGGCCTTCATGGACGGCATTGTGATGGGCGGTGGCATGGGAATAGCACAGGGCGCGAGCCACCGCATTGTTACCCAGTGCACCAAAATGGCCATGCCCGAGACGGCTATTGGCCTGTTTCCTGATGTGGGAGGCGGCTATTTTTTGAGCCGTTGCCCAGGCAGTATCGGCGAATATTTGGCGTTAACTGGGCAGATGGTAGGCGCAGATGACGCAGTGCATGCAGGTTTGGCGGATGTGGCCACAGCCAGCGCTGGTTTGGCAGCAGCATGGCAAGCGTTGGCGCAGATGCAGCAGGTCGAATCGGCTGATTTGGCACAAGCTATCACTACTGTATTTGTAGCGACATATGACCATATGACGCTGACATTGCCGAAAAAATCTATAAAAATTGACGAAATATTCAGTTTGGCAAGTGTGCAGGCCATACTGGCGGCGCTTGATGCTGACGGCAGCGATTGGGCGCAAAGCACGGCAGCCACCCTGCGCAAGCGATCCCCGCTTATGCTGCACGTGGTGCTAGAGCAAATCCGCCGCGCCCGCAGCATGACACTTGCCGACGATTTGCGCATGGAACGCGCCATGGTGCGCCACTGCTTTCATACCGCACACCTTTGCCGCAGCGGCGTGGCCAGCGAAACGGTAGAGGGCATTCGTGCATTGGCCGTAGACAAAGACCATGCCCCCCAGTGGAATCCTGCGCTGGTGTCAGATGTGACACCCGAGATGGTGCAGCCCTTTTTTGCCAGCCCATGGCCAGCGGCTGCGCATCCACTGCGTGATATTGTCTAAATAGTATTGCCTGAGAAACCTTCTTTTTCTGGGTTTATTGCGCCTGAAAGCCGCTGGCCTTGATTATTTTGCTCCAGGTTTGGGTGTAGGCCAGTTCACGGCTGGCCAGCTGAGCGGGCGGCATGTAGCCCACCGTCAGACCCATGGCGGTGAGTTTTTCACGGACATCGGGCATCACCACCACCTTGGCTACGGCATCGGCGATGCGGTCAACCACGGCTTTGGGTGTACCTGCTGGGGCAAAAATGCCGTAATAAGGCACGTCCTCAAAACCCGCCAAACCCAGTTCAACAAAGGTCGGCACATCGGGCAGCGCCGCCTGGCGGGAGCTACCCAAAACAGCCACCACACGCACCTTGCCGGCCTTGTGGTTTTCAATAAAGTCCGGCACCGAGGCCACGCCAGCACCAATCTGGTTACCCAGCATGTCGGCCATCATGGGGGCGCTGCCACGATACGGTGCTGACTGCAAGTCCAACTGGTATTTTTGGCCAATCACCTTGACCAAAAACTCAGGCACGGATGCGGGTGCTGGCACGCCCACACTGCCTTTGTTGCCCTGGCTTTTGACCCAGGCGACATACTCATTGACCGACTTGGCGGGGGTGCCGCCAGACACCGCCAATGCATTGACAAACGTGGCAAAACCAGCCACCGCCACAAAGTCTTTGGCGGGTTCAAAGCCCGGGTTTTTGACCACCAGAGGCAAAATAGAAATCGTATGGTCATGGCTTAAAAACAGCACCGAGCCATCGGCGGGGGCAGCTTTTAAAGTCTGCGCGGCAATTTGCCCGCCAGCACCGGCCTTGTTGTCAACCACCACCGTGGTGGCCAACTGGTCTTTGAGCTTGTCAGCCAAAATTCGGGCAATGGCGTCGGTGCCGCCACCGGGCGGGAAACCCACCATCAGTTTGATACCGCCAGATTGGGCTTGCGCCAGACTACCGGACAAAGCCAGAACGGCTGCCAGCACGGCGCTGCGGCGGCTCAAGGGTTTTAAAAGTGTTGTGAGCAAAGTCCTGTGCATGGTGATCTCCGTTGGATGTCAAAAATTGCGCGCAAACGGCGTTTGCTGCATTTTGCAGCAAACGGATAGGTAATTCAACCTCATACAGTCAAGTATCGCACGGGTTTAAGGCCAGAGAGCTGGCGATAGGCGCCGAGGCTGAGAATCGGCTCCGATCTGATCGAGTAGCCTCTTGGTATGCGATTTTTGAACATTTTTGGACTCTTGTCGTCATGAAATAAGCGCAGAGTGCTATTTAATTCATACTGTGTTAAGGCGATTTTGTGGGAGACTTTCAACCATCTGCACTAGCGCACTCGCCCCGCCCCTGTGCATAATGCGGCTAGTATTCACGCTCGTGACCAGCGCCACCACGCTGATGCGCGGCGGCGAAGTGAATTGCGCAAGACGTGATTGACGCGTGCATTGGCGATAGCGCTGATGGTAGCCTCTGGGCCTGGGGCGCAGGCTTTGCCATTGTGCCCGCCAAGATGCTCGACAACGTGAGCGAAGCGGCCGCCGGCGATGCCGCCACCTTCGGTCGCACCCGTGATGGTGCGATCTGGCAATGGGATGCAGGCAGCAAACTAGCGCCCCGGCAGCTAAGTTTGCGGTAGTGCGGCTTTTGTCGCGCGTTCAACTGCCTTATTTTTAGTTATCTTGGCTTCTATCCTTCATAGAATATGCGCATATTGCTACTTTGTTTACCGTGACTGGGTGCAGCCGCTTTGCTCGAAATGTTCCACGTGCTGCCTACCAACGGGCAGTTGTTGCGCTATCGAGCAAAAGCATGCGATCAGAGCCCGCATAAAATTTGGCACATTAATTGCTGTGAACTTCAGTTAAGATTTCACCATCTACACATTGAAAGAATCGAATGACAAAGCGAGCATACCCCTGCGTTTTCTCTCGGCGCACTGCGCTTCAATGGATGGCCACTGGCACTGCTTCGCTGGCATTGCCAGCATTTGCCGCTTGGCCAGACAAGCCGATCAAAATTGTGGTGACATTCCCGCCGGGTGGGGCAAGCGATATCGTGGCGCGCGTGATGGCAGAGCAGTTGGCCAAAAGCTTGGGGCAAGCGGTGGTGGTGGACAACCGGCCTGGCGCGGGCGGCAGTGTGGGCGGCTCGCTGGTGGCGCAGGCACCTGCTGATGGCTATACCCTGATGCTCTCGAACTCAACGCCGATCTCTATTGGGCCTTTTGCGCTGGAAAAGCAGCCTTACGATCCGGTTGAGGCATTTAGCCATATTGCCTCCGTGGGCGCTGCGCCTTTGGTCGTGATGGCCAATCCAGCTTCTGGGATTCGTGTGATCACGGATGTGGAGGCGCAAGCGCGCCGCGCGAGCCAGCTGAACTTTGGTTCAGGCGGCCCAGCTTCCATCGGCCATATTTATGGTGAGTTGATGAAGAAAGATCTGGGACTCAACCTGATTCATGTGCCGTATCGCGGCGGAGCGCCCATGACTACGGATTTGATCTCGGGCGTGATCCCCATCGGCATTGACGTGGTGACTGCTTATTTGCCCTTCTTTAAATCAGGCCAAATCATTCCCTTGGCCGTCACGTCCGCTAAGCGCACGGCGCTGCTGCCTGATGTGCCAAGCATTTCGGAGCTGGCCGCCTATCGCAATCTGGTGCTTGACAACTTCTTCGGCATTTCAGGCCCCGCCAAAATGCCCATTGATGTGGTGGCCCGCATCAACGCGGCTTGCAATGAGGTTTTGGCGCAACCAGCCATCCAAAAACGCATGCTCGACCTCGGCATCACTGTCACCCCAGGCTCATCCGCAGGCTTTAGCAGCTACGTGAAAAACCAAGTGGCGGCGCTTGCGCCAACGGTCAAGGGCTCTGGCATTAAGCTGTGATCGATTTGAAGTTTTTTGAGAGCTTGTAGCCGGCATAGAAAATGCGCAGATTGTTATTAAATCAGCACCAACTGCTATCCCCCTCAATCCAGCGTCAGCCTCATATTCCCCCACATCGGCGCTTAACTTAAGAGCCCATCACAGCAAACCGATAAAGGCTTGGGCGTTAGAGTATGCAACTAAGAGCGAGTTGTTTTGCTTGCCCAGTGACCCTAAAGTCGCATACGCTGGTTGGTGAATATACCGTCTCGGATCAATAATCCGCCGCAAACCCGCATGATTGTCTATGCGTTACCTGCAAACATTGCGTCGCAGCGTTTTTGCATCTCGTCGAATGACACCGTTTCAATCGGCGTGCTGATATGCCATTTATGCCCAAAGGGATCGACCACCACGCCCACTCGCAGGCCATAAAACTCGTCTTTCACAGGCATCGCAGCAGTCGCGCCAGCGTCGAGGGCGCGTTGAAAGCTGGTGTCTACATCGGCCACATAGAGCGCAATGGTTACTGGGCTGCCGCCTAAGGTGGCAGGGCTTTTGCTGCCCCAATCAAGGTTTTCCTCCGTCAGCATGATTTTGCAATCGCCAATTTGCAGCTCTGCATGGCCAATCATGCCCATCATCACCAAGCGGCCAAGCTCTTTGGCATCAAATACTTGGCTGTAAAACGCGATGGCTGCCTCGGCGTTTTTGACCGTGAGGTAAGGTATTACCGCTTGTTCGCCTTCGGGGATAGGTAAAAATGCACGCATATTGGATTTTCCAGTGGATGGGCTGAAATACTAGCGCAGGGCGACGGTGGAGGTCAAATGCCTTTTTTGACCATGGCCACCAGTTGGTCTAGTGCCACGCCCCAGCCGGCTTCAAAACCCATGGCCGCGTGCTGCTTGGCACCTGCTTGGTCGGCGTGGACCACAGTGGCGGTGTAGCGGGTGCCGTCTGCGTGGTCGGCCAATTCCACCATGGCCGTGAATTTGAAATCAACGCTTGCGTCGCCGCAGGTGGGGCTGGGCGCTGCGGGGCGAAAACCCGGGAGTAGGGCGTTAGTCCAGACCAATTTTTCGTTGGGGACAAGCTCTAAATAGCAACCCGCGTTAGGGAAATTTTGCCCCTCGGGGGACTGCATGGTGCTGTGGAACAAGCCTCCCGCACGTAAATCAATCTCACACGCCACCGTTTTCCAAGGCGTTGGGCAAAACCACGCCATCAACAGGGCAGGCTCGGTCCATGCGCGCCACACCAAGTGTCTGGGCACATCAATAACGCGGCTAAAGCTCAAATCGAGCAGCGGGTTGGCTTGGTAGGTGGTCTTCATGGTTTAAATCTTTAAGCGATGGGTGTTTGTATACCATAACAGGCAGGGAAATAAATATGATTTCGATAGCAAGCAATGGCCATGTGACGCTGACAATATGCAAAAATTTTTAAAAATTCTGCTTAAAACTAGCTACCAAGGGTGCGTGGGTGCTTGGCCAAGCTTTGAGCGCTTCGGGCTTGCCCAGCAGCACGGCGTTTAGAAAAGCCAAAGTCAGCTCGCGGGTGGCGGCTTTGATTTTGGGGTTGAGCTCGGCCCCTCCCGTGCCCAAGCGGTCGGTAAATATGCTGTGCGAGCCGCCTTCAAACACCGCCAGCGCCTTTACCGCGCCGCCCGTGGCTTCAAACACCTTGGTGCGGTCAGATGCGGCTGAGCGGTAGCCGGGAATGTCGATGTCGTCTTTGGTGGCGGTGATGTGCATGCTGGGGATGCTAATGGGCTGCAAAATGGGCGCAAAATCGGTCTCGCCATAAAACGGCGGCGCACTGATAATGACAGCTGCTTTGATGCGCGGGTCTTTGAATTCCATCGTTTTGCCGTCACGCACCACGCGCGCGCCAGCGGCCAGCATGGTGGTGTTGGCCCCATAGGAGTGTCCAGCGGCGGCAATGCGGCTGGCATCCACGCGCTGGGCCAGCGCGGGGTCAGCCAGCAGGGTATCCAGCGCAAAGCGCAGGTCTTGCACGCGGGAAATGGCCTCGGTGTCTTGGGCGGCGGTTTGCAAGCGCCCCACCATTTGCAGCACATTGCCTCCCCAAATACTGCGGTCTGAGCCAATATGCTGCAAATGCAGGCTGGCAAAGCCGTTGGCCGCCAAGTATTTGCCAATATACGAATAGCCCTCGCGCGAGCCACCAATGCCGTGCGAGAACACCACCAAGGGCACTTTTGCATCGCCCAGCGGCAAATACAGCTTGGCCGGCACAGCGCGCGCTCTGGCGGCATCACTCCAATCCAGATAGCGCGTGCCAAACAACGCGGCATCGGGCATGGGCAGTGCCGAGGCCAATGCTGCTGCACGGCTGGCGCTGTTGGTGCTGGCAGTTGACTGCGCATACTCGGCCATACCGGTCTGCTGGGCATTGGCAACAGGCTCTTGCGGCAGCGGGCGGGAGGTGCAGGCGGCTAAGCCAAGCAGGGCTAGGGGGATGAGGTGTTTGGGCTGCATGGAGTTTTTAAGCCAAAGTTTCCGGCCGCGAAGGGCGCGAAAATTACGCGAAGGACGCGAAAGGGGAGAAAAGAAGACAAAGCTTTCATTTCAAATCAAAAATATTTCAAAATGGGTAGTATAAATTTAATAGCAAACTGTGACCATATGATGCTGACATCCATTAAATTGTCTTGAAAAATATCTTTTTGGTATTTTTTCGCGTTCTTCGCGCACCTTAGCGCCCTTCGCGGCCGGAAGTTCAAATCAGCCAACAAACCATCTCAGCGATTACGCGCCTTCATCGCCCGCTCCACTTCGCGTTTGCCCTCTCGGTCGGCAATCACATCGCGTTTGTCGTGCTCGGCTTTGCCTTTGGCCAGTGCTATCTCGCATTTGATCACACCAGACTTCCAATGCAAATTGATCGGCACCAGCGTATAGCCCTTTTGCTCCACTTTACCTATCAATCGCTTGATTTCGTCTTTTTTCATCAGCAGTTTTTTGCTGCGCACGCTGTCGGGCGATACGTGGGTGGAGGCGGTTTTAAGCGGGTTGATTTGGCAGCCAAGCAAAAATAGCTCGCCACTGCGAATCAGCACATAGCCATCGGTGAGGTTGACTTTGCCATCGCGCACGGCCTTGACTTCCCAGCCTTGCAGCACCATGCCCGCCTCGTGGCGCTCTTCAAAAAAGTAGTTGTATGCCGCCTTTTTGTTGTCGGCTATGCGGCTGGGGGTTTCGGGTTTGGTAGACATATTTTTATACGTGAAGCGGATATGGGGGCGAGGGGCGCGGCTTACAATGCGCGCAACCCTCTGATTGTCATGAAAACTGTGAAGAAATCGGTGCTGATTTGGTACAGCGCCACGCAAATGTTCGATTTAGTCACCCAAGTGGCTGCTTATCCACAGTTTTTGCCGTGGTGCGACCACGCACAGGTGCTTAAATCTACCGCTGACGGCGCGCTGGCCGAGGTGGGCATTGCATTCTCAGGCATCAAGCAGCGCTTTAGCACCCAAAACACCCATATTCTGGCCACCAACGGCAGCCGCAGCGTGCGCATGCAGCTGCAAGACGGGCCTTTTTCCCAGCTCTATGGCGCTTGGCATTTTGCCCCCTTAGGCAGCGCTGACCCGCAGGACCCGGGCGCGTGCAAGGTAGAGCTAGAGCTGCATTACGGCTTTGACAACGCTGCACTGGGCGCACTCGTGGGTCCCGTGTTTGACAAAATTGCCTCTAGCTTGGTGGATGCTTTTGTCAAGCGGGCTGAGGCGGTGTACGGGTGAGTGCTGGCCTTATACCTTTGCCAATGCCTGCGCCCATTTCCCTGCTCCCCATAGTGCAGGGCAGCCCAGCTGCTATTCATATTGAAGTAGCATACTCAGGCTCTGCGCGCGTGGTGGGCGTGATTGCCCTGAGCCTGCCGGCGGGTAGCACCGCCGCCCACGCACTCAAAGCCTGCAACGCCCCCGCCCGCTGGCCCGAGCTGGCCACCGCCGGGCCAATGGCCAAGCCGCAGCTAGGCATTTGGGGCAAACGCGTGGTGCAAAGCCATGTGCTGCACGAGGGCGACCGCCTAGAAATCTACCGCCCCCTGCGCGTAGACCCCAAAGTGGCCCGCCGCGAACGCTTTGCCAAACAAGGTGCGCGCACTACAGGGCTTTTTGCACAGCGACGGCCCGGCGGGAAGGCGGGGTATTGACGGCTTTGTAGTGCTGGATTGGCACTGTTGCCTAAGCTGGTGAATGCTTCAATACCAAAGCTGCTGGCGTGCACGTGGTGTGTGGGTCGTGTGTGTGTGGTGTGCACAATGCATGCTAATTTTTTAATAGCGCAATATGACCATTTCACGCTGACATTGGCAATATTTTCTATAAATTGGTGGTTAGCGGTGATAATCTAGGCATGAATACACACACACCTCCTACAAAACTCCAAACCGTTGACGACACCCTCAGTGCTGACGCGGCTTACCGGCTTGCATGCGACGGAGTGGCCATGCTTTGGAAGGGTGATTTCCACCAAGGCCGCCAGATGGTGCAGTCGCTGGCGCGGCGGGTGGACAAGGCGCGGGAGAAGTCACTAGAAAAAGCCAGCGCTAAATCGGCCAAGCTGGCCATGAAATCGCCTCAGGCGCAGAGGGCGAGCAAGGCCGCTCCCATTGGTGCGCCGCCAGTGCGTGGCATCTCTGTGAAAACCGCGCCAACTGCCAGCGAGGTCTTCTATGGCCACCGCCAAGCGCAGGCGCAGCGGGCGCGGATTTTGGGCTTGGTGGTGGTGCAGCTAGAGGCCGATTATTCGCTGAACCTGCGCCGTGCGCCTGACATGCGCGAAGCGTGCACGCAGGCTTGGGGCGCTGCGTCAGCAGGCCGCACAGTTTCCCTGCGCGAACTCATGGGCGTGGTGGCCGCTTACGAATGGCGCAAAAAAGGCGTAGAAATTCCCGCCCTGTCGGCCTTGGGCGATGGCCGCATTTACCCGCATTACGGCGTGTTTTCCCCCGTGCGCGGTGAATACGTCGATTTGGTGGCCCAAGCTGCAGTGCAGCTGCGCAAATCTGGCGCATTTGACACGGCATTTGACATTGGCACAGGCACAGGCGTGCTGGCTGCCGTGTTGGCCAGCCGGGGGGCAGGGCAGGTAACAGCCACCGACCAAGATCCGCGCGCCATCGCCTGCGCGCAAGACAATATGCAGCGCATGGGCTTGGCCAAGCAGGTGGGCGTGGTGCAAACTGACCTATTCCCCGCTGGCCGCGCCGACGTGATTGTGTGCAACCCGCCGTGGCTACCCGGCAAACCCGCCAGCCCGCTAGAGCACGCCGTGTACGACGACACCAGCCGCATGCTGCGCGGCTTTCTAAACGGCCTGGCCGCGCACTTGAACGAAGGCGGCGAAGGCTGGCTCATCATGTCCGACTTGGCCGAGCACCTAGGCCTGCGCGCGCAGGACGAGCTGGCGGGGCTGATAGCCACTGCGGGCCTTACCGTAGCAGGCCAACTAGAAGCCCAGCCCCTGCACCCCAAAGCCCAAGACGCCAGCGACCCACTGCACGCAGCGCGCTCACGGGAGGTGACGCGGCTGTGGCGTTTGGTGGTGTAGGGCCGGTGGTTTAGAATCTATTTTTTGAGAAAAATTGACCAATGTCATCGCCATATGGTTATAGTCTGCTCTTTATTTAATAGTTACCAAAGATGTTTCTTTCCAGCTTCATAGCTACCGCCAAACACTGGGCACGCCTGATCAAGCGCGATGTTTTGGTGGTGTATTTTGCGGCGCGCGATCCGGCAGCGCCGCCTCTTGCGCGGGTGCTGGCGCTGGCCGTGGCGGCGTATGCGTTGAGCCCCATTGATTTGATTCCTGACTTTATTCCGGTGCTGGGCTATCTGGACGATTTGCTGATTGTGCCTCTGGGCCTGCTGCTGGTGATTCGCATGTTGCCGCCTGCGGTGCTCGATGCAGCGCGGCAGCGGGCTGCGGCGCCGCTGGAGCGGCCGCGCAGCTGGGTGGCTGCATGCGTGGTGGTGGGCGTTTGGCTGCTGTGCGCAGGTCTTTTGGCCTATGCTTTGCGTGGGTATTGGTAAATTTATAGAAAAAATGACCAATGTCAGCGCCACATGGTCACTTATTGCTATATTTATATTAGCAAATAACTTAAATAGCTCAATTCAGTCATCCTGTGGTGCTGCGCTTGCGTTACAGTCTCATCTCGCCCGATCTACGGGTTTTTACGGAGTTTTTATGAACGCGCTCACACACAGTTTAGTGGCTCTCTCGGTGCTTGCAGTTGGCGGCATTGCTGCGGCCCAAGGCACAGGCGTTGCATCCACGCCCATCAAAATCGGTGAAATCAACAGCTATTCCACCATCCCCCAGTTCACCATGCCTTACAAACAAGGCTGGCAGTTGGCCGTGGAAGAGGTCAACGCCAAGGGCGGCTTGCTCGGGCGCAAGGTGGAAGTGATAGCGCGCGACGATTCGGGCAAGCCCGAAGAAGCCCTGCGCCACGCCGTGGAGCTCACCAGCAAAGAAAAAGTCGATGTGCTCGCAGGCGGTTTTTTCAGCAACATTGGCTTGGCGCTGGCTGACCACGCAGCCAAAAACAAACGTATTTTCATAGCCAGCGAGCCGCTCACTGACGCTATCGTGTGGGAAAAAGGCAACCGCTACGCCTTCCGCCTGCGCCCGTCCACCTACATGCAAGCGGCCATGCTGGTAGAAGAAGCTGCCAAAATGCCCGCCAAGCGCTGGGCCACGATTGCGCCCAACTACGAATACGGCCAAAGCGCCGTAGCCAGCTTCAAAGAGCTGCTCAAAGCCAAACGCCCCGATGTGGAGTTTGTGGGTGAGCAGTGGCCAGCCAATGGCAAGCTGGAGGCGGGCAGCACGCTCAGCGCCATCATGGCGGCCAAGCCCGATGCGATTTTTAACGTCACTTTTGGCGCTGATTTGGCCCGGCTGGTGCGCGAGGGCAACCAGCGCAACGTGTTCCCAAAAACGCCCGTGGTCTCCATGCTCTCTGGCGAGCCAGAGTATCTGGATGTGCTCAAAGACGAAACCCCTAAAGGCTGGATTGTGACCGGCTACCCCTGGGACCAGCTGGACAACCGCGACCATGCATCTTTTGCCGCCAACTACTACAAGCGCTTCAACGAGAACCCAAAAGTGGGCTCGGTGGTGGGCTATGCCACCATGCAAGCCATTTTTGAAGGCATCCGCAAAGCCAAATCTACTGACAACGAGAAACTGGTGCTGGCCATGCGCGGCCTCAAATTCAGCACGCCCTTTGGCCCGGCCGAGTTCAGAGCCATTGACCAGCAAAGCACCATGGGCGCTTTTGTGGGCACGCTGGATGTGCGCGGCGGCAAGGGCACCATGGTGAACTGGCGCTACGCCGACGGCAAAGCGTATCTTCCTAGCGACGCTTATGTGAAGTCTCGCCGCCCTGCTGACGCCATGAAGTGATAATTTATCACCATTGCGTTGAAACGCGATGTTTGTGGTCATAATTGCGCTATGACCACACCTGTTCTCATTCAAGTATTGGGGTTTAGCGATGTGGAGCGGCATGCGCTCAACAGTTTGCTGCGTATATCGCAGCAGCGCAACCCAAGTTTTGACTTGTGGACTGCGGCCGCCACCGCCAGCCCTACGGCGTTGCTGGTTGATGGGCGCATGGTGCAGGCGGACAGCGAAACCTTGCAAGCCACAGCAATGCACCCTAGGGCACGGGTGCTGTGGTTTGGTGCCTACCCACCTGTGCAGGCGTGGCGGGTGTTTGACCGCCCGATTCCGTGGGTGCGCGTGCTCGATGCCTTGGACAAAGCGCATGCGCTGTCTGCACTGGGGCAAGGCTTAGCGCACACCAGCGCGCAAGAAGCCAGTTCAAGCGCTGGCACAAACGCAAGCTCCACAAACGCCACATCCCACCAAGTGCAAGCTGACTTCATGGACACGGCGCCCGCAGAGCCACAGATGCAAGACACACAGCCGCAAGACACACATCCAGTAAATACTGGCGCAGTTCAGGGCAAAAAAATCCTCATTGCCGACGACGACTTGACTTGCCGCCTCTACATGCGCGCCAAGCTGGCCAGCCTGAACTACACCCAAGTTGACGAAGCCAGCAGTGGCCAAGAAGCGCTGCAAATGGCCCAGCAGAGCCACTACGACGCTATTTTTTTAGATGTAGACATGCCGCCCGGCAATGGTTTTGAGGTTTGCCGCGCCATCAAGCGCCAAGCCCGCTCTGAAGCCTTCTCAAGTGCCAGCCATGCGGCCAACAAGCAGCGCAGTTCGCAGGCCAAAGTCATCTTGGTCACCAGCCGCGACGGTATCATTGACCGCGTGCGCGGCAATCTAGTAGGTGCCGACGCCTACGTCACCAAACCCCCCTTGCCCGCACGCCTGAGCGAAATCATTCAAATGCTCTAACGATTAAGGTTAGATCGTGCGAAGCCACGATCTGAACCGTTTGTTGGACGAGCCCGGTTTGAGGTGCTAAGGTAGCCCCACTGCAAATATCTTTTTGTTATGCCCCTTAAGTGACGCGCCTTGGCCTAGCGCATGTTCGGTGGCGGCGACCGTAGAGACCCTCGTTGCAAGAGTTTGCTGTCTTTGCGGCATATTTTGAGATGCCCGAGACTGCAATACTGGTGTTTTTGGCCGAACGCGACCACAACACCCGATAGGCATTGGTGTGCTGACGGTGCGGTGCCAGTTACTGGGGTGAATTTGCCTCGCGTTGTTTACT